>DATJGL010000201.1:0-2572 GCA_035495075.1 Gemmatimonadales bacterium
GGGCCGCCCCTCGTCAGACTTCCAGTTACCGGCGCTCGCGGATCAGCCCTCGGCGCCACTCGCGAACGGATGCCGCGCGGCCTTGTACTTCGCGAGCACGTCGTCGACCGTCGGCTTGCCCGCCAGGGCCCGCTGGATCGATTCCTTCACTGCCTGGTAATTGAAGTCGTAGATCTTCTTGTCGCTCTCAGCCTGCCAGTGGATGAACACACCGGTCAGAATGCAATAGTCGTTTGCCTTGTCCTTCGGGATCACGCCTGACGCGACGCTGTCCATCACGGCTCGCGCCACCGCGGCCTGGGCGGGGCCAAACATCTGTACCGCCTGCTTGGCGCCCTTGATGGTGACCTTGTTGAAGAGGAGCGTATCCGGCCTACAGGGCAGGTTCGGTGTCACGACGGCCAGCAGAGTCGAGAATCCGTCCTTGTTGTTGGAAAGCGCGTGGCAGAAGGCTGCTCCAGCAGGCCCGGACTTGCTGCCGATGATCAGGTCCACGTGGGCGATTTCATTCCCGTCACCCACCAGGGACTCACCAATGAAGAAATCCGCGGCCATAGCTGCCTCCGTTGTCGGTTTAAAAAGGTGCGCGAAGAAGTCGCGAAGCATGGCTCAACCCGGGCGCTTTAGTGGTAGGACGCAGGAGCAGCGACGGGCCGCGCTAGCGACCACACGTCGCAGTCCCGCCGTGGCGGGTAGCTCTTCACTGGAACTTGGTCCGCGCGTCAAAAGCGGCCCCTAGTATGCGGTTGGCTTGTTACCCTGTCAAGCAGATCGCTGCACCGCAAAATCACCCCAGTTTCGGGCGGTGTTCGGTCCCCCTTCAGACGGCTATAACCCCTTAACGCGGGCGCCGGGCTGGCGTCCCCTGGCTGAGACGGCGCAGCCCGGGCGGCGTGGACGCATGTGCCGCCAGCACAATCGAGTGAGTCTTTGGCACGTGGCTGGCGAGTTGAGGAATCCGGGTAGTCGATCCCTTTTTCCGAGGAACATATGAAAGCGCACGTGGTGGTAGGCGGTCTCGCCTTCGGTATGCTGCTCGCTGCTGGTCCCGCCTCAGCGCAGGTGGTTCAAGCGGGCGTCGTGATTCGAAGCGGTCCGGTTACCGGCCACGTGGTCGTTGGTGAGCCCGCGGCCGCAGTGGCGTATCCCCGGCCCCGCCGTGTGGTTGTGGTGGGGCGCTACGCACCTCCGATCGTCCTGGTGGAGCGGATCCATGCGCCGCGGGGCTATGCCTACGGTTGGTGGCGTCGGTACGGATATCGCCCGGTGGTCGTGTACTACGGCGGGGGACGGTACTACAGCCGCTGGTTCGACGGCCAACCTCTCCGTCGCGTCGAGGTGTACGAACGGGGCGGCCGCTATTACCGATGGGAAGCAGACGGCCGGGACCGTTATCGCGATCGGACGCGCGACGTCGCCTATTACAGAGATGACTGAGACGACTAACCTGCCAATGCGCCTTCCCGGCGCTAGATCTCCCAGATCTGGGTAGTCGTTTCCGAATGCCTCCGCACATGTGGGGGCATTCGATTGTCTGCCGGTCACTCCCCGTCGCTTCCACCCGATCTATCTTCCCGGCGATGCAGCCCGCCCGAAATCACCTGCTCCCGCCCGATCCCGAGGCGTATCGCGCAGCCGCCCACCCGCGAGGCCGGATCATCGTGATCGCACCCACGCGCGCAGCCTGTGAGACGATCGAGCTTGCCCTCGGGCTCCGGATCGAGACCGTGCTCGAGCGAGAGCATGGCGAAGAGCTTCGGGCCTGGGCCTCCGGGGGGAAGGGCTTTGGTATCGTCGCCGGGACCGGGGTCGGCAAGACACTCGGCATACGCCCTATCGCAGAGACGATTCTCGCCGAGCCGCTGCGGGTCGGCGTGGTGAATCGCGAACGCGAAGCGACCCCGGAAACGCCCGGGTGGAACGTTGTCATCGTCACGACCGGAATCGCCCGCCGCTGGTTCGAGGACGGGCTTATCACCGGCCGGGACACCCTTGTCGTCGATGAGATCCATCAGACCTCGGCCGAGCTCGAGCTTTGCCTGGCCCTCGGCAAACGCGCGAGATGCCGGTTCATCTGGCTCAGCGCGACGGTTGATCCCAGCTTCTACGCCCGCTACCTCAGCAGTGCCGATGTTCTGAACACCCAGGCGTTCGACCCGACTCTCCGAGCCTCCGTCAAGGTGCTCCCCCTCAAGCCAGACGCCTTTCTCGACGATCGTTTCATCCGGCACGTCATCAAGGAAAGGCGAGGTGTCGCCGTCTTCGTGCCGACCCGGGCTGAAGTGGAGCAGCTGGCTGTCGGCCTGGGCGAGCAATGGAAGCGGCTCAACACAGCGTTCTACCACGGAGGAGAGCCGATCAGAGTCATTCGCCCATTTCTCGAGGGCGAGGTAGACCATCCCTGGCTACTCGCCATGACGGCTGCGGGTCAGTCAGCGCTCAATCTACGCGGGCTCGACACGGTGGTGATCTACGATGCGCGATACGGGAATGTGGTGGATCGCGGTCGAAACGTGCTCCAAAGGATGTACCTCGGCGCCAACGAAATCCTTCAAATGGCTGGCCGGGTCCA
>DATJGL010000202.1:0-6029 GCA_035495075.1 Gemmatimonadales bacterium
ACCGCCAGCGCATCCGCCACCTTCCGCACCGCCCCCTCCTCGTCCGCAGTGAACGGGCCCGGCTCATCACTGTCGATATCGATCTGTCCCAGAATGACGTCGCCCCGGCGGATGAGCACCACCAGTTCGGACCGGGTCCAGCTGTTACAGGCGAGATAGTTTGCGACGGCCGTTACATCGGGCACGTTCTGATCCTGGCCGGTAGCGACTGCGGTGCCGCACACGCCTTGCCCGACCGCAATGCGGGTGTGCTCGGTTTCCCGGCCCGCGAACGCCTCGAGCACGAGGTCGTTGCCCTGGAGCATGTACAGGTACACCGACGTATACGGGGCGCCCGCGGCACGAATCCGCTCAGCCGCAAGGGTAAGCAGGCCCTGTCGGCCTACCTCCCGTGTGAAAGCACCGCGCAGGGCAGCCACCACTTTGTCGCCATCGAGAATCGGCATGGTCAGTTCTTTCGACCAGCGCCAGGCCCGCCGCCGGGCTGGCAATTCTGTCTTAGCGGGGAACGAAGTCGGCGTTCGGTCCTACACCCCGCGCGAACGCGGCCAGCAGTCGGGCCGCGCGCTCCAGGTCTTCCAACGCGACCATCTCGTTGGGGCTGTGCATGTAGCGATTGGGCACCGAGACCAACCCGGTAGCGATGCCCTGGTGCGCAGTGTAGATCGCGTCTGCGTCGGTGCCAGTGTACTTTGGCGCGGCCTGAATGCTGAAGGGGATGCCCTCCGCCTGCGCTGCGGCGGCGAGCCGCTCGAACACCACCGGGTTGACGGCCGAGCCGCGGGCGAGCACCACTCCGCCGCCCAGCTTGATGTCACCGTGCCGCTTTTTCTCCGCGCCGGGATGGTCGGTCGCGTGGGTCACGTCCACCACGATGGCGACCTTGGCATCGAGGCCGACGGCTGTCGTGCGCGCGCCGCCGCCGGTAGTGTACGCAATCTCCTCCTGGGTCGTTGCGACCGCAGTGACCGAGGCTCCGGGTCGGTCGGTGGCCAGCAACCGGAGCGCCTCGATCACCACAAAGGCGCCGATCCGGTTGTCGAGGCTCCGGCTTACGATGCGGCCGTTGGGTAATTCCTGGACGGAGGACGCGAGCACGCCCGCGTCTCCCACCCGAAGCCGAGCTTCAGCGTCGGCCCGGCCGGCCGCGCCGATATCGATCCACAGATCGGACGGCTTCGAGACCTTGTCCCGGTCTTCCTTTTCCTGCACGTGAACCGCGAGCTTGCCGATCACTCCGGGGACCGGTCCCTCGCGACCGAGTAGCACCACCCGCTGGCCGACGAAGACCTGGTGATCCCAACCCCCGATCGGCTCGAAGTGGACGTAGCCCTCGTCATCGATGTGCACGACCATGAGGCCGATTTCATCGATGTGACCGGCGAACATGATTCGGGGCTGGCCTTCCGGATTAACGGTCGCCAGCGAGTTCCCGCCCACGTCCGCCGACACCCGGTCGGCGAAGCGTTCGGCCTCCGCCCGCCACACCCGCGCGGGGCCGGTCT
Source organism: Gemmatimonadales bacterium (assembly GCA_035495075.1). GTDB lineage: Bacteria > Gemmatimonadota > Gemmatimonadetes > Gemmatimonadales > GWC2-71-9 > DASQPE01. Next base: position 1,506 of record DATJGL010000202.1, read on the forward strand.
CGAACCCGCTCGGGCCTGGTGCGTCGAGCAGGGCCTCGAGGAAACGACGCGAGTTTTCGTTCATGGCAAAGTTGAAGATAGACCGACTGCCGGCAGCGGGGCGGACTCGATCTGGTGAAGCCGTCCCACGTCGATGCTGAGGACGCCGCGCGGATCCCCGTGGTTGAAGACGTCGGCGAACCGCGCGCCCCAGACGATTTCATGCGGCTTGTACGACGTCCTGGTATGAACGATCGTGGCGAACGTTTCGTCGTAGCCGGTCAGCAGCACGATGAACTCCGCGTCCTCCGAGAGGAGCGAGTCGCGGGTGGCTCCGCGCAGCGGACTGTCGTCCGTGATGGGATGGACCACGGTCCAGGCTGCTGGGAAGAAGGACACTCGGGATCGCTCGAGCGGCAGGCTGTAGTAATTCCGGAACGGCTTGCCGTCCCTCGGCTCCACCCGGCTCAGCATGACCTTGCATTCGACCTCGAGCAGCTGGCTTCGCCGGAGGTTCACCAGACGGAACTCGAAGGCTGACATCCCCTGATACGGAGCGACGATGGCTGAGCGGCTGAACAGCAGCCGAGCCGATGGGCGCGCGAACCGGGCAAAGATGATTCCGGTCGCCACGGCGAGAAAACTGAGGCCGAGGAAAGATTCCAGGGTTACCACGGCGTGGGCTGCAAGACCCACCGGCATGATGTTGCCGTAGCCGATCGTGCCGAACGTTTCGACGCTGAAGAAGAACGCCCGCAGGAACGGACTGGATACGGGGAGGGGCTCCACGCTTTGCAGCGAGCCTGGCCCGCAAAGGAGGTAGAGACCCGCGAATCCGGCGTTGACCAGCAGGTACCCAGCTGCTGCCACGGCGAAAAACTGAGGCCATGTGAGGTCGATCAAAGCGTGGTAGAGGCTGAGAGAAGACCAGAAGGGCAGGCCGTCCCTTACCACGTTGAAGCTGCCGTCGCGGTTGATCAACCGCTGTCGGCTCTGCTGGGACACCACGGAGCCGAAGCCCAGATCCCGATTGTCGTCGCGGGTCGCCATGCTCACCTCCTTCCCCCAACGCGCGAGCCCAGGGACGTTGTTCCCAGTGGCGCCTGGAGATTGGCTAGGCCGTTGGTCGATGCTTCCAGATCCAGCTCACGCTCGAGCTCGATCAGGACCTCGTCGCTGATCTCGCCCCGGTCGCGGAGCAAAATGAGAACGCGCCGTTCTTCATTGAGAGTCTCGTGGCGAGCGCGCTTGAACGCCGCCTCCGCCAGCGAAGAACTGGGCGGAACGCCCGCCTGGCGGTCGGCGATTGCACGAGCCCGGTCCTCGTAATGCCGGCGGAGGTCGGCCAGCTGCTCGTCGGGTCCGCCCACCCGGCTCTCGATCTCGGAAATGCGCTGCAGGGCGGCGCGGACCGCGCGGTCACGGGCCTGAATCTCCTCCAGCTCGAGGGTGCGATCGTCCGGGAGTCGAAGCCATCGGACCAACGGTCCCAATGAAAGACCCTGTACCACCAGCGTCACCAGGATCACGATGAACGCGAGAATGATGATCTGCTCGCGAAAGGGAAGCTTTGCGCCGTCGGCGGTCGTAAGCGGCAGTGCCAGCGCGGCGGCGAGTGTGACGATGCCTCGCATCGAGGCCCAGCACACCAAGGCGATCACCTGCAATGGGGGCATGGGGTCGCGCGCCCGAATGCTGGGTATTTGTCGCGGCAGCCAGGTGGCGATCGGGACCCAGATGATACGGGTCAGGATCGCGACGGCGCTCACCAGGATTCCCTGCCACACTAGCGCCGTCAGCTCGCCTGGCCGCACGGACTGAGCCAGCGTGCGGAGCTGAAGGCCGATCAGGATGAAGATCACGCCGTTCAGCGCAAAGACCAGAAGGCCCCACACCGCGGTTGCCTGGAGCCGGGTAGCCGGCGACACCGCATGGCTGAAGAAGCGCCTGACCATGAGTCCGCCGGCTACGCAGGCCAGCACCGCGGAGGTGTGGGCTCGCTCGCTCAAGGACCAGGCGACATAGGGCGCCAGCAGCGTGATTGCGATATCGGCGAGGCTGTCCTTTGACCAGCGGAGCGCGAATCCCGACAAGCCGCCGACCACGAGCCCGATGCCGAGCCCTCCGACCGCCGCGAAGACGAAGTCCTGCGCCGCGGCGCCCAGGCTGAAACTCCCCGTCACCATCGCGGCGACCGCGGTCCGATAGAGCACCAGAGCCGTGGCGTCGTTCACCAGGCTTTCGCCCTCGAGCACCACGAGCACCCGATGCGGAATGCGCAGCTGGCGCAGGATCGCCACCGCGGCGACGGCGTCGGGCGGCGAGACGATCGCCCCGAGGGCCGCGGCGGCGGCCCAACTGATCCCGGGGATCAGGGCATGCACCAGCATGGCCACTGTCGCCGTCGTGGCCAGAACCAGGCCGATCGCGAGAAATCCGATCGGCCGGAGATTCGCGCGGAAGTCGCGGAACGACGTGACGTATGCCGCCGCCCAGAGAATCGGCGGCAGGAAGACGAAGAAGACGATCGCGGGATCGAGCCGTACTGCCGGGAGACCCGGGATCAGCGCCAGCGCCAAGCCGCCGATCACGAGAAGAATAGGATACGGCACCATCAAGCGGCGAGCCAGCAGGCTTACGCCGATTACGGCCACGAACAGTAACGCAACCAGCTCGACCGGATTGAGCTGTGGAATCATGCGGCCCGATAGGCTGGATGCCAGCGGCGAAGCCCGGGAATCTCGCGGTCCCGGAGCGCGGCCTGAATGCGCTCCGCCCCATCCACGACGCGTGGCCCCGGCCGGGAGGTGTAAGCATTGCCGTCGAGCACCCACACGGGGACTCGATCGAGCAGACCGGCGGCCACCGGGTCGGTCACTGCGTCCAGGTCGCGGGTGCCGCGCTCCACCCCGAACCCGCAGAGCATCACCAGCACTATCTCGGGTTCCAGCGCGGCCACTTCGTGCCAGCTGCGAACCGTGGAATGATCGCCGGCCCGGGCCCCCACATCGCGACCGCCCGCTGCCGCTACCAGCTCGGGGACCCAATGGCCCGCGAGATAGAGCGGCTCCAGCCACTCGATGCAGGCGACGCGTCTGGCCTCCATCTGCTGTGAGCCCGCCGACAGCCGCGCCAGCCGCCCGGCCAGACCCTCGACGATTCTCTCCGCCTCGGCGTCGAGGCCGAGCGCTGCCGCGACTCGCCGGATGTCAGACCAGATACCGGCGACCGTCGTGGCGCTGAGCGAGATGATCTGAGGGGGATGGTCCAGCAGCGCGGCGAGCCGGTGCACCTCTCCGTCGGCGACGGCGCACACTTCGCAGAGGCCCTGGGTCACGACAAGATCCGGCGCGAGCCGGCGCAGGGCTTCGCCGTCAACACCGATCACCGGGCGGCCCTCTGTCCGTAGTCGCCGAACCTCCTCGTCGATCTGTGCAGCGGAGTCATTCGGATCGATCGGCGTCGTGGTGAGCCGGGGCAAGCCATTTACCCAATCAGGGTAGTCGCACTCGTGAGACACACCGACCAGGCTCGGGCCGGCACCCAGCGCCGCAACGATCTCCGTCGCCGCCGGCAGCAGGGTGACGACCCGACGAGGCGCCGCCATCGCTTACCGGTTGGCGACGCGGTAGAGCACGGCGCCCAGCCCGACAAAGATGAGGAGCGCGAAAAGATCGCTTTCGGCGATCGGGCCGACCATCTGTTGCAGCCCGGCGATGTGCGCCAGGTAATCAGCGGCGGGCACCTGTACTGCCTCGGCCTGCTTCGCGAACATCGCTGCCAGAGCCGCGACCGCGATGCCGGCGATGGCCCCGCCCGCGATGAGCCCGCTCGAAATCAGGGAACGAATGGTAAGCTCCGCCGGCTGTTGGGCGGCGCTCACATACGGCTGATATGCAGGGGCCTCGTCGTCGACCCGGGGCAGGGCGGTGGCCATCCAGGATCCTGGGTTCGGGTCAGTGAATGACGAGAAGTGTAGAGCGGGCGGATGGGGGCCGTCCAGTTGTGGCGCTGTTCAGGTGGCTGCCCCGCGGCCGGTCGTAAGGGCCCTCGCGGTCCCGGGTGCTGCGACCGCATCTCGACGCAACAAATGTTTAGCGTGACGGCGCTGCAACGCCGCATGTGATGCTTCGCACGCTCGACATGGTCGGCTTGACGGGACACGGGGGCATCCTACTTTGGTGCCGCCATCAAATGCTTCAGTGAACAACTACAGCGAGAAGTCTGCCGACCTGCCCTCGGCTCTACTCCCAATTCTCCAAGCGGCCGGCCCTGGGGCGGGCCGCTTCGTCTTGCTCCCGTCCGCACCGGCCTTACTTTAAGGGCCATGAGACCTGGTACCGTCCTCGGAGCCCTTCTTATCTTCGCCGGCGTGGTCGCCCTGTCGGTTGGGGGATTCTCGTTCACCAGCCGGGAAAAAGTCGCCGAAGTGGGACCGGTCAAGGTCACCACCGAGAAGTCACACTCCGTCCCGATTCCCACCGTCATCGCCGGCCTGGCCGTCGTTGCCGGCGTCGTCCTCATCATCGCCAGCAGCCGCAAGGC
>DATJGL010000203.1:0-5721 GCA_035495075.1 Gemmatimonadales bacterium
ACTTGAGACCAATTGCCGACCGGGCCGGCCCAGATTTCGGGCGCACGGTCGAACGCCTCACGAACCGCTGCGACTGTCTGACCGTCCGCGGCCGCCGAGAAAGTAGGCACCCAGCTTCCACTGCCGGTTGTGACCCATTCATCGGCCGACCAGAGCTGCCGCATCCCGCCCTTTTGCGCGTCAACCTCGGTGATGGCCGAACCACCTCCGGCCCAGGCGGCCGCGATCAGTGCTCGCGAGTCTGACTTCCAGACGAAAGACGCCACCGACGTCCTGGCCCCGGCAGTGAGATTCTTTGGTTCGCCTCCGGCAGCGGGCACCATCCAGAGATCGCCGCCGGTTGCGCCCTGGTCGCTCATCAATCCGCCGACGTACGCGATGCTGCTCCCGTCGGGTGACCAGCTCGGTTGGGCAATCTGAGTCGCCGGCCGGGCGATTTCGCGAACCCCACCCGACAGCGTCACCGCGTACAATCGAGCCACCCACCAGTTGTTGTTGCCCGAGCCCTCGGCTGCGCTCAGGACCAGTTGCTTCCCATCCGGGGCCCAATCGAACTCGTACACGTAGAGGTCGGCCGCGGTGATCTGCCGGAGCGCTCCACCGCTCGCAGGAACGACGGCCAGATGTTGGCGGTCTATGCGCGTGTCGATGGCGCCCGTATCACGGGGCGCGGCGTCCAGCGGGCCGTTTGCCTGCTCTGCCGGCGAGCTGTAGAGCAGTGCGAGCTGCGACCCGTCCGGGGAAAATCGCGGCCGGCTGACCGCGCCCCTGAGCCGCGCGACGAGCCGCGCCGTGGCGGCGGTCGGCGTCGCAACGTAGAGCGCCGGCACGGCTCCGCTGTGGGTCGTCCCGAGGAATGCGAGTGAGTGACTGTCGCGGGACCAGGTGAGGTCGTGGGCGCTTCCCGGCTCCGCTCCGGGGATGGTCACGACCCGCCGCTGCGAAGGGTGCCTGAGATCGAGCACCACCAGACCGTCGGCGGTGTTGGACCCCGCTTGGTCACCTCGAGGGCCGATCCAGGCGAGGTAGTCGCCGTTGGGTGAGAGCGTCACGTCCGAGAAGCGGCGAACTGCGGAGCTCGGCGCCGTTCGCGGCGCGGGCACCGGCTCGCTGGCGTACGCCGATGGGGGAGACGCAAATAGCCCCGCGATCAGCAGGGCATGACGAGCGGCACCAAGTCCGAAATGGAAAGAGGTCGGCATCGAAGCGGTTTCTGGAGGGCGTAGGCTGACCGGGGGGACGATCACCCTAGGCGCTGTCCCAATGTACGTGGTTTCTGGATCTACTTCACCCTGAGGAGGTTGTCGAACCTGGGATTTCCTCGGAGCGGGGCGAAGAACGGATCCACCGCGAGTGATGCCCGAGAAACGAACGGATAGGTCGTGTCAGCCAACTGCACCGCAAGCGAGTCAATCGCGGCGTCCCGCCGGCCTAGAAACATCCAGTACGAGGCCCAATCGCCCGCACCGTCGGACCGGATCCAGACCGTGTCTCCGTGTTCTCGACGCAGTTCAGTGTAGCGCTTGTGCTCCCGCTGAGCGTCGTTGGCCCGGCGCAATCCGGCGTAGACAGTTGCAAGCTGGTAATGGAATCCCCCGTCGTTGGGCCGGGCGCGCACCAGGTACTCGGTGACGACGCGGGCGGAGTCCCAGTAGACTCGCTCCCGCGCCGCCTCGCCGTGCATGTACGCGCGATAGGCCCGGGCCGAGTAGTAGTTGATAGAGTCGCCGGACGAAAAGTCGTCCAGCGAAAGCTGGTCGAGGACGCGCTCGTAGTCAGAAGCAAGCGGCCCCGTCCAGTCGAAACAGGCGACGCACATCTTCTTGACGAACTCCACCCGCCCGATCCGGGTCTCGGCTTCCTGCATGACCTTCCGCGCGGCGTCCACATCGCCCCGCCATACCACCAAGGTGCGGGCCTTGTCGAAGTACGCGTGGTACTGATCGGGAGCCAGGGCAATGGCACGGTCGAAATCGGACACGGCCTTGGAATAGCTCCCGGCGAACGCGTGAATCCGGGCCACGGCGAGCGCGCGCTCCGGCGATCGTGGATCGAGGGCGCTCGCCCGCTCCATGTTGGCGACGGATGAGTCCCGGACGCCACGCCACCACTGGTTCCACGCGACCGCTGCAAGCAGCTCCGTGTTGTTAGGCTCGGTCTTGAGGGCGGTCGCGTACTGGGCCATCGCGCGGTCCTGATTGTCCTCCGCTGTCCAGTAGTAGTCGCCCAGGGCGACATGGCTCTCCGCCGCGGCCGGAGTCAGGGCCACCGCTCGTTCCGCCGCTGCCTTAGCGTCCGCGAAGTGCGAGGGATTGGTCGGCTCGCGTCGGCCGAGATAGAGGTGCGCCTCCGACAGACGGGCCCAAGCGAGCCCGAAGGCGGAGTCCTGCTGAATGGCCTGCTCGTACAGCTGGCGGGCGATCACCATGGACTGCGGCTCGACGTTGAGCCGGGCGCGCTGCTCGTAGCTACGGCCCTTGAGATACGCATCGTACGCCGGAAGGCTTGCGGTAGGACGCTGGGCCAGCTGCACCCGAGCGCTGTCGCCCATCGCCACATCAAGCGCGCCCGCCACCCGGGTGGCAATGTCGGCCTGGACCTGAAAGACATCGGTAATGGATGCCACGAAGGGCTGCTGCCAACGGGTGCGAGGGGTCCGCCCGGGAACCACCTCTACCAGCTCCGGGCTCACCTCGACCCGGCTCGCGCCGTCCTTGCCCTTGGCCCACCGTACGGTCCCGGTGAGCACATAGTCCACCCCTAGCTCACGGCCGATCAGCTGTACCGGCTTGCCGCTCTTCTTGTATTGTACGGCGCTGCTGCGAGCGGTCACCTCGAGCCCCGGGAGGGTGGCGAGCTTTCCCCTGAGTGCGTCGCTGACGCCGTCGGCAAAGTACTCGTCGTCCGCCGCGCCCACGTTCTCGAACGGCAGAACCGCGACGCGCCTCGGCCCTCCCAAGGCATCGAGGTCACCATGCGAGCGACGCCACGCGAACAGCACTCCGGCTCCGATGAGAAAGCCGAGCGCGAGGGAGACGAGCGCGACCGACGGCTTCCGCTTCCGGGCGGGAGCTGGGCCAGGAGCCATCGCGGCGACCTGGAACGGAGTGGGGGCGGTCAGAATGGGAGCCGGGGTGGGCCAGGGGGTCGTGGCCCCGGAATGTAGAGCTTGCGCAAACAAACCGGCGGTGGCGAATCGGTCGGCTGGAGCCTTGGCGAGGGCCTTCACCACCGCGTGCTCCACCGTCCAAGGCACGGTGTCCCGAACCTCACGCAGTGAGCGGGGCGCCTCGGTCAGCCGGCGAACCAGCATGGCCTGCACCGAAGGCCCGGTGAACGGCGGTTCGCCGGCCAGCATCTCGTACAGCACGCACGCCAGACTGTAGATGTCGCTTCGGGCGTCGAGATTGGGGTCTCCGGCGGCCTGCTCGGGGCTCATGTAGGCCGGCGTCCCCACCGTCATGCCGGTTTCGGTCAGCTGCGACTCGCCTTTTCCCAGCGCGCGTGCAATGCCGAAATCCGCGACCAGCGTGCTGCCATCGGTCGTGAGAAGGATGTTCTCGGGCTTGATGTCGCGGTGGACCACGCCGTGCGTGTGGGCGTAGTCCAATGCCCGCGCTACCTCGGTGGTGATTCTGAGCGCGTCGTCCAGAGGAAGCTGACGCTCCCGGTTGAGTCTCTGCCGGAGCGATTCGCCCTCGACGTAGGGCATCGTGAACCAGAGCTGTCCGGCGACCTCACCGGAATCGAGAACGGTCAGGATGTGGGGATGTTGCAGTCGAGCCGCCAGCCGGATCTCGCGCTGAAAGCGTTCCGGCCCGAGGGTGACCGCAAGCTCGGGATGGAGGACCTTGAGGGCGACCGAGCGGTCGTGTCGCAGATCGTGGGCGAGGAAGACCGTGGCCATGCCGCCCCGTCCGAGCTCGCGCTCGAGGGCATATCGTCCGGCCAAGCCTTCTTCGAGCTTCCCGCGGAGTTCCGTCACGGAGTAGCCCGCGTTGTGAGGGGAGCCTGTTGCCTGGGTCTCATAGGATACCTTGCCCGTCTGTGTGCAGGTAGGCCACCCGGGCGTCCTCTAGCCGCCCCCCGCTTGCGAACCCAATCGGCGCCCGATATCTTGTGCCCGCGATCCGACGTGAGTACTGAGGGGCTGGCGTTGGTGCCGGCCCTTTTTTGACTTCCTGCCGTTTCACGTGCGCGGCGTCGCGCCGCGGCAGGCAGCCCCGCGTGAGGGTCCAATTCACGCACAGAGCGTAGTCGGTCGGTACGGCGCATGTCCGGACTCCGATTACCGCACCCACAAGGAGTAGGAACAATGCGTACGACCGGCACGGTCAAGTGGTTCAATGACGCCAAGGGCTTTGGCTTCATTACCCCCGAAGGCGGACAGAAGGACTGCTTCGTGCACCATTCCGCGATTCAGGCTCAGGGCTTCAAGACCCTCGCCGAAGGTGAGCGGGTCGAGTTCGACATCGTGCAGGGCCAGAAGGGTCCGGCGGCGGAGAACGTCGTCAAGCTCGGCAAGTAATCCGGAATTCGGGTACTGACCGCGCAACGCGGCGCCGGCCGGCTCGATCGAGTCGGTCGGCGTTGTCTTTCCCCGTACAGCCTACTCGATGAACCCGTAGGCAACCGGCTCCTGATCCAGGGGACCCGACACCCAGACTCGACGGCCTGCCTGAGCGCGTAACTTCGGCGAGGGTTGAACCAGCCGGTGACGGACCCGATCGGCGGTCTCCAGATAGAGATCGTCACCCTCTGCCACCAGCCGCCCGTCCGTCGCGGGTACGCCGTTCGCCTCGAGCACGGTAAATCGGATCACCGAGAGCTTTGAGCCATCCAGCTTGCCGACCACGCCGACCCGCAAGCCGTCCACGTTCGCCAAAGAGGGTTGCCCGACGAGGGTCAGGCTTCCTGCCCCACCATCGCGAACCAGCACGATACGGGGGGACGCCTGGACGCCGACCATCTGGACCTTCCCGACCATGCTGTCGACTGCCATGCCACCTTCGCTGGGGACAGGTGTAGCGGCCTGGTGATGGCACGCGGCGGCCATGGTCGCCAACGCCCCGAAGAGCCCGGCCAGCCGCTGCCATGATACCGTTGGCATCAATGAACCCGGATGATGCCGACACGCAGGTTGCTGGCCGGCGACAGAGTCCCGCCCCCGCCGCTCTGAAGTTGAAGCGCCTGCTTCCCTGCCGCCGTCGCTTTCAGCAGGAAGAATGCGGCAGCCGTGCCGGGGACGCCCTGAACGCTCTGGTTGAAAGACCCCGAGACCTGAATAGGCTGAACCGGATAGACCGGATTTCCCGATTGAGTGAAGAGGCCGCATGGGGTCCCGCCGCAGGTCAGCTGCGTCTGCCCCACCTTGAAGATGTTCGCGAAATCGAAGCTGGGGGTCGTGATACGCGGGTCGGCGGCCGTATACGCCGGCGTGGTATAGATGCCGGTGGCCAGATTCCAGTACGTCAGGAGTAACGGAGTCGTCTGTCCGGTGTGGCTGCTCAGGTTAGGCAGGCCGGTAAGTGTCGGTTCGTTCACCAGCGACTTGACGAATGTCCCCTCGTCCGTTGCGTACTGGTCGATCGCCCACCGCGCGATCGACCACCCGGCCCCATAGTTGGCAGCGAGGTCCTGGCCCAATCCCTCTGCGTGGGATACGCTCTCGGTCTGCAGGTAGTCGAACAGGAAGGGAAGGTGGCTGATGACGAGATCGAG
>DATJGL010000204.1:0-5980 GCA_035495075.1 Gemmatimonadales bacterium
GTGGCCCTGCAGGGCAAACCACCAGCAGAGCAGGCCCACGGTGGCCAAGAGGAGGGTGAACGGCACCCAAAAGATCCAGGCATCCCAGTAGCTGCGCGCGACGTTGTGTCCGCCCAGCCAGAGTCCGGCGAGGACCGCAACCGACCCGGCCGCGGCTGCCCCCTGGCGAGTCAGGCTCGGCGACGCTGGTGGATCGACCATGGTTTCCCCCAGTGGTCGGTTCTGTTCCTGGCGGTCTAAACAGTCCCGCTTCAGCTGCGGGCGATCAGCCCTGGCGTTCCGAATTCTACGTTCCGCAGCGCGACAACGGAGCGCCGCCCGCGGCGGAGCTGCGCGCTGCAGGTGCCCGTCAGCTCTAAGCGGTGGTTAGGCAGCATCATTCGTAATACGTGGCGACTCGGGGACGCCAGGGTTCTTCAAGGACATAAGCAGGGCTAGCGCTTGCCAACGGCGAGCCAAGGCACGCCGCGGTATGAATTCGCCACCACCCAAGCGGCGGCTGTCAAAGCCCAAGAGACGACGATCTCGGTCCAGTCGGACGCGTTGGGGCCTGCCGCCACGACGGGTCCCCACACAAGCAGCGTGAACAGGCCCAGCTGCCATGCCGAGAGTGTGGCTGCCAGCCGCGCATACACACCGATCAGCACCGCTATGCCCGCCGCGATGAAGGCGCAGCCGGTCACGTACGCCCACACCAGGTGCCAAGGCAGCCATCGAGGCACCATCGCAACGGTCCTTTCGAGATAGGTGAAGTGGGCTACACCGAAGGGGATCAAGCCGAGACCGTAGAGTACCCTCGCGATTCGCAGGCCCTTGTCGCCAGTAGCGACGCTCAGAGGCTGCTCATTCCGGTCACCCGGGAACCAGACGTAGAGAACCCAGGCGGCTGCCACCATGACCGCGGTCTCACCGCAGGCCCACCAAGCGTTTGTCGATGTGGGAGCCGCGAAGATGCCGGACACCCTAACGAGCAGGAGCCAAAGTAGGAGGTAGGCCAGCAGCACGCGAGAAGCGACGACGGCTGTGCGCTGCCAGAGTAGGCCGATGCCAGATGCCAGAGAGATGAAGGCGCAGAGATAGGCCAGTGCCTCGCGCGCGGGCACGCTCTTGGGCACGCCAGTCCAAATCGGAGTGAAATCGCCCTCGATCAGGCCCAAGATTCCGAGGCCGATCATGGTCACAGCAAAGACCGCACGGCCGAAGCTTGCGATGCGCATCGCCCGGCCTATGGTTGGGGTTGTGGAGTCGGTGTTCCGCGCTTCCTGGGCATCGAGCGTGCGATCGAGTGATGCTGCCACCGTTGGAGTTCACCCGCGGGCAGAAGCGGGCGCAGCCAGCTGTAGCCCGTCGGGTGTAAGGACGGGTTGGGCGTCACTCGTCGCACACCCAGTTGCCACGTCTTATCTAGAATCCGGTTTTGCGCGGATGTTCTCCACGAGCGTGGCAACCTGAACGAACTCGACGTCAGGACGCACACCGTAGAGGCCGGTCACTCGTTGAAGTAGTTCGTCAGTGAAGAACGCCTTGGCGGCGTCCTCCGAGTCCCAAACGTAGAAGTTCGTCGCCTGACGCTTTCCGGAACTGAAGGTGAAGGCCTTTGAGCGCAGCCCCGGCATCCCCTCAAACCTCACGCGAGCGGTTTCAGCGATCTTCCGTACCACTTGCTCATCGAAGTTGTCACCGTAGCGAAACGTCACGATTACACCAATCATCGCACACTCCTTCAGAGGCAGTTGGAAACACCCGTACCTGCAAGCGCTGTGGCGCCCAACGACCTACGCTTCAGCTGTGGGCGACTCGCCCGAGCTTTCGAATTCTACGTTCCGCTGTCGGTCATCGGCGCTGCGGCGCGAGCTTGACGTGTTCACAAATGGAAGACTGCAGCAGAAAAACGGTGCCGCCAGCTTAAGGCGCGGGTTAGCCCGCACCGCCGAAGTGTTCGGCATAGTCAGCGATGGCTGCCTCGACGACCTTCAGCCCGTGCGCTCGGCCGTAAACTCTCTCGATCGTCACCGGGTCAGCGCGGCCAGGCACGAGTTTGTAGGTCTCGAAGTAGTGTCGCAGCCGCTCGACCAATACCTCGGGCAAATCCTTGATATCGCGGGCGGTGCCGTAGATATAGTCGTTGTCGAGCACCGCGATCACTTTGTCGTCCGCATCGCGTCCATCGACCATCTGCAGGCCGCCGACAACTCTCGCGCGAATTAGGATCTCGCTCCGGGCGATCGGCCGCTCTGAGAGCACGCAGATGTCTAGTGGATCGCCGTCGCCCTTCCTCGACTTTGGCGAGAGCCGGTGAACTCTATCAGCGCAGTAGGTTCGCGGAATGAACCCGTAGAGCGCGGGCGGCTGCGATGAGCCACGCTGCGGGCGATCGACGCGGAGGTATCCGGACTGCTTGTCGACCTCGTACTTCATGAGATCGAATGGGGTGATCTCAATAAACGCGTACAAGAGGCCTGGCGGCTCGGGTCCTATTTCAAGGCCGTGCCACGGATGAGGGAGGAACTGGCTCGCCGGTGCGGGGTCCAGCGGTTTCTTCGCCATAACTGAATTTAGAAAAGGAGCGCGGTGGCGGGCTAACGACCTGCGCATCAGCTTGTCGGCTGCATGCGTTGGTCAGGCTGCGCCCCGCACCGCTAGTGCTGTCGCCCCCTGGGCAGATCCACCACCGCCTCGATCTCCAGCAACAAGTCCGGGCGCGCTAGTGTTGTGACCGGAACAAGAGTGTTCGCAGGCGGGTGCGTCGGGTCGAAATACCGTGCTCGTGTATCCCGCAAGGCCGGGAGGTTCTTGAGATCGGTGAGGAAGGTAGTCGTCTTGACCACATCCCTGAAGGAAGCTCCCACGCTCGCCAGGGCCCGACGCAGGTTCGCGAACACCTGCTCGGCCTGGGCCTGGAAGTCCCCGACTCCCACCACTTTCCCCGTGCTGTCGAACGCCACTTGGCCGGCAATGTAGGCAGTACGACCATCGGCGCTAACCACAACATGGGTGTAACCCGTCGGGCGCGTCAGCCCAGGAGGGTTGATGAACTCTGGCTTAGGCGTTTGGGCCTGCATTGCCGACCCGGACAAAACGAGTAGAGTAGTCCCGAGCCATGCTAGGTGTGAGGACACAGCTGCGGGTCGGTACCCTCGTTTCCCAAGCATGCCACCTCCGAAGAACGGCGTGATGCTCGACGCGCGGCCTAACAGGCCCGCTTCAGCTGCGGGCGATTAGCCCCGTGGTTCCGAATTCTACGTTCCGCTGAAACGCTAGCGCCCGTCAGCTGCAAGCGTGGGTTAGGCCGCAGCCGGTCAAGGCCTACCCGTCCCTGCCTGACCACTGGTGCCTTGCCGGCGAGCGATCTGGCCCTTACGAGGCGGGGGCAGCTCCGTGAGTTCGCCCTCGTATGCGCGAATGAGGTGTCGCAGGGTAGCGGTCACGTTTTCGTCAAACTCCGGTGGCCACTCCACGCCCGAGATATGCCGCGTGTCAATGCCGAGGTCCGACCAAAGGCGAATCTGACACGCCTCTTGCGTAGAGTGCTGGAGATACTGCTCAAAACTTGGCGGGATTTCATGTCCGTCGAGCAGGTACAGTTTCGTCCGGAGAAGGTCGCGAATTTCCTTGTGAAGTGGGAAGAAGTACTCCTCCCAAAGGTACTTTTCGACCCTATCGCGGTGCTCAGTAGCCAAGCGTGTCCCGTCAGCTCCGACCAGACGCTCACGCACTTCCCAAACGTTGAAAATCTGCAGGATGAGGCTGTACAGTGGGCCGTAGAGCTCCTCAATTTGACGCTGCAGATAGCGGAGGCGGAGTTCAATCCGGCGCGTCCGATCTTCCCGACGTTTGGTGTAGGCGTATGTGACATACCAGCCAATCACCGTGACCAGTGCCGTCAGCAGTGCGATGAGGATGGCGGCTACAGGTTGGGACACCAAGTCCTCCTTCGCAGGCGGTGCCTAGCAAGTGATCAGCCTGCGGCCTAACAGCCTCGCTTCAGCTGCGGGCGATCGGCTCCGGGGTTCCGAATTCTACGTCCGCTGAAACGGACGCGCCCCCCAGCTGCAAGCGCGGGTTAGGCCGCCACCATGCGCGTCGGGATCTCAGCTTCCCCGGAGAGGGCTACGGACGGAGGTGCTCGTCCAGGAAGTCGAATACGTCAGGCTCCCAGCTCCGCAGTCCCAAGTCAACGAAAGCGTGGCCTTCCTCTGCGGTGCGCCCCACAGCGGGGTAGATCTTGACGCGGCTGGGTTTTCCAAGCCGCGCCATCTCGGCCCCCAGAGCTTTGCCCGATGCGACTGAGTAGTCATTCGCGGCGTGAATGAAGAAGGTCGGCACCACCGTCCGAGCGACGGCCGCGAGTAGCCGGGCGCGCAACGGCGGAGAGCGCTCCCAGCTATACCCCGCAACAGCAAAAGCGACGGCTGCGCGCAGGGTGCTATCGCGCTCGGCGACGAGGAGCGTGAGTGATCCGCCGAAGGAGACCCCGACTACCGCGAGCCGGGCAGGCTGGACATCGGCACGCGCCCGAAGGAAGGTGAGTCCAGCGAGGACATCACTCACCTCATCGGTTTCCAGCAACCGCAGCTGAATTTGGTTGCGCGCGACCTGCCCGCTTGCCGCGCTCGCGCTGTCCATCCGGTCGCCGGCGGGGATGCCCTGGCCCGCGGAGAGCCCGTCCCCGCGTCGAAACAGGTAGAGGAGGATATAGCCGTGCTTGATGAATACTGGCCCGAGCAGCTCCGGGTGTCGCTGATCCCGACGACCAGACATGTCTGTACCTGTTGCGTGGCCGCTCCCGTGATTGAACAGAACCGCGGGGAACGGTCCCCGGCCCTCGGGGCGCCAAAGCAGCGCGTGCAGTTTGAGCTCTCCGCTTTGGACAACCACTGTGTCCGGCCTGGGTGACTGGCCCATAACCGGGGCTGCTAGGGTGGAGCTCAGAACCAGCGCGAGCATGAGAGCGCGAGTGTTTGCCATTTGGACTTCTCGAATGATGGCGGCCTAACAGTCCCGCTTCAGCTGTGGGCGATCGGCCTCGTGGTTCCGAATTCTACGTTCCGCTGAACTGGACGCGCCCGTCAGCAAGCGTGGGTTAGACGGCGCGTCGCTGCAGCGCGACTCCCCGAATATCGGCCGCCAGTTCCGGGAACTCCGGCTGATTGAACTCGTGGCCGCGCCCATCCAATGCCCGCACAACGGCGTGAGGCAAGAGACGGCTATAGCGCTCAAGATGCTCGAACGGGATCTCGGGATCGTCCCGGCTATGGTAGAGATAGAGTGGCGACAGATCACGGAGCCGCACGCCAAAATCAGGTGGTAGCGCAAATTCCGGGAAGTCCGGCCTCCAGAACGGCGTGGCGACCAGAAAGAGGCCAGCGAGAGAGGGTCGGTGGAGGGTTTCCAAGAGGTATTTCAGAAGGACCGAAGCTCCGAACGAGTGACCCACGAGAAGCGGCCTTCTCGTGCTCGCTAGCAGTTTGTCAATGCGGCGAGCCCAGGTCCAGTAGTGCGGCTGCGCTGGCCGGGGCATGCGTGGCGCCGTCACTCGATAACCGGGCCCCAAGGTATTGCCGAGGAGCGGTTCCCAGTACACTGTGCCCCGCCGCCGCCGGGGCTCACCAGCGCCATGAATGACCAGGACGGTTCGCGCCATTGGGTGAAAGCTGAATCCGCTCAGCGCACGCGAGCAAGATGAGGGAACGCGCCGTCTAACAGTCTCGCTTCAGCTGAGGCGGCAGGCCTCGTGGTTCCGAATTGTACGTTCCACTCGCGGCGCAGCCGCGCGCCCGTCAGCTGCAAGCGTGGGTTAGGCGGCAGCCCAATGCGGATTCTAAGTTTGAGCATGGCGGCCGGCGACTCTCACCTGCACGCTTACAGTGAGACCGAAGGTGCCCACTCGTTCTTGGATGCCACTCGCGCATCCCTCATCCGCAGCCCCCATGCCACGACTACTTTCTTGTATGCCCACCGACACACTCACCACCGAGGA
>DATJGL010000205.1:0-2924 GCA_035495075.1 Gemmatimonadales bacterium
CCCGGTGCGAACGAGGCGGGCTGGTCGAGCCGAAACACATAGCCGATGAGACCGGTGCCCAATTTCTCGCTGGGCGTCAGGTGAACCCGAAGCTGGTGCGAAATCAGATTGGAGTTGGCGAGGAAGTATTCGCCAGCGATCTCGCCCTGCCACCAGGTGCCCCAGTCATAGAAGCCGGGCAGCAGCATGTCGAAGTTTTCGTCGGTCGGGGTCGCCGGGTCATCGCCCTCAAAGAAGGCGTAGCGGTAAGAGATCCTGGGCTTCCAGCTGACCTTGCTCAACTCGTACGCCCCCTGCGCATACCAGGCGTTCGAGCTCAGCAGATCACCGTTGTGCTCGTGCGCGTATTCAGCTGCAAAGGAAAGGTTCGGCACCGACTTGAAGGGGGCGATAAAAGCACGGAGGTTGTACACCGACATCCCATCGCGTCGCGGCAGTGAATCGGCGTAAAAGTGCAAATAGCTCGCACCGAGGGTGTTGGACTCACCCAGCGACAGCTCGTAGTTCGCACCCCACAGCCGAGTTCCCGTCGTGGCTTCCGGAACTTCGCTGCGGTCCAGGTAGAAGAGCTCGAACGTGTGGTTCTTCGGCTTGAAGCGGCCGATCGCGGCGAACTGCCACGCCTTTCGTGCGTTGCTCCAGAAGCCGCCGCGGGTTCCCCCCTCGCCGGCACCGTCCCAGAGGAGCAGTCCTTGTCCGATCTTGTACTGAGAACGACCCACGGTGAAGTCCAAGGCGTTCTCGCCGAGTTTGAGCGCGTCTCTCGAGCGCCACCCTATGTAGAGGTCCTCGACCTCGAAGGACGACGCCTCCTTACCCACCAACGGCGGCGGGGCATCCAACGTGCGCTCGCCGACGGCACTGACCGCACCGTAGAGCTCACCGCTTTTCAGACGGTAGGTGCCCGACACAGCCGGCTTGATGAAGCTCTCAAACCAGTTGTCGCTCAGGTCTCCGGAGGGATCGGGGCGCACGTCGGTGTAGAGTGAATTGGAGAAGCCGAAAGCGCCCAGACCAGCGTCAAGGTTGAATTTCCACTTGAACTGGCCCGGCTCCTCTGGTGGAGCCGCTTCCGACGTGTCTGGAGCCGCCGTTGAGGTGTCTGGGGTCGCTTTGGTCGTGGAATCCTGAGCTCTGGCATGGCGCGCAACCGCCAGGAACAGGAGTGCAACGGCCACCGCTCGCAGATGCTTCATCGTTTCTTCCTCGAGGTAACCGCCGGCACGGGCTGACGGCGACCGTGGTGGGCAGTTGGGCCAAGGCGGGACGAGGGCTTCGTCGGAAGCCTTCGCACCGGTCGCATCAGCGGAAGCCAAGGTAGACCCGGCTGGTGGGACGGGCATCGGAAGAATTACTGTCGCCACGTCACGAAAAAGTACGGAACTCCGGAGGCTCCAATGGGCGGCGCACTTGTGAGTTGATCCTCGAGCCGAGGAATGGCCGGCGGGCAGCGCGACGGCCCTGCCACCCCGTCTTACCGTCCGCTCAAACCACGGTAGGTTTGCCTTGGTTCACCTCCGCTTGCTCGTGCCGGGCTACTCGATCGTGCTGCGTTGCGCCGACGGGGGCGTACCGATTCGCATCGCGGCTGCTGCCCTGTTCCGCTCGGTACTTTTTCGTAGCCGGTCGCTCGTAGTTGTTCGGAGGCAAGGAGTTCGGTAGCCAAATAGCTTGCGCGAATAACCTGCCGAAACGGAGTGGCCCTTTGTCGTGGACACCCGTGCCGGTCGCCTGCATATCAACTGCGAGCGGCGATTCCACTTGGCCTTCCAGTCAACCTGACCTTGGCAGTTTGGGGGTTCTATGAACGTGGCGGGATGCCGGCCCCAGGCGGCATTGCTCGTGTTGGTAGGCCTGGCGGGCTGCAAGAAGAGCCCGCCTCCTCCGCCACCGCCACCGGAGGTGGAAGTCCAGCCGGTTGACGTGCGCGACACGCCGGTGCAGGTCGAGTTCACCGGTGAGATCAAGGGCGGCGAGGATGTAGAAGTGCGGGCCCGGGTGGCCGGGTTTCTTGAGTCGATGGACTACCAGGAGGGAACCCCGGTCCGGAAGGGGCAACTGCTCTTCCTGATTGACCCCAAGCCCTTCGAAGCTACCGCGTCCCGAGCCCTCGCCGACTACGCGGAAGCGAAGGCCAGGCATGACCGGGCCGTAATCCAGGCGAACCGCCTCCGCCCGCTCGTGGCCCAGAACGCCGTAAGCCAACAGGATCTCGACAACGCGGTCGCCAGTGAGGAAGCCAGCCGGGCGAGCATGGCGGCTGCCCGGGCGCAGGTCAGGTCGGCAGAACTCGACCTGGGCTACTGTCGGGTGAGAAGCCCCATCGATGGCCTGGCGGGTAACCGTCTGGTGGACGTCGGATCCTATGTCGGAAGCCCGCAGCCAACCGTGCTCACCGTGGTTTCTTCACTCGACCCCGTCCGCTTCAACTTCACCATCTCGGAGGCCGATTACCTGGCCTACTCGCGGGCGGTTAAGGCCGAGGGCAGTAACCGCTCCGAGGGAAACCTCCCACTCGAGCTGGTGTTGGCGGATGGATCGGTATACCCGCAAAAGGGGCGCGTGAGCGTGGTGGGCCGCGGAGTCAGCGCGGAGACCGGGACGCTGCCCATCCAGGCCACCTTCCCAAACCCAGGGGGACTGCTCCGTCCCGGCGGTTTCGGCCGAGTGCGGTTTCCCATTACCACACGCAAGAACGCCATTGTCATCCCGCAGCGCGCCGTTCAGGAGCTGCAGGGCACCTACAACGTCTTTGTCGTGGGTCCGGACAGCGTCGTGCAGGTCAAGACGGTGAAGCCGGGCAACCGCGTTGGCAGCGACTGGGTGATCACCTCTGGCTTGGAACCCGCCGATCGAATCGTCGTGGAGGGCCTGCAGAAGGTGCGGCCGGGCGCCAAGGTGCGGCCGATCGCCCCGAAGCCAGC
>DATJGL010000206.1:0-25673 GCA_035495075.1 Gemmatimonadales bacterium
GGAACACCGGTGGCCTGCGCAAGCGACAGGAAACGAGCCACTGAGTCGGGGCTCACGCCCAACCGGGCAAGGGTGGCGGGATCGACCGAGCTCAGCGATGTCACCGCCTGGTCGCGCCAGCGCCCCTGCACCGAGCCGAAAGCAAACAGACGATTGCGCACGAGAGGCCCACCCATCCCACCGCCCAACTGGTTCTGGGTGTAACCCTGCCCGAACGGCGATGAAGTCTCTCCACCCCAGGCGAGATCCCGGTCGCGCAGGAGGTACGTGAACGAGCCTTGCGGGACGTTGGTGCCGCTTCGGGTGGTGGAAGCGACCTCCCCCCCACTGAACTGGCCGCGAGCCACATCGTAGGTGCTGGTGATCACTCGGGTGTTTCGGACCGCGTCCTGAGGCACGCTTGATCCGCCGGCGGAGAGGCCGTCGAGCGTCACATTGTTCGCGTCCGGTCGAAGTCCGGCGACCGAGAACGCGGCATTACTGGAATCCGTGGCCTCGATGCCGACTACACCGGGAGCCAGCGTCGCAAGGACGTTGGGGTCGGACGCGTCGATGGGCAATCGCTCGACGAACTCGGAAGAGAGGTTTCGCTCGAGCGAACCCGGCCCGGCGGTGCCGGGATCACGAACCCGTGGACGACCCCGAACCGTGACCTCCTCGAGCGTGGTCGCGGCCGGGGTCATGCGTGCATTGACGACCAGGCGATCCTCGTCCGCCTGGCGGGCGACTGTCAGTCGCAGCGGCGTCATCCCGATGTAACGCACCAGGACCTGATATTGTCCGCCGCCATCGGGAAACAGGATCGTGAACCGGCCGTGCGCATCGGTGGCTCGTTGCCGCAAGACCTGAGTCTCGACCGAGATGACTTCGACCGTCGCGTCCGCGATCGGATCGCCGGACGGCCCCGTGACTTTCCCGGTGATGATGTCGGTGGTCCCCCCGACCTGGGCAGCCAACCTTGGCACCGCCACCATCAATAGGGCGGCGGCCAGTTGGAGTGACCGTAGCCTAGTCAGCAAGGGGCGGTTCCTAGAGAGGACTTGACGATATACGGGCGACGCCGGGCGGGCGTTTAGGGCCGGCCGTCCCAAGATCGCGACCCTCTTGCCATCCCGCCGCCGCGCTTCCCATGTTAGCCCCCTGGCTCATCCACGCCCCTTGGACTCGGAGCTTCCTTATGGCCCGCTTGCGCCCTGACCCGACATTTTACGCTTCAGCTCGCGACGCCATTCGCGCGCCGGCCGAGGAGCTCGCGTACGTCGTGCTAATCGACCCGACGAAACGCCGGCCGGACGCAATGGGCGTGGTCGACGTGAATCCCCGCTCTTCCAGCTACGGGTCGCTCGTGGGCCGCACGGACTTGCCAAATGTGGGAGACGAGCTGCACCACTTTGGCTGGAACGCGTGCAGCTCCTCGCTCTGCCCCTCGGCGCCGCACGCGCACCTCGAGCGCCGCTACCTCGTGGTACCGGGGCTCAATTCGTCCCGAGTGTATATCCTGGACACCAAGCCCGACCCCCGGGCCCCCAAGATCGTCAAAGTGATCGAGCCCGAGGAAATCGCTGCACGCACCGGTTATGCCAGTGCGCATACAGTGCATTGTGGGCCGGACGGGATCTACGTGAACGCGCTCGGCTCTGCCAAGACCGGAGACGGACCGGGCGGTCTGTTCGTGCTCGACCACGAGACTTTCGAGCCGCAGGGCGCATGGGAAAAGGACCGGGGTTCCCAATACCTCGCCTATGACTTCGCCTGGCACCTAGGGTTGGATACCCTAGTCACCAGCGAATGGGGTACGCCCAACATGGTGCGCGAGGGAGTCAACCCCGAGCTCCTGCTCGGCGGCAAGTACGGCAACCAGATCCACATCTGGGACCTGCGCAAGCGGCGTCATGTTCAAGCCCTCCCTCTCGGCCCGGAGTACCAGATCACGCTCGAGTTGCGGGCCGCCCGCGACCCCGGCAAGGCCTACGGCTTCCTGGGTGTAGTCGTTTCCCTGGCGGACCTCTCCGCCTCGGTCTGGCTCTATCATCGGCCGCAGGGCAACGGCGGCTGGAAGGTCGAGAAGGTCATCACCATCCCTGCAGAGCCGGCTGATCCCGATCAGCTGCCTCCGATGCTCAAGGGGTTCAAGGCGGTGCCGCCCCTGGTGACGGACATCAATCTCTCGCTCGACGACCGGTTCCTTTACGTGTCGTGCTGGGGCACCGGTGAGTTATTGCAGTACGACGTCTCAGATCCATTTCATCCGCGGAAGACCGGCTCGGTGCGCATCGGCGGGATCGTACAGCGGTCACCCCATCCGGCCCGGCCGGACACGCCGCTCAACGGTGGCCCGCAAATGGTCGAGGTGAGCCGAGACGGCCGACGCGTGTACTTCACCAACGCGCTCTATTCGCCCTGGGATGCGCAGTTCTACCCCGATGGTGTGCGAGGTTGGATGGTGAAGCTCGACGCTGGGAGTGACGGAGGCATGACGGTCGACAAGAACTTCTTCCTCGAAACGCCAGACGGGATGCGGCCTCACCAGGTGCGGCTCCAGGGGGGCGACGCGTCCTCGGATTCCTTCTGCTTCGCATGATGGACGGATCGTCCAGCGTCGGTCCCGCCATGCTGGTCCTGGGCGCGTGGCACGGGGTCAACCCTGCCATGGGGTGGCTGTTCGCGGTGGCGCTGGGTCTTCAAGAGCGACGGCCGGCAGCCGTCTGGCGCGCCTTGCCGCCCCTCGCGTTGGGGCACGGGCTCGCCATTGCCGTCGCCGTGCTCGCGGCCATGGCGGCGGGCATCGTTATCGGGCCGGAGCCGCTCAGGTGGATCGTAGCGGCCGGGTTGTTTGTGTTTGGCGCTTCACGCTTGATACGTGCCCGGCACCCGCGCTGGGTCGGGATGCGCGTGGGCTTCCGCGATCTGGTGGTATGGTCGACGCTGATGGCGTCGGCCCACGGCGCCGGCCTCATGGTGATCCCCTGGATTCTGAGCGCGAGCGCGGGGCACCACGATGGCTCGGCGTACGGTGGCCTCATGGCAACGGCACTGCACACCGGAGCCTACCTGGCCGTCACAGCTGTCGCCGCCCTCACCGTCTACTATTGGCTGGGGGTCAGCTGGCTGCGCACGCTCTGGGTGAATCTGGATCTCGTGTGGGGCGTCGCACTGGTGGCCACGGCGGTCGCTACGCCCTTTCTCTAGGAAGCCGCCGCCCGCGACCTAGAGGCGGAGCCCATCCTTTACACCCGTCAGCACAAACTGTACTGCGACCGCTGCCAAGAGCAGTCCCATGATCCGGGTGATGACTCGGATGCCCGTCTTTCCCAACCTTCGGAGCAGCGGCTCGCCCAGCCGCAACGTGAGATAGGAAACAACACCGGTCACCACGATGGCCGCGTACAGCAGGGCGAGATGGGGAGGTGCGTGAGCCTGGCCCGCCAACACCACGATGGTGGATATCGCCCCCGGTCCCGCCAGCAGGGGGATCGCCAGGGGCACCAGCGCGACGTCTTCCTTCTCCTGCGCCTCCTGGATCTCGACTCTGCCCTCCCGCGTGGGCCGCTCCCCACGCAACATCTCCATGGCCGAGAACCACAAGATCAAGCCGCCTGCAACCCTGAACGCCGGAAGCGTTATTCCGAACGCGCGGAAGATGAGTGTTCCGGTGGCGGCGAAGACGGCGAGCAGCAGCGTCATCGCGACACAGGCGCGGAGCGCCGTGCGCCGACGGCTTTCGGCCGTCTCATCCTGGGTGATGACGAGATAGGCGGGGACCGCCGCCACCGGATCCACGATGAAGAGGATCGATGTGAACGTGATCAGGGCGAACCGGGCGAGCTCACTCACGACTCAAAACTTGGGCGGCAGCTCGCGATAGCGGTCCCGCAGCTGCGTCTGCCGGCTCTCGGTTCCCACATCGCGGCCTCTGATAAACACGTGCTCCGCCCTGCTCGAGAACTCGAACGGGTCACCGGACCAGACGACGAGGTTGGCCACCTTCCCCGGCTCGAGAGAGCCGTAGCGATCCTGCAGCCCGAACACTTCAGCCGGCGCCAGCGTCACGCCCCGCAGGGCGTCGTCCCATGAAAGCCCATTGCGGACGGCGTTGCCAGCTGCCTGCCGCAGGTCGCGGAAGTGGGCCATGTCGTGCTGCGCTAGCACCGTCGTGACACCGGCGGCGCGGAGCAGCGTCGCATTGTCGAGCCGCGGACTCAGCGCGTCGAACGTCGGTACGTTGGTGAGGGGCTCGACCACCACGGGGACCCGGGCCGCCGCCAGCTCGCCGGCTGCCTGCCACGCTTCGATCCCGCCCCAGATAATGAGCCGCAGCTTGAAGTCCCGGGCCACCCGCAACGCGTTCTCGATATCGCTACGCCGGTTGGCAAAAGCCAGCACGGGGAGCTCGCCCTTCACCACCGGCTCGAGCGCTTCGAGATCCTCGGCCGACGCCGACAGCGGCTGCATCTGACCGCGCCGGTAATCCTCCTTGCGGCGGGAGTATTCGAGCGCGTCGCGCAGCACCCGACGGAGCTTCTGCAGTGAGCCCGCCCTGCTGCCGCCACCAGCGCTTTTGCCGGTTTCACTCAAATCCACCACCATCGCCGCTGGCGATTTGACCAGCAGATCCTCCAACCGATCGCCCACCAGATCGAACCAGACGCCCTGACCGCGGATCAACCCATAGGAGGGCACTGCTACCGTGCCGGTGATGCCCTCGAGCCGGGCCACGGGGATGGTCAAGGATGCGGGGTCGATGCCTTCCGCCACGTTGAACGCAGCGTTGATCTCGCCGCCCAGCGAATCCTCGGCGGTCTGGGTCAGGCCGCCCGATTCGAGCAGCTTGATGCCCAAGGTAGTGCCTGACTGGATGAACCCCGGAGTAACCCAGCGACCCTCCGCATCGATACGAGTCGCGCCACTGGGAATTGAAACATTCGTGCCGATCGCCGAGATCTTGCCATCCCGAATCAGAACGGTGCCGTGTTCCACTTTCGGACCCGACACAGGGTAGATGGTCGCGTTGGTGATCGCGACCGTCTGCGCGGACACGGGCACGGCGCCGAATACCAGGCCGAACGCAAGACCGGCTCGCATGGGCAGTCGAGCGGTTCGGGGGGTCATCGTCCCACCCCCGGCGCCGCCGTGCCCAGATTGAAGTCCGTCTTCCATTGCTTCGTCGTGTCAGCCCGGTCGAACACCAGCCAGCCGTCGTTGTACACCTTCTCCGCCCGCGAGTAGACCGAGAATGGATCGCCCGACCATACGACTACGTCGGCCGCTTTGCCCCGCTCCAGCGTTCCGGTCGTGGAGTCGACGCCAAGCGCCCAGGCGGGGTTGGCCGTGATCCATCGAATCGCTTGTTCCCGAGTGATGTTGATGCCGATGCGACGACCTGCGTACATCGCTTTGGCTGCTTCCTGATTGAGCCGCTGGATAACGCCGGGGTCGTCGGAGTGCATGATCGGCCGCGCACCGGCCCGCTCCAGCAGGGCCGCATTCTCCGGGATCCCATCGAGCGCCTCCATCTTGAAGCCCCACCAGTCGTCCCACACGGATGCGGCGATGCCCTCGCGCGCAAGTACGTCGGCGATCTTATACCCTTCGACGGCGTGATGGAACGAGCGGATCTTGAAGCCGAACTCCTTGCTCAAGTCGATCATTTGAGCCATCTCGTCGGCCCGATAGCAGTGAATGTGCGGCAGGATGTGGCCCCGCAGGACCTCGGCCAGGGTCTCGAGCTTGAGGTCACGATCGGGAGGATTCCCCTTGTGGTCCTTGAGCCAGCGGTCCCACTTGTCCCGATATCGCTCGGCCTCGATGAACGCCGCCCGATACCCGGCCATGTTTCCCATTCGGGTGGACGGGCCTAACGGACGCTGCCCGTAAACCCGCTTGGGATTCTCGCCGCAGGCCATCTTGAGGCCGTACGGCGCGCCCGGAAACTTCATTTCCTGCACGGTTCGTGCAGGCACCAGCCGAAGCGTCGCCGATCGCCCGCCGATCAGATTGGCGGATCCGGGAAGCGCCTGAATAACGGTGATGCCGCCGGCAACCGCGAGCGGAATCTGCGGATCCTGGGGCCAGAACGAGTGCTCTGCCCAGACCTGTGCCGTCACCGGATTGGTGGCTTCGTTGCCGTCGGACTCAGCCGGGCTACCCGGAGCGGCGTAGACGCCCATGTGGCTGTGCGTATCGATGATCCCCGGTGTCACGAACTTCCCGGTGCCGTCCACCACCGTCGCGTCGGGTGGCGCCGCCACGTCGGCCCCGATTGCCATGATCTTGCCGTCGGCGAAGAGAATCGAGGCGTTCTGCTGCTCCGGACCTGCCGCGGTCAGCAGGGTGGCGTTCCGAATGAGAACAGGGGCCGACGGGTGACGCTGATAGGTGGACGGATATTGCGGGCGTTCGGGGGTCGAGACCTCGGGCGCCGGAGCCGGCGTCGTCGTCGCCCGGGCACAGCCAGTCAGCCCAGCGAAGGCCAGCGGACTAGCAACGGCGAGCGCTCGGATCAGATGTGTAAGCAGACAGCGGGGCGGCATCCCGAGAGACTCCCAGGCAGAAAAGGTGGGCGAATTGTGGGGGCGTTCACATCGGGGCGCCAGTCCGGTCCAGCCCTATGCACCGCTCTGTCATGTGGACCCCGCGCGCGATATCTTCCGCGAACTCTCCATCCACCCGTGAATCCCCATGCGTGATTTACTGCTCTCCTTCGAGGAGCAGCCGGCGTGATGCTTGGCATCTTCGAGAAGGCTGGCCCCAATCGCGGTTTCCTGCGGCGCCGAGAAGCTGGTTACCTCCCGACTGGCACCGACGTTCAGGTGGCGGAACGAATCATCCGCGAGTATGGACTCCGCACCGGCGACGAGATCGAGGGAGAGGCCAGGAACACGGGCAAGGGCCGCAACCACCAGCTGGA
The DNA here is from genome assembly GCA_035495075.1 of Gemmatimonadales bacterium. Classification (GTDB taxonomy): domain Bacteria; phylum Gemmatimonadota; class Gemmatimonadetes; order Gemmatimonadales; family GWC2-71-9; genus DASQPE01. Next base: position 6,908 of record DATJGL010000206.1, read on the forward strand.
GCGAGTGTCCGGCATCAATGGCCGGCCACCGGACACCCTGCGCCACCGCCCGGAGTTCGGGAGGCTGGGGGCAACTCATCCAAGCGAACCGCTCAAGCTCGAATGCGGAATGCAGCGCCGTGGCCAACCGGATTTCACCAACCGGGTCATCGACCTGCTCTGCCCCTTCGGTAAGGGACAACGGGCACTGGTCGTAGCGCCGGCCAAGGCCGGGAAGACAATGGTGCTGCAGGCTATCGCCGAGGGTGTGAGCGCCAACTACCCCCAGGCCGGCCTGTTGATCTTGCTGGTGGACGAGCGGCCCGAAGAGGTCTTCGAGATGGAAGCGACCGGGTTCGGCGAGGTCATCGCGTCCAGTTTCGACAACCCTGCCAGCCAACATGTAGCGGTCGCGGAGCTTGTTCTCGAGCGGGCCCGCCGTCGGGTCGAGCTGGGCGAAGACGTGGTCCTGATCGTGGACTCGCTCACCCGCCTCGCGCGAGCCTACAACACTGTGGAGAAGGGCACCGGCCGAACGCTCTCGGGAGGGCTGGACGCGCAATCGCTGGAAAAGCCAAAGCGATTCCTCGGCAGTGCCCGCGCGGTCGAATCCTCCCAGGGCGGCGGGTCGCTCACCATCATTGCCACCGCGCTGGTCGACACCGGCAGCAGGATGGATCAAGTGATCTTCGAAGAGTTCAAAGGGACCGGCAACAGCGAGCTCGCTCTCAGTCGAGACCTGGCCGACCGACGAATCTTTCCGGCCATCGATTTGACCGCGAGTGGCACCCGCCGGGAAGAACTCCTGCTGACTCCGGAAGAGCTCGCCGCCTCGCACGTGTTTCGCCAGCGCTTCGCCGCCATGTCTCCGGTCAACGCGATGAGCGATCTGCTCGACGAGATGCGCCGCGACAAGGCCAACGCGGATCTGGTGCGGCGGATCGCCGCCTCGTAAACCGCTATCCGAAGATGAGCCGGCTGGCGCCGGCCAGGAGATACTCGATCGGCGCACCCCCGCGACGTGGGAGCGCGACGGCGTATCCACGCTCGATCAGGTCGCGAACCGCGTTGGAGGTGGCCGGCTGGCTCAGATTCCAGATGCGACGGAGCATCTCTTGCGTTTGTGGGGCGGCGACCCCGGCGGCCGCCCACGCACGCAACTGCTCCGCCCGAACCGGCTCGAGCGCCGCCGCCAGTTCGGCTTCGTACCGTCGCTGCAGCGCCGGCCGCAGATCATCCAGTGCGAGGGGCGCGCCCGGACTCGCCCCTACTCCCATCAGCAATGTCGCCCCTTCTTCGAGCGCCTTGAGCAGCCCGCGCAGGTCGCCCTGAAAGAACGCGTAGAGCGTATTCACCGCCGCCGGTGCGATGGGCGGCACCGGCTCGCGATCATGATCGAGCCGGAGGTGAGCGTAGCGCGCCGCAAGCAACGCAGCGACGTCCGTTTGGGGAAGCGGTTCGAGCAACAAGGGGCTGGCAAAGACCGATCGCACCTGCGGGTGACGTGTCACGACCGCGGCCACGGCGTCGGTCGTACCGGCGAGAATGAGATGCAAGCCCGGCTGCAGCAGAACGGGGTCGCGAAGGCTGCGGAGAATGTCGGCAGCAGCCGCCGCGTCGCGCTCGCTGAGAATCTCGAGATTGTTCAGATGGAGGACGATGCCGCGCGCACCTGCTGCCGTCACCAACTCGAGCAGCTCGCGAACTAGGCGGGGACCATCGAGCAGCAGCGCACCGGCCGGCGTCGCCATCGCGACGCCGCGCGAGACTCCAACCCCAATCCCTGCGGCCGAGACGTTCAGTCCGCCGGTTGCGAGCCTCGCTACCCGAACCAGCTGCTGCGCGGCCTGCATTGCGGGCTGATCCGCGGTATGAGGCCGCGCCGTGACGATGGCGTCGTAGATCCCGCCCAGTAGCCGTCCGAGCAGGAGCTCGGTGGTGTCCTCCGGGTAGAAGGAAACCAGGCTGTCAGTAGCCCAGAATCCAGCGCCGACGGCGGCCGCCTTGACGCCCTGCACCAGGGTGGTCTTTCCGACCCCGGGCCGACCGCCGACTACCTGCCGCGACGAGCCTGCGCTGCCGATCGCGTTTGCGATAACGTCGAGCTCCGCCAGCCGCCCGACAAAGAGGGTGAGCGGGTGGTGATCTGTCTCGCCCCCTAATGTGTCCTGGAAGTAGGGAGACTGCCGTAAGTTGTAGAGGCTCCAGAGGTTAGGGAGTTTCGTACCGGGGTGCTCCGGGCCCATATATCAGCGGGCCCAAGATTGCGCAGATAGACAGCAACAATCAGCCATTTGGCTAATATAGCAGTGGAACTAGCAGGCTCAAGCACCTAGAAGGGTCTCAGCCGTCAGACTTTAGCCATCAACACCTCCGATTGCGCGGACCCGTTGCTCCAGCGCAAGGCGCTCAAGCTTTTCAGTCGGAAGGCTCAGGAAGAGATCAATGCGCCGCTTGATGATGAGAAAGGCATCGTCGAACGCCCTTTGTTTCTGGGCTTCGTTCCCATGCGCTGCCGCAGGGTCGGGCATTCCCCAATGGGCGACGATTGGTTGACCGGGAAAAATGGGGCAGGCCTCCCGTGCGCGATCGCAGACCGTGATCACGAAGTCCCAGGCCTCCTGATCCAGGCCATCCAATCCGCGGGGGGAATGGCCGTGCCAGTGGAACCCGTGGCGCGCCAACGCCCTGAGCGCCAGCTCGTTTACGCATTCCGCTGGTTGGGCACCCGCGCTCTCCGCTATGAACCGACCGGTACCGGCGCAGTTGAGAATCGTTTCCGCGATCTGGCTTCGAGCACTGTTCCCGCTGCAGAGAAACAGGACTCGCATGGGACCGCGATACATGACGGCGGCTGTGGCGGGACAGGCTTCCCGAAACTCCAGGGATTCCTTGATCGCCGCAGGCACGATATCGCGTGAGACTGGTCGGAAGCCATGACGGCGGAAGTAGCCCTCCGCCGTCGAAGTCAGAAGGTAGACGTCTGTCACGCCGTCTGCCGCGGAGTCTGACAGAGCCTTTTCGACGAGGGCAGCCCCCAGTCCCATACCTCGAACATCGGAGGTAACGGCGACCGAGCGTAGGAGCCCCATGCTACCATGTCGCTCGAGACCCGTTACACCGACGAGTCGTCCAACGTGCTCGGCAACGATGAAGCCGTGGAGATCAGCGGGTATGCCGGCTGTCGGAAGCCCAGCTCTGGACAGAAGCTTGATGACGGCCGCGAAATCGCTCAGCCGAGCCGCACGGAGCCGAGCGCCTGGGCGCCGGTCTTCGGCAGATGCTTCGCTCATACCTCGTCGGGCTTCCGTGCCCGAATGAACGCGCCCATTACCCGTCCGCTGATTTCGCGCGCCAGCATTTCGGAATCGAGACCGGCGCCGTCCAGCAATGCCTTCGCGTCAGCGAATTGGTAGACCCGCACCGGTTCGATGCTCGGCTCGACGAAGCCTGACTCGGTGAGGAGGCGCAGGTACTCCGCCTCCTCCAACGCACCGGCGACACAGCCGACCCACAAAGCCATGTTGCCGCGAACCGGCTGCGGCAGCTCGCCTCTCACCACGACGTCGGAAACGGCGAACCGTCCACCGGGCTTCAGGACCCGGAACGCTTCGCGCAGCGTACGCTCTTTATCGGCCGACAGATTGATGACGCAATTCGAGATAATCACGTCTACCGATGCGTCCGGCAGGGGAATCGCTTCGATTTCGCCTTGCAGGAACTCGGCGTTGCCCACACCGGCTTGGCGTGCGTTATCAGCGGAGAGCGCAACCATCTCCGGCGTCATGTCGAGACCGTAGGCCTGGCCCGTCGGCCCAACCCGCCTGGCGGAGAGCAGGACGTCTATGCCGCCGCCCGAGCCAAGGTCGAGCACGGTCTCACCCGAGTGCAGCTCGACCAGCGCGGTAGGATTGCCGCAGCCCAGCGATGACAGCACAGCCTCCGCAGGGAGGCAGGCAACATCACTCGCACTGTAGAGGCTGCCCGCGACGGGATCCCAGCCTCCGCTGCGGCCGCAGCAATCGGACTTGACACCGGCTCGTGCTCGGCGCGCAGCCTCACCATACGTGTGTTGCACGGTCGCGTGCACCGAGTTGTACGTGCCCATTATTACCCCTCCATGCTGATCAAGAATTGTTGATGTATCGCACATTTAAGCAACACTCAGTCGCAGCAACCGCGACACTTGGGTGACGGAACGTGGGGCTCAAAGCTCGCGAGGGCCGCGCCGACGCGATCCAGGGCCTCTTGACGGAGCTGGTAGTACACCCAGCGCCCGTCCCGCCGGTCGGCGAGCAGGCCCGCGTCCTTCAGAACCTTGAGATGAAAGGACAATCGCGACTGGGCGGCATCAGCCGCCTCGGTGAGGTCGCACACGCACCGCTCCCCATGACGGAGCAGCTCCACGATCCGAAGCCGAGTCGGGTCGGCGAGTGCGTGGAAGAACCTGGCGGTCTCTGCCCGGACGGACTGGGGAACGGCAGCGGTCATGCCGCATTATATCAAATAAACTTGATGTGTCAAGGAACTCCTGATATCCACTGCGGGGCGAGGAGCTTGGGCTGGTGTCGCGCACCGTTGTTGGGTCATCGGCGTGAGGTACGCCGCAGCAACGACCGGAAGTGCGCGATTGGGGTTACCGGCACCAGGTCCCAATGCCCATCGCCCCGATCCAACTGATCTGCGTCTCCCTTTACTTCGTGTTCATCAGTACGTCTGTCACTGGGCCGGCGTTGAAAGGTCCGGGCCGCGAAACCGCGTGTGCGCGGGGACGGTTTCCCAGTTGGCACCGGCGTGACCGCAGCGGAAGCGTGGCATCGCGCGTAGATGCGATGGCGGGCATGCCCGACACTTTGCTCTGGAGAGATGAACATCACACCCCAAGCATTTGCAGAACCCGATCTTGTGCCGGAGGTTTCCGCCGCATTTCGCGCCGGCCTCGCCCAGCGCGGCATCGACCTGGAGGCCGAGGTCGGGCGAAGCGCCATGTCGGTCGTGTATCGTGCCGCCGACCGGCGGCACGATCGGGCCGTCGCTTTGAAAGTGATGCAGGCCAGCTCGAGAACTCGGTACGATGCCGACCGCTTTCTGCGCGAGATTCAGGTCGCTGCGGGACTTCAGCATCCCCACATCCTGCCGGTCTACGGCTCCGGAGCAATCGATGGGACGCTCTTTTACGTCATGCCGTACGTTGAAGGAGAGTCGCTGCGCAGCCGACTGAACCGAGCGGGCCGGTTACCGCTGGACCAGGTGCTCCGAATCGCCCGCGAAGTAAGCGCCGCCCTGGACTACGCGCATGGTCGCGGTGTGATCCACCGCGACATCAAGCCCGAGAACATTCTTCTGGAAGCGGGACACGCCGTGCTGGCGGATTTTGGCATCGCGACCCTGGTTGGTCGGACGAGTCGAGAGCCAACCGCGTCTGGCGGAGGGTCGGATCCGCGAATCACAGGCAAAGGTCTGGTGGTGGGAACGCCGGCCTACATGAGCCCTGAGCAGGCTAGCGGCGACGCAACCGTCGACGGGCGGAGTGACCTGTATGCTCTGGGCTGCGTCCTCTACGAGGCGCTCACGGGTAGCCCGCCATTTCCCGGCCGCACCGCACAGGCGACAATCGCGCGACGCTTCCAGGGTCCGCCGGTGCCTATCCGCACCTACCTGCCCGGCCTTCCCCCCGCGGTCGCAAGCGCAATCGAGCGCGCGCTAGCGCTCGATCCCGCCGACCGCTATTCCGGCGTGGCCGACTTCGCGAGTGCGCTGGCGGCGGCGGAGCACGGCCGCTCGCCCGGAGTCGGGACGCTGCGGCGTGCAGGTGTCGGGATTGCCGTCGCCTCGTTGGCCATCGCAGCCATCGCGTTTCTGGCGGCGGAAATGCCGCGCCATCATCGCACGCGGTTCAACCCGAGTCGGGTCGCGGTCGCGGCTCTCAGCAACGAGACCGGGGACACGGCATTGACGTCGCTGGGCGACATGGTCGCTTCCTGGGTCACGGACCGGTTGGGAAACAGCTCGGGGGTCTCGGTTGTCACGTCGGCGATCGTGGTTCCAGCGCACTACGATCAGCACATCGCGGGGCCCGACGTGGACGACCCCGAGCGGCTCGAGCGACTAGCGGGGGAAACCCACGCAGGGACGCTGGTCTCGGGGTCGTACTATCGGGGTGCCGAAGGCGCCGTCGAGTTCCATGTCGAAATCACCGACGCGAACAGCGGCCGGCTGCTTCGGGCAATCGGGCCGATCATCAGCCTGAATCCCGAGCAAACCGCCGCCGACCTGAGCCGCATCGTAGCCGCAGCCGTTGACTCGCTGGTGAAACGGGAGGTCGGCCCTACTCGCTCCGCGCCATCACATCCACGTTGACGTCCGCCCAATCGAGCTCCTCCTCCACCCGATGGAAAGCGTCGTCTCCGATGACACCAGTGGCGCGGAGTTCGGACAGTCGGCGCCGTTGCGCCGCTTGTGCCCGCCGCTGCGCGGTCAGGTAGGCGCTTTCCCCGTTTTCTCCTGGCGCGGCAACCCTCTCCTCCGCCCGCTGCAATCGCTCCTGGTACTTGCGGCGGAGCAGCTGGACCATCTCCTCGCCGCTCCCCGAGCCGTCTACCGCGTCGAGCGCGGCACGCGCGGTTTCGGCCCGCGCCAGGCGCACCTCGCGATCCACTTCACCGTCGTCTTCCAGCTGGAGCACCCGAATGAGCGGGCTCAGGGTCATGCCCTGCACGACCAGCGTACCGAGGACCACCGCGAACGCACAGAACAGGATGAGGTCGCGGTAGGGGAAGGCGACCGGCCCGTGAACGCCATCCGGAAGGGCCAGGGCAGCTGCCAGGGTCACAATGCCCCGCATGCCGCACCAGGCAATTGCGGTCGCGGAGCCAAGCGAGGCATAACGCACCGGCCGGGTGCGTCGCGTGCCCATCCGCTCTCGTAACCAGCCCCCGATCCAGCCATACCCCAGTACCCAGACGATCCGAACGAGAATCACGGCAGCGGTGACGGCCACTCCCATTTCGACGTAGGCGATCAACCCGCTTCGACTGAGGCGCTCGAGAATTGGCTTGAGCTGGAGGCCGATGAGGATGAACGCCAGCACGTTCAGCACGAAGACCACGACCTCCCAGACTGCATACGAGGGAAGTCGAAGGCGAGCCGGAGTGCGGTCGGGAGCCGTCCGGGCGACCATGATCGCGAACACCACCACCGTAATGATGCCGGAGAGGTGGAGCCGCTCGGCAATCATCCAGACCCCGAAGGTCGAGAGAAACTGTGCGATGACGGCGGTGGGGACGTCCTGGATCCGGGGCAGCGTTGCCATGGTGATCCGCGAAAGGACCGCGCCGAGCACGATACTGCCGAGGCATACCACGAAGAGCAGTGGTACGGCGCTCCAGCCGGAAAAGATTCCCGTCACCGCAGCCACGACCGCCAGCCGGTAGATCAGCAGAGCGCTGGCGTCATTGAAAAGACTCTCGCCCTCGAGAATCACCAGGACGCGATGGGGCAGGCGCAACTGCCGAAGGACGGCGGTCGCGGCTGCGGCGTCCGGCGGGGCGACGATCGCCCCAAGAGCGATGGCGGCAGCCCATGGCATGTCGGGCACAAGCCATCGCGCGACCAGGGCAACCGCCGCTACGGTGAGACCGACCGCGGCCAGCGCCAGGCCGGTCACCGCCCGCCAGTTCTGCTTCAGGTCGCGGGGCGAAGAGTCGAATGCAGCGTCGAGAAGAACCGGCGCAACGAACAGCGCCAGCGCAAGCTCGGGATCCAGCGTGACGCTGGGTGTACCGGGAAGCAATGCGAGGGTCGCACCGGCAAGGGCCAGAAGGGCTGGATAGGGAACGTGGGTGCGCCGGGCCACGGCGGCGAGCAATGCCCCCGCGAACAGAAGAAAGATGACCAGCTCGAAGACGGCCATGACGCCCGGTCAGTTATGGGAGAGCCGTACCGTTATGGACCACGGATCCCGGGCAAGGAAGTCCTCGCCGGCCTCGGACACGCCGTACCCCGCGCGGCGGAGCCTGTCGGCCGCAGCGACCGCTGCCACGCGATCCGGAAGGAGGAGCTCCCAAAACAGCAGCTTCGCGTCGTCATCGGTCGCTATGCGGGTGCCGGCCGCCCAGGTGTTCAGGCCGACGTGGTGATGATATCCGCCGGCCGAGACGAACAGCATGCCGGGCACGGTCCACATGGTCTTCTCGAAACCCAGCGCCGAGTGGTAGAAGGCCTCAGCCGCAGCGATGTCGCCGACGTAGAAGTGCACATGCCCGACCGTGGTGCTGGTCGGGACGCCCTGCCAGGTCCCGGAGCCGGCTGCCGAGAGGAGACCCCTCGCATCCAGGGGATCGATCGTTGCCAGCACCTCTCCGTCCTGAACAGGCCACTCTTCACGAGGGCGGTCTCGGTACACCTCGATGGAGATTCCGTCGGGGTCCACCAAGTAGAGCGCCTCGCTGACGCGATGCTCCGCGGAGCCCATTCGAATCTCGAGCTCGGCAACGTGTTGGAGAAAGCGACCGAGATCCCGGCGGGTTGGGAGCAGCGTGGCGAAGTGGTAGATCCCGAGCCGACCCTGTTGCGGGACCGGGTGCACCCCCGGTTTTTCCCGTAGCTCGAGCAGGATGCGATCACTCCCCGGCGCGCCCAGGCCGGCCCATCGGGCTCCGGAGGCTCCGTCGCGCGTGATGAGCTGGAAGCCAATCACGCGCTGATAGAAATCGAGGGACCGATCCAGGTCGGCGATCTGGAGCGCCACACGACCGATGTGGGTGCCCGGAGGAAGTTTGGGGGACGGCTCATTCATGGTCCGCTTCAGCTACCCGGCAGGGACTTGTAGAAGAAGGTCGTGTCGCAAGGCCGTCCGTCGGGGAAAAGGGCATAGTCAGGCACCACACCGACCCTGGTCCACCCCAGGCGCTCGTAGAGGCGTTCCGCATCGCCCCCGGTGACGGTGTCCAGCACCAGTAGTGTCTTGCCGTCCGCTCGGGCAGCCTCTTCCACCGCGCGCATGAGCGTCGCGCCGATTCCCTGTCTGCGCGCGGACCGGCGGACCAGCATTTTCGCCACGTCAGCTCGATGCGGCTGGTTCTCAGGCAACCCCACCACCATCTGCACCGTCCCGAGGATCTCACCGTTGGCCCGGTCCTCGGCAACGAGGAGAACGCGCTCGCCGGATGAAACGCCGTCGGCGACGCTATGCCAGAACGCGTCCGACCTCTCTCGGGTCAGTGGGGCCATGAAGCTGACCGACGCTCCGCCCTCCACACAGTCGAGGAGGACCACGGAGAGCTCCGAGATGCGCTCCATGGCTTCCTTCGCCGTAAGCCGGCGGACGGTTATTGGCTCGTGAGCTGTCACGGCAGGCAAGGCGGGCCTCGGCGGGTGCAGGGAAGCTCGACAGCCAGGGTAAGGTACCTGTGTTAGCCCACGCTCGCTGTCAATACTGACAGGTGCGGACTGGCTGCGGCGCTCGTATGCTAGCGTCCGGTGACGCCCCCGAACCGCACGTAAGCCATCATGTCGACGACCAAACGCAGTGACCTTCAGGGCTTGAGGGCCCTGGTCACGGGCGCAACAGCCGGCCTCGGCCACGCCATCGCGCTGCAACTCGCTCGTGAGGGCGCTGAGGTCGTAGTTCACGGCCGCGATGCGACGCATGGAGCCCAGACCGTGGAGGCGGTTCGCGCCGAGGGTGGACGCGCCCGATTCGTGGCGGCCGATCTCAGCAATCCGGCCGACATCAAGCGGTTGGCCGAGGAGTCGGGCCAGGTCGATATCCTCGTCAACAACGCGGGGTTTTACACGTTCGGACCAACCGCCGAATTCGACATATCCGTTTTCGACAACATGATGGCCGTGAACGTTCGCGCACCGTTCTATCTGGTCGCGGCGTTGGCACCAGGCATGGCCGCCCGGGGCAGCGGGAGCATCATCAACATCAGCAGCATTGCCGGGAGCGTCGGCTTCGTCGGAGCGGCTGCATACGGAGCCACCAAGGCCGCTCTGGAAGCGCTGACCCGAAGTTGGACCGCGGAGTTCAGCTCCAGCGGGGTCAGGGTCAACACGGTCGCCGCAGGTCCGACCTACACACGACCTGACGAGCGCGAGCTTTACGAGGCCATCGGCGCCACCACCGCGCTCAAGCGCGCCGCACAGCCTGAGGAGATTGCTGAAGTCGTGACGTTCCTGGCCTCACCCCGTGCAAGCTATGTGACCGGCGCGACTGTCGCCGCCGACGGCGGGCGGACCGCGATCTAGCCTCAGCCTCGCGACCGCTAAGCGCCTCGCCGCCATTTGGAGCAAAGCGTGAGGGGCGTCCGGCTCGGCCGGGCGCCCCTCACGGTAAAATCGCTCTCTCGATCAGTCTTACTGCACTGTATTCATCATGTCGAAGATCGGCAGGTACATCGCCACTACCATGCCGCCGACGATCACGCCCAGGACCACGATCATCATCGGCTCCATCAGCGAGAGCAGGGCGCCGACCGCGACGTCCACTTCCTCATCGTAGAAGTCGGCGATCTTGGTCAGCATTTCGTCGAGACCGCCGGTTTGCTCGCCGACTGCGATCATCGAGATGACCATCGGCGGGAACACCTTCGACTTCTCGAGTGGCGCGGCGATGGTCTCGCCGCCCGCGATCGACTGCCGGGATGCCATGACCGCGTCGTGAATGACCATGTTGCCGGCGGTCTTGGCGGTGATCTCGAGGCCCTCGAGGATCGAGACGCCCGAGGAGATCAGAGTACCCAGGGTCCGGGTGAAGCGAGAGACCGCCGATTTCCGGAGCAGGTCGCCCAGCACCGGCGACTTGAGCAGCGCCGAGTCAATGACCTTCCGTCCGCTCAGGGTCCCGTAGTACCGCCGGATCGCGAAGATCACTGCGCCGATGCCGAGCAGCAGCGCCCACCAGTAGCCGATCAGAAGATCAGAAAGCATGATCACGATCCGCGTCGGCAGTGGCAGCTCCATGTTGACCGACGAGAACATGCTCTGGAAGACCGGGATCACGAAAATCAGCAGGATCGCGATCGCGGCTCCGGCCACCGTCATGATCACGCCGGGGTACACCAGCGCGCCCTTCACCTTCCGCATCAGGGCGTCGCTCTTCTCCAGGAAGGTCGCGAGCCGCAGCAAGATCGTGTCGAGAATACCGCCGGCCTCACCGGCGGCGACCATGTTGACGTAGAGGTCCGTGAAGGCGCGTGGGTGCTTGCTGAACGCGTCGGCCAGGGTATTGCCGGACTCGACGTCGTAGACCACGGCGCGGGTGATCTCGGCCAGCGATTTATTCTCGGTCTGCTGCGCCAGAATCGTCAGCGACTGCACCAGCGGCAGACCCGCGTTGATCATGGTCGCGAACTGCCGGGTGAAGATGACGACGTCGCGGGTCTTGATCCGCTGGGCCCCCGGCATGCTGAACTTGATCTGCTTGGGCGCCTCGCGGACGCTCACCAGCATCAGCCGGTTCTTCCGGAGATAGTTGGAGACCTCGGCCTGGCTCGCGACGTCGAGCTGGCCTTTCTGGATCTGGCCGTTGGCCGCGTTGCGCGCGGTGTATTCGAACATCGGCATGAATGAATCCTCCTCCCGCTATCGGCGGGTGGCGCCGGCGGCCCGCAGCGGCTTCTCGCCGTTGGTGGAGACTTCCTGGTCCTCCATCGGCTTCTGACCGATCATGCGGAGGAACTCGTTCGGGTCGCCAGAGACCCGGAGACACTCGTCCTCCGTCACTTCCCGCGCTACGTAGAGCTGATACAGCCCGTCGTTCATGGTCTGCATCCCGTACTTCTTACCCGCCTGCATCGCGGAATAGATCTGGTGGATCTTCTCGTCACGGATCAGCGCCCGGATGGCCGGCGTCGCGACCATGATTTCGGCGGCCATCACCCGGCCGCGTCCCTTGGCCTTGGGCAGCAGGGTCTGAGTGATGACACCTTCGAGCACGAAGGCGAGCTGCGCGCGGACCTGTGACTGCTGGTTGTGCGGGAACACGTCGATGATGCGATTGATCGACTCGGCCGCGGAGTTGGTATGCAGCGTTGCGAGCGCCAGGTGGCCGGTTTCCGCGATGGTAAGCGCAGCGGCGATGGTCTCGAGATCGCGCATTTCGCCCACCAGGATCACGTCGGGGTCTTCACGCAGGCTGTACTTGAGCGCCGTCGCGAAGTTCTTAGTGTCGGTTCCCACTTCGCGCTGGTTGACGATGCAGCCCTGATGCCGGTGGATGAACTCGATCGGGTCTTCCACCGTGATGATGTGACCCTTCCGCTCCTTGTTGATCTTGTCGATGATCGCAGCAAGCGTCGTTGACTTACCGGAACCCGTCGGACCGGTAACCAGGATCAGGCCCCGGGGCCGCTCAGCGAGCTTGGCGACCACGGGAGGAAGGCCCAACTCCTGAAAGGTTCGCACATTGAAGGGAATCATGCGGATTACCATGGCCACGCAGCCCCGCTGCTTGAAAACGTTGCCCCGGAACCGGGCCAGGTTTTGAATCCCGAAGCTAAAGTCAAGCTCGTCTTCGGTTTCGAACCGCTTCTTCTGGTTTTCTGTGAGAACCGAATAGGCCAGCTGGAGCGTGTCCTTGGCCGTCAGGATCTCGGGTGCGGAGCTGTCGGTCATATCGCCGTCAACCCGCAACTTAGGCCGCTCGCCGGCAGTGATATGGAGGTCGGAGGCCTCCTTCTCGATCATTTCCTCGAGCAGGGCTCGCAGGTTGACGGTCATCCAGCAGTCTCCTTGACGACTTCCTCAAGAGTGGTAACGCCCCGTTCCATCTTCTTGATGCCATCCATTCGGAGCGTGAGCATCCCTTCCTCGACGGCCTGCTCGCGCAGTTCTGCAACCGACGCGCCGCGCAGGATCATGCGCCGCAACTCCGGGGAGAGAGCCATGACCTCGTACAGGCCCTGGCGGCCCTTATACCCGGTGCTGCTGCAGACGTCGCAGCCCTTGCCCTTCATGAAGTTGATCTTTCGAGCGAGGTCAAGTTCCATGCCCAGGGAGCGAAGCTCTTCGTCCTTGTAGGTATGCGGAGCTTTGCACTCGGCGCAGATTCGGCGGACCAGCCGCTGGGCAACCACGAGGTTCACCGCGCTCGCGACGTTGAACGCCTCAACGCCCATGTCGATCATACGGGTGATGGTGCTGGGTGCGTCGTTGGTGTGCAGCGTCGAGAGCACCAGGTGGCCGGTGAGCGCGGCCTTGATCGCGATACCGCCGGTCTCGAGGTCGCGGATCTCACCGATCATGATGATGTTGGGGTCCTGCCGGAGGAACGCCTTGAGCGCGGCGGCAAAGGTGAGTCCGATCTCGTTCCGCACGAGGACCTGGTTGATCCCCATGAGATTGTACTCGACCGGGTCTTCCGCGGTCATGATGTTGGTGTCGATCGTGTTGATCCGCTGGAGGCAGGAGTAGAGCGTCGTCGTCTTACCGGAGCCGGTCGGCCCAGTGACGAGTACCATGCCGTAGGGGTTCAGAATTGCCTTCATGAGATCCTGCTCCGCCTTCGGCTCGAACCCGAACTTGGTCAGGTCGAGCGTAAGGTTCCCCTTGTCGAGGATTCGGAGCACGATCTTTTCGCCGAACAGCACTGGTAGCGTCGACACTCGGAAGTCGATCACCTTGGCGCCCATCTTGAGCTTGAGCCGGCCGTCCTGAGGCACCCGGCGCTCGGCGATGTTGAGCTGGGAGAGAATCTTCACCCGCGAGTTGAGCGCCGCTTTCATCTTGAGCGGCGGCTTCATCACTTCGAGCAGCGCACCGTCGATGCGGTACCGGACCCGGATCTCGTGCTCGAACGGCTCGATGTGGATGTCGCTCGCGCCCCGCTTCACCGCGTCGGTGAGGAGTCCGTTGATGAGCTTGACGACCGGCGCGTCGTCGACATTCGCCGCCGCGGGATCGTCTTCCTGCTCTTCCACGACCTCGACGTCATCGTCGAGGCCTTCCATGTCTTTGAGGATGCTCTGGAGCTGCTGATCAGAGGATTCGTAGTGCCGCTCGATCAGCATCCGCAGGGTGTATTCACCGGCGATGACCGGGAAGAGGTCGTAGCGGGTGATGAACTTGAGATCCTCGAGCAGGCCGTGGTCCGTCGGATCGGCCATGGCGATCGTCAGCGTCCGCCCCTCGCGCTTGAGCGGGAGCACCACATGCTTGCTCGCGAGATCGGCGGGGATCAGCCTGACGAGCTTGGGATCGACCTCGAAGCGGGAGAGATCGACCGCCGGCATCCGATACTGCCGGGCCAGGAGCTTGGTGATCTCGAGCTCCTGCACCAAGCCCAGCTTCACCAGGACATAGCCCAGGCGATGCTTGCTGGCCCTCTGCTCGGCGAGCGCCTGGTGCAGCTGCTCGCGAGTGATCAGGCCTTCCTTGATGAGGATATCGCCGAGCCGGTCGGGGCTGGCGGCCGCGGTCGCCATCGTCGAGGTCGAGCTCACCGGTGTGGGTTGGGTGGACCTAGGGCCCAAGCCTGAAAAGGCCAGGTGTCAATAACTAAGGCACCTGCAACCTTTCGCGTACCCGCGCGACCAAGGCAGGTTTGATGCCGGGCACCCGGTCAAGGGCATCAACCGAAGGAAAGGGGCCGTTCAGCTCCCGGTCCCTCACGATCGCTCTCGCACGCTTCGATCCAATCCCCGGCAGCGAGTCCAGTTGAGCGATGGTCGCCTGGTTCAGGGACAGCCGGGACTGGAGGGGGCTCCGCCGGGCAGGAGGCGGCAACGGCTGGGCTCCGCAAGCCGCTATCGTGGCGGGGCATGGGGCCACCGTGGTGCCTACCGAGGCGCGGGGGGTCATGCCCGACGTCAGGTTGTTGCTCGACGTGCTGAACATTGCATGATCGGCGATGGCGGCGAGGAGGGTGGCACCCACCCCGGAGACTCGGTCCAGGCCCTCGAGACTCCCGAACGGGCCATGGGCGTCACGGTCGGCAACTATGCGTTTCGCGAGGCCGGGCCCGAGTCGCGGCAGACGGGCAATCTCCGCCGGGCCCGCCCGGTCGATGTCAATTTTCTCGCCGGCCTTCAGGGGCCGAGCGAGCGCCCTGGTGCTTTCCTTATGGGCGAGAGGCGACTGGGCCGGGAGGGTTCGCACCAGCTCGACCTCCCCCGGAGCCTGGCTTGGTGCCTCGACGACCGCGCGGACGGCGTGGCCGGCTATGGCGAGGCCGAGCAAGAGGAGGAGGGCCCGCCGCTCAGCGGGTTGCATGGGGACGATCGTAAGCAAAGGTGGGGGGCGGAGGGGTGCCGAAAAGCAGCGAGCTGTAGCCTTAGCGCTGAGGGACGACGCCGCTCGTCCCTAGCGCTCCGCCTTCTCCTGCCGCACCAAGGCCACCGCTACGTCACCCACCGTCTGCAGGCTGGCGGCGCTCACCTTGTCGATCGTGTCGTCCGGCGTGTGCCAGGCCGGATAGTCGAAGTCCACCACGTCGATCGCCTTGATCCCCGCCTTCTGCAGCTCCACGTGGTCGTCGGTGAGGGTGTGCTTTGGCGAGTCGATGAATGCGGACTGCTTGCCGAGTTTCCTGGCGGTGGACCAGACCAGCTGCACGATCTCGGGAGCGCCGGTGAGCGAGTTTCCTTCCTGATGTATCTGCAGGTCCTTGTCGGCGACGAGATCGAACAGGACGGCGTACTTCGGCGGTGCTCCCGCGGGCTGGTGGGCCGCGTAGTATCGCGCTCCGATCAGGACGTCGTTCGGGTGCTCGTTGAAATCGCCGTAGTCTTCACCATCGTCGAACAGGAGATCGACACCAATGGCCGGAGGCCGGCGCTTGAGCGCGTCCGCAACGCCGAGGAGCACGGCAACTCCCGACGCTCCGTCATTGGCCCCGGGAACCGGAGCCTTCTGATTCTTCGAGTTGGGACCGTCGGATCGGGGACGCGTGTCCCAGTGTGCAAGAAACAGGATGCGGGTGGCGGCCGTCGGATTGAATCGCGCGATGAAATTCCGCAGCCGCAGCGAGTCGCCGTCCGCCGTTACGTGAGTCCAGGACTGCACGATCAGCGTGTCGGCTCGCGCTCGCAGCAGACTGTCGAGCCAGTTTGCCATCCGCTCGTGCGGAGCCGTTCCCGGAATGCGAGTCCCGAATGCGACCTGCGTGCGCAGGTACTCGAAGGCCTTGGCTGAGTCGAACTCGCGCGGCGGAGGCGCAGTCTCGCGGGCACAGGCGCCGAGTCCGATCACCAGGCCCAGCGCAGCGAGCAGTGAGGTACGGCGGAGGCTTGCCATGGCCCTCATTATAACCCGCCCCCGCCCCTGCTCCGCCTTGGCCCTCGCCGACCGGACCGCCATCTTTCCACTGTGCGCCTCCTCGCCCGATATCTTCTCCGCCAGCTGTTCGCCCCGTTCTGCTTCTCGCTCGCGGCGGCGACCAGTCTCATGCTGCTCAATCAGATCGCCAAGCGGTTCGGGGCACTGGTGGGCAAAGGGCTGCCCTGGTCGGTCATCAGCGAAGTATTCGTGCTGAGTCTGCCGTTCATCCTCGCCATGACGATCCCGATGGCGGTCCTCCTGGCGGTGTTGTACGCCTTCAGCCACCTGGCGGCCGACAACGAAGTGATGGCGCTTCGCGCCACCGGGGTGAGCGTGCCGCAAATGCTCCGCCCCATTCTGGGCTGGGGCGTCGTGATGTCGGTGCTGACTTTTCTTTTTATCGACCAGGTGCTGCCCAACAGCAACGCGCAGCTTCGCGCCCTCTTGATCGACATCGGCCGCAAGAAGCCCACGTTCGAGCTCCGGGAGCAGGTCATCAACGAGGTGCCACCGTCGAAATACTTCCTGCGCTCGAGCCGGATCGATGGGGCCACCGGTCTCCTGCGCGGGGTCACGATCTACGACGTGGGTGACGAGAACGTGCGGCGGATCATCTACGCGGACAGCGGATTCATGGCGTATGCGCCGGGCGGCAAAGATCTCACGCTGCGCCTGTTCGATGGGGTCGTCCACCAGTACAAGTCGGACGAAGCCGACCGCTTTCAAGTGACCCGCTTTGCGACCAACGAGATCCGGGTACGCAACGTGTTCGATGAGCTGGAGCGGAATACCTCCGATCAGATTCGGGGCGACCGGGAGCTGTCGAGCTGCGCCATGCTGGCGGTGGTACGGGACGCCGACCGCGACCAGGCCAAAGCGAACGCCGATCGCCGTTTCTTTGTGGAGCGCGATCTGCACGAACTGCTCGCCCTCCCGGCCCTGCAGCCCGATACCACCTCGCCCGAGCCACCGGACGACTATTGCGTCTGGCTCCAGCGGCTTCGCACTGAGGTCCGGAACAGGCTGGCCCCCGCCAAACTCGCGGCACAGGCGCCCGACTCGCATCCGACCCCGCGGGCGAAGGTCAAAGCGCCGGCCACGCAGCAACCATCACCCACCAAGTCCACGACGCCGTCCCGAGTCGTGAAGAAACCTGCTCCGGCGGTCTCGGCGGGCTCGTCGTCCACCGCCCCGCTCGCAGCCAAGCCGTCGCACCCCCCTGTGAGGCTCAGCAGTCGGGCAGAGGTGTCTCTGGCTCTGGACCGGGCAAAAGACGCAGATCTCCGGGCGGACCGGTACATGGTCGAGGTACACAAGAAGTGGGCGATCAGCATGGCATGCATTTCCTTCGTTCTCATCGGAATGGCAATGGCACTGCGCTTTCCGCGCGGCGGCATGGGGCTCGTGATCGGCGGTGGACTGGCGGTGTTTTCGCTGTACTACGTTGGGCTGACGGCCGGTGAGGCGCTGGCCGATCGTGGGCTGCTCTCGCCCGGTCTCTCGATGTGGCTGCCCAACATCATTCTCACGGTGGTCGGAGTCCTCAGTCTCATTCGGGTGAACCAGCAGCCAGGGTTGAACCGGGGGGGCGATTTCCGGGAGCTGCTCGACGGTTTTCGCTACCGGCTTCGGTGGCGCCGCAGGTCCGCGTGATCGGGCGACTGCTGGACCGCTACACACTGGGGCTTTGGCTCCGGCTGTTCGGGCTCACTGTGCTCGGATTCCCCATCGTTTCCATCCTGATCAATCTCACCGACTCGCTCAACAAACTGCTCGATCGCGGGCTCACGGTGCGGCAAATCATCGTGAGCTACGTGTACTCCATACCGGAGAACATGTTTCTCGTCCTCCCCGCAGCGGTCCTGTTCGCGACGGTGTTCACCGTGGGCGCCATGGCGCGCCACTCTGAGCTCACCGCAGCCAAGGCCGGTGGCCAGAGCTTCCGGCGGCTCATGCTGCCGATCTTTCTGGTATCGGTGCTGGCGAGCGGACTCGGCATCGTGGTCGGCGAAATGGCGCCGGGAGCGACGGCCAAGCAGCTCAAGCTGCAGAAAGCCCAGCCGGAGGGGCCGACGTCGGCGCGCTTCAACTTTGTCTACCGCGCGGATCAGGGATGGGTCTATGCCATCCGCTCGCTCGAGATTGCGACCCGGAAGCTCAAGACGGTGCTGTTCGAGCGACAGGGAACCGGCATCCGGTACCCCGATCTCGTCGTCACCGCGGACAGCGCCACCTACGACAACCAACGTCGCGCTTGGCGGCTGTGGAACGGCACCAGCCGGGTGATCGCCTCACCGGTGCGCCAGGCAAGCTTCAGCTTCCGCACTCTCCGGCTTCGAAGCTTCACCCAGACGCCAGCCGATCTGTTGGCAGAGGCCAAGGCGCCCGATGAAATGCGCTACGGCGAGCTGGGGCGCTACATCGAGGCGCTCCAGCGCTCCGGTAACGACGCCAACAAGCTCGTGGTCGAGCGAGCACTCAAGCTGGCGATCCCTGCGACCTGCCTCATCATCGCGATCTTCGGCGC
>DATJGL010000207.1:0-3808 GCA_035495075.1 Gemmatimonadales bacterium
ACAATGCCGTAGAACCGCATGGATGAATGGGCCGGTAGCCGCAGCATCACGTACAGGCCCATCAGCGCGGTGGCGGCCAGCGCCATCCAGCTCGAGAGTCGCCGGGCCCGGGCCTCCCGCTCCCAGCGGCATTCCGGGCACAGCTCCGTCCAGGCCAGTCCAGGCACGCGCTTGCCGCACTTGGCGCATGGAACTTCAGGCAACCCGCTTAGCGACGGCATTGCCGAACTCCTGCGTGCTCGCGTTTCCGCCGAGATCGCGGGTGCGAATGTTTTGCGCGACGATGACGTGTTCGACTGCCCGACGGATTCGCTCGGCACGCTCCAGCTCACCCATGTGGTCCAGCATCATCGCTGCGGCCAGCATCTGGGCCGATGGATTGGCGACGCCCTTGCCGGCGATGTCCGGCGCGCTCCCGTGGACTGCCTCGAAGATGGCGGCTTTGCTACCGATGTTGCCGCCCGGGGCGAGGCCGAGGCCGCCGACCAGGCCCGAGACCTCATCGCTCAGGATGTCGCCGAACATGTTAGTCGTCACCATAACGTCGAATTGCTCCGGGCGCATCACCAGCTGCATCGCGCAGTTGTCGACGATGATGTCATTCGATTCGACCCTGCCCTGAAACTCCTGCGCGATGGTGCGGCCCACTTCCAGGAACAGCCCGCTCACCATCTTGAGGATGTTGGCCTTATGCACGATCGTGACCCGCTTCCGGCTGTGCCGCAGCGCATACTCGAAGGCGTAGCGCACGATCCGCTCGCAGCCTGCCCGGGTAACGATTGCCATCGACTCGCCGACGGCGCGGGGATCGTCGCCCACCCGCACGAAGTGCTCGACTCCAATGTAGAGACCTTCGAGATTCTCGCGGACCAGGACGATGTCGATGTTCTCGAACCGGCCGCCCGGTACGATCGTCTTGGCCGGCCGGACATTCGCGAACAGCTCGAATTCCTTGCGGAGGCCCACGTTCACGGAACGGAAGCCGGTGCCCACCGGCGTGGTGAGCGGTCCCTTGAGCGCGAGGCCGTTCTTGCGAATGCTCTCGACGGTGGCGTCGGGCAGAGGCGTACCGGTGGCGTCGACGGCCGCCATGCCGGCCAGCTCTTCATCCCAGTTGAAGCGCAGGCCGGTGGCTTCGAGCACTTTGACGGTCTGGGCTGTGATCTCGGGGCCGATCCCGTCGCCCGGAATCAGCGTTACATCGAAGGTCATGGCCCGACGGCTGCGCTCGGAAGCACGGAGGCGACTGCGGCGGCGACCGCCTCACCGGGAGTTTCGCCCCGGCCGACGCCGTTCGAGCGCCACACCACTGTTCCCCCGCGAGCGTCGGCGAGCGCGAGCGCCAGATCGGCCCGCAGGCTGCCTGTGCTGTCGCGACTCAGCGCCAGTGCGGCCGGTACCATCGCGTAGCGGCCGCCGGTCACGTTGACGAGGCTTCGGAGCGAGCTTTGAAGCGGGTCCGGGATCTTGCCGATCTTGGTTGATCGGAGGATCGCCTGGCCCATCTGATCCGGTTCCGGGATCATTCCCGGGTTGCGGCGTGCCAGTTGGCGAAGCCGGGGTGGGAGGACCCAGGTCACCTCCGGCGCATTGCCCAGAAACCCCTCGCCGATGATCGAGTCAGCCCAGTGGAGAACGTGGGTCCGGTCACCGAGCGCTGTTACCGCGCTGTCGTGACGGACCGTGCTGTCGGCGAGCGCCATGGTAATCGGTAAAAGCGCGACCGATTGGCCCGCGAGACCAGCGGTTGCCAGCTGACGCGGCGGCTTGCCGGGATCCTGTGCGGCGCCGACCACCGGCATTCCGGCGACCAGCGCAAGCGCAGCAGCGAGATGGAGACGCACGACAGCGGCTCGTGGAGTGATGGGAACCGGATCGGGAAGTGTTGCGGAAAAGCTAACGACGGGAGGGACGTAAGAAAACGCCTACTCGAGCGAGAGTCCTCCATCCACCGTGATGGTCTGACCTGTAATGTGGCGAGAGCCCTCCGAGCAGAGGAACGATACCACGTGCGCCACGTCGTCCGGCTCGGCGACGCGGCCAAGAATGGAGCTCTTCTGCGCGCGCTCGATCACTTCTTTCGGGAGCATCATCATGCGCTCCGTGCGCACGAAGCCGGGCGCGACCGCGTTCACGTTCACGTTCGACGGCCCCAGCTCGACCGCGGCCGCACGGGTAAGGCCAAGCAGTGCTGCTTTGCTCGCGGCGTAATTGGACACGCCGAACCCGGGCCGCTCCGCTTGATGAGCGCTGACGTTGACGATCTTGCCGTAGCGTTGCTGCCGGAAGAATGGTGCGACCGCCCGGATGCAGTTGAAGGCGCCGGTCACATTGGTGTCCAGCACCTCGCGCCAGGCCTCCTCGCTCAGGCGCCAGAGCGCGCCGTCGCTCGCGATCCCGGCGTTGTTCACCAGAAAATGGACGCCCCCAAGGCGGGTCTTGGTGTCCCGGATGAACAGCTCGACGGCATCGCGATCGCGCACGTCGCAGCGCGAGGCATACACGTGCACCCCCATGGACATGAGGGCGGTCTCGGTGAGAAGCGCCTGCTCGGTGACGTCCCGGCCGGGCAGATTGAGGTAGCAGATCCCCACGTGACATCCGACCCGGGCAAACTCAAGCGCGATGGCGCGGCCGAGGCCGGTCGCCCCACCCGTAATGACGGCGACCTTGCCCTGGAAGCCCTCGGCGATCGGCTGCGGCTGCTCTTTCTCGGCCACGGAGCCCGCGCTTTCCGCTTCTTCTTTCCAGGACGATCGGTGCCCGTACCCGAAGAATGGCAAAGGCATGGGAGGTCGAAGGTACGACAGGCGGAAGAAAGGGGGAAGGGGAGAAAGGTCCCCCTTCCCCCTTTCCCGCTTTCCCCCGCTTCCCTGTATTCTTCGCCGATGCGTCTAAAACCCGTGCTCTGGCTGTGCCTCGGCCTCGCCGGCGCGTTCGCCTGGGGAACCATCGCGCTCCACCGAGGCGAGACGATCAGTGCGGCCTGGCTCGTGCTCGCCGCCGTGGGCACGTATCTCATCGGCTACCGCTTCTACAGCCGATTCCTCGCCACCCGCGTTTTCGAGCTGAACGACCGGCGGGCCACGCCGGCCGAGCGGCTCGAGAACGGCCGCGATTTCGTTCCCACGACCAAGTGGGTGCTCTTCGGGCACCACTTTGCCGCGATCGCCGGAGCCGGTCCGCTGGTCGGGCCGGTCCTCGCCGCCCAGTTCGGCTACCTGCCGGGAACCATCTGGATTGTGTTTGGCGTGGTGCTGGCGGGAGCGGTGCAGGATTTCATCATCCTCTTCGCTTCCATGCGCCGTGACGGCAAGACCCTGGGCCAAATGGCGCGGGACGAAGTCGGCCCCTTCACCGGGATGATGACGATGATCTCCATTCTGGCGATCATGGTCATTCTCACGGCCGTGCTCGCGCTGGTGGTGGTGAACGCCCTCCGCGACAGCCCCTGGGGAGTCTTTACCATCGCGTGCACTATCCCCATCGCGATTCTCATGGGCTTCTGGATGCGGGTGATCCGGCCCGGAAAGACGATCGAAGGCTCGTTGATCGGCGTGGCGCTACTGCTGGTTGCGCTGGTTGCCGGCCGGTGGGCCGGGACCTCTCCTACCCTCGCGCCGATCTTCACGCTTTCGGGCCCGGCGCTCGCTTGGTGGCTGATGGCCTATGCGTTCGTCGCGAGCGTGCTCCCGGTATGGATGCTGCTGGCGCCGCGGGACTATCTCTCCACCTTCATGAAGATCGGGACAATTTTCCTTCTGGCGATCGGGATTCTCATCGTCCTCCCTCCGCTCAAGCTGCCTGC
>DATJGL010000208.1:0-15841 GCA_035495075.1 Gemmatimonadales bacterium
GGAAGTCCATCGGTTCCGGTGCCCAGGTCCGCAGCCAGCCGATAGACATCGAACTCGGCGAGATACCAGCGGCCGATGGCATCCCGGTCCAGCCACTCGCGGATACGGCGCCACGCCGGATTGAACCGGTACTGATGGCATGGCATCACGATCCGATTGGCGCTGCGGGCGGCACAGCGGATCTGCTTCGCTTCGTCGGCGGTGAGCGCGACCGGTTTCTCGCAGAGCACATGCATGCCGTGCTCGAGCGCCCACAGTGTGAGCTCGAGATGGGAGGAGGTCGGCGTGCAGATGTCGACGAAGTCGAGGTTCAGGTCGGCGAGTGGCGCCAGGTCGGTGTAGGTGGGCACGCCGGCGATGCCGAGCCTGGGCAACGGATCCATGGCGGCGACGAGATCAAGGCGACTCGATGCCGCCGGCAGGCGGAACGCGGGCAGGTGCGACTGGAGGGCGACGCCGCCCAAGCCGATGACCGCTCCGCGGTAGCGACGCTCACGCAGTCCGCGCATGGGGCCTTGCCGGCGCCGCGACGACGTGAAGCATCGCCTGGGCCGCTCGCTCCTGGCCGATGACCAGGGCAAACAGAATGAGGTTCAGGGGCCCGGCGGTGAGCCAGAAGAATCCGGCGGGCCAGCCGGGGATTGCCGTCAGCGCCAGGAGGAGGAACCGCATGTTCTGGCCGATCCAGGCGCAGTGGACGACGTCCCGAGTGGTCCGATTGCGATAGTCGTTCCTGAACGGCTCGGCGATGTCGTTTCCGGCGGCTCGCACCAGCTCGGCGGTACGAGGAAAGAGCCAGGTCTGTCTCCGCACGTAATCCCGATAGAGCACGGCGCCAATCCGCTGCGCGAAGGAGCGCGGCTTCGCCCTATCGATTGTTTCGGGCAGATCGAGCTCGCTCCCGCGGCCGATCCCCAGGTACAGATAGGCCTGGCGGATGAAGTCCACGGCGGCGCTCTGGAACGAGTGGCTGGCCCCTGCGAGCGCGGCGAGCGCCAGCGCCTCCCAACCGAACCCGGCGAAGGCCAATCGAGCCAGGAGGTGCAGGTACAGGTTGATGAAGCGGAGGTTGTCCGCCACGCCATCCAGAATCCGGCCGAAGCGGGTTGACGTTCCCCGCATGCGGGCCAGTTGCCCGTCCGCGCTGTCCAACACGTCCGAGAGAACGAACAAGGCCACGCCGATCGCATTGAGCGTGGGACTGGCGTAGAACATCAGGTGGCCGCCGACGAGCCCGATCGCCAGGCTCGCGATCGTGACCTGGTCGGGGCTGGCCCGTGTGGAGCGAAGGGCGTTTGCGATCCAGAACCCCAGCGGGCGGAAGAAGCGGAGGTCGATCCACTCCTCGACGACCTCGCCCTTAGCGGCGAGCGCGTTCGGTGACTTCACTCAGGACATCCTTGAGAACGGCCAGGGCCTGCATCGCCTGCTCCTCCGAGATTACCAGAGGCGGATTGATGCGGACCTCGGGATTGTAGATCATGGCGAGCACGCCTCGGGCAAGCAGCGTGTCGAAGATCCAGCGGGTCGTTTTCTTGTCGAGCAGAGTGCGCGTGCCGGGAACGACGAGGTCCATCCCGATCATGAGTCCGCGGCCGCGCACGTCGCTCACGATCGGCAGCTCGCCCTCCCAGCTTCGGAGCTCGGCCAGCATCCGCCCGCCCACCTCGCGGCTGTGGGTGACGAGATCCTCCTCCAGAATTGTCTCGATGGTGGTGCGGGCGGCACACGCGGCGAGTGGATTGCCGCCGTAGCTCGACGAGCTGCCGCTGGGGTTGGCCCACGGCTTCGCGAACGCGACCGACTCGCGCGCGATGACTCCACTCATCGGGAACCCGCCGCCGAACCCTTTCCCAACCAGCATGATGTCGGGCACGATCCCCTCGTGCTCGACCCCGAACATTCGTCCGGTTCGGCCAAAGCCGCAGATCATCTCGTCCGCGATCAGCAGGGCACCTACCTCGTCGGCCAGCTGGCGCAGCGCCTTCAGGTACCCCAGCGGCGGTACCACGTTGCCGGCGGTGCCCTGAATCGGCTCAACCAGGATCGCGGCAAGATCGCCGGTCGTCTCCAGCTCCAGCTTCCGGCGCAGGAAGCCGAGGCAGTGCCACTCGCACGAAGGGAAGGTCTTGTCGAAGGCGCATCGGGCACACGAGGCGTACGGGCTCGAGTACGCGCCTGGCATCAGCGGACCAAGCCCGTGCTTGAAATTCCCGCTCAGCAGCGGCAGTACGCCGCCTGTCTTGCCGTGGAACCCGCCCCAGAAGCCGGCGATCTCGGTCTTGCCCGTAAAGGACTTGGCGAGCCGGACCGCGGCTTCGACCGCCTCGGCGCCGCTCGAGTAGAGCTGGGTCCGGTTGAGGTCGCCGGGTGTGAGGTCAGCGATCAGCCGAACCAGCGCGGCCCGATGCTCGGAGGTGAAGCTCCCCACGTGGATGCGGGCGACTTGCCGCTGCATCGCGGCGACGTATCGCGGATGAGCATAGCCGAGACTCGCCACACCCACACCGGCCAGCAGGTCGATGTACCGGTTGCCGTCGGCATCGTAGAGCACGGCGCCTTCGCCCCGCTCCATGGTGAGCTTGGTGAACAGCGCGACACTCTGTGTGCCCGGCGCCAGGTACGCAGCTTCTGCATCGAAACAGGCTCGCGAGCGCGGGCCCGGAATCTGGAGCAACGACTCGAGCGCGGTCATGCGGCGACTCCGTGCTGGGCGCGGCGATGTACGAAGTCGGCGATGGCCAGCGCTGCCTCCGCGCGATATGGCGCGAAGCTGGGCCAATCGTTCAGGTCGATCAGGACCGGGTGATCCGGCGAGGGCAGCGCCACATCGCCCCCAAACACCTGAAGGCCGAGAAGCTGCGCGGCCTCAAACGCGATGGTACGGAGCTTCGGCTCGTCCACGACGGGCGTGGGGCCGTTGGGTCCTAACTTCGAGTCGTAAAATCGGAAGAAGCCCTGGTCCGCAACGCCGTAGAACTTGATCACCGGTCCTCGAACATGCTCCTGGACCGCCACCCGACCGATGCCACGCACGGCGAAGCGAGCCAATGCAGCGAGCACCTGATCTGCGCGGGCCAGCACTACGTCCTCGCTGGTTTCGGCGTGCACGTCACCGCGCTTGATCCAGATGCTTGCGTGCACTCCAACGAAGTCAGACAAGGCGCGTGCATCGTCGGCGGCCAGCCAAGTCGGGATGATGAGCGTCCGGGGAAACGGGATGCCGCTTCCACTTAGGCGGCGTACCAGTCGATGTCGATGACACGCGAGGACACTACTCGGCGTGTTGACCATCATCGCGCCGGCGCGTTCGAGTTTCACCAGCTGCTCCGAGGCAGCCGGACCCTGGCACATGTTCAGGTAGAGGTCAGCGGAAGGAACCGCGTTTTCTTCGAGGTCAGCCTCCGAACACCGGTTGAGGCGCCAACCCCTGTGTTCGAGCGACTGCACGACCGAATCCATGATCGCTGCGTCGTTGGCTAAGTGCTGCTGAGGCGAGTAGGTCGGCTTGCGGTACAGCGCGACACAATGTCCCACTCGCTCGTGAATTGGCGACAATCTGTCTCCTCGGTAGCGGCTCAGCCCATCGGTGGGCGTCTCTTCTCGCAGGAGTCTTGCCACGCATTCGCCAGCTCGAGGTCACGGCGGCGGTCCAGATCGATGATCTTCGCGATCTCGACCGCGCGCACGTCATGACCGGTGAGCACCAGCGCGCGGAGGAAGGTGCGCATCCGCTCGACCGCTGCGTTCACCGCTGCCTTCGCAACCGAGCGTGCTCCGGCACTAAACCCGTACACTCCACCGGTGACCATCGCCGGCTGGGTCGGCCGATCACCGATCGCGACGACTCGTCCGTCCTGATCCACGGCAGCGAATAGCGGGCTCTCGTCGTCGACGAATGGCGTCACCGCAAGTACGGCGTCAGCGCCGGCCGCGAGCCGGCGTTCTACGCCGTGATAAAGGCGGCTCCAGTCCGACGACCGCATGACCGTGTCCACCATGGTGCAAAACACCGGTCCTTCCGGAATTGCAGCCAGCCCTTCGACCAGGGTGTGAAGCGAGGATGGAGTGCGGCAGGCTTTGACGAGACAAGGAATGCGGAGCCGCTCAAGATCGGTGGCGATCGGCTCGAGATCGACTCCCTCGCGCACGAGACAGGTGACCGAGCGACAGCCGAGGTCCTCGAACCTGCGTACCAGCCGAACGAGCTGCGGCACGCCTCCGACCGGGACCAAAGCCTTCGGAGCGGTAACACCGTCGGCGGCGAGACGGCTGCCTTCCCCGCCTGCGAGAATCAGTCCATGCATGTGTGGAGGAAAGCTGGTAGATCGGTGAGTTGGGCGATCCGGCCGCAGCCGAGCGACTGGCTCGGTGACGGCCGGTCGGGATGTGCGAGCCAGCAGGTGCCGAGCCCGAGCGCGGCAGCAGGCCGGATGTCGTTCTCGAAATTGTCGCCCACCATCCAGGCGGTGCTGGGCTCCGTCTGCAGTATCTCCAGCGTCCACTGAAAGATCCGAGGATCAGGCTTGGCCCATCCGAGAAGCAGAGAGTCAGCGGTGGCGGAGAAGTAGCGGAGCAGGTCCAGCTCGGTGAGGCAGCGGTCGAGGTTGCCGGTGAAGTTGGACACGACGCCCAGCCGGTACCGGTCGCGGAGCCATTCGAGCGTCTTCCGGTTCCGCTCCACCATCGCCAGCGAGTCGCGGTGGAACCGCTCGGCCACACCGCCCAGGTGGACCGAGCTGCCGTCCGGCAGCAGCGGCCGCAGCAGGTCGACATGCGCCATCGTCATGGCCCGGAACCCCATCGTCTGGACGGCGGGGTCGCGTTCGAGCTGGCGGTCGGACTCGCGGAAGAGGACCTCGAACTCCCGCAGGCCAAGTCGTCCGCCGGCCGCGGCATAGGCCGAGTGAAAGCGGACGGCCCAGCGATCGCCGTCGGCATCCAGGGTTCCGCCGAAATCGAAGAGGAGGACGGTCGGCTGGCTCATGCGTTTCCGGAGAAGGTGGAAGCGGCCTCCGCATTTCTGATGCCCGCGCCGGCATTAGCTTTGAGATGATGGCTCGACGCCCTGATCCGGACGCCCTGCTCGAGCACGTTCGCGCCGAAGAGGCCCGCGCCAAGCGCGGGCAGCTCAAGGTGTTTTTCGGGGCATCGCCAGGCGTCGGCAAGACGTTTGGAATGCTCGAGGCCGCCATCGCCAAGCGAGCGACCGGTCTTGACGTCGTGATCGGACTGGTGGAGACCCACGGCCGGGAGGACACCCGGCGCTTGCTCACCGGGTTCGAAATTCTGCCTCGGCGTCGAGTCGACTACCGCGGTACCGTCCTCGAGGAGTTCGATCTCGATGCCGCCTTAGCCAGGCATCCCGCTCTCCTCATCCTCGACGAACTCGCTCACAGCAATGCGCCCGGGTCTCGCCACGCCAAGCGGTGGCAGGATCTGAACGAGCTGCTCGCGGCCGGCATCGACGTCTACACGACGATCAACGTACAGCATCTCGAGAGTCTGAACGACGTCGTCGCGCAGATCACCGGCGTTTCGGTCCGAGAAACGGTGCCCGACTCCGTCTTCGACCAGGCCGACGAAGTCGAGCTGGTGGACGTGACGCCGGACGTCCTGCAGCAGCGGCTGCGCGAGGGGAAGGTCTACGTCCCCGATCAGGCGGCGAGCGCGCTGGACCGCTTCTTCCGGAAAGGAAATCTGATCGCGCTGCGGGAGCTCGCGCTCCGTCGCACGGCGGACCGGGTCGATGCGCAAATGCGCGGCTACATGCAGGCGCAAGGCATCCGGGAAACCTGGCCGGCGGGGGAGCGTCTCCTGGTGTGCGTCGGCGCCAACCCGGCGACGGCCCGGATCGTCCGCGCGGCTGCCCGGATTGCGGCACGGCTCCGAGCTGATTGGGTAGCGGCCTACGTCGAGACTCCAGCCCACCCGCGCCTTTCCCGTGCCGATCAGGAGGCGGTGACTCAGAACCTGAGGCTGGCGGAGCAGTTGGGGGCCCAAGCCGTGACACTCAGCGGGCATCGCGTGAGTGAGGAAGTCCTCGCGTACGCGCGGGACCACAATGTGACCCGGATCATGGTCGGCAAACCGACCCACTCCCGCTGGCGCGACCGGATTCGGGGCTCGATTCTCGACGAAATCGTTCGGGGCAGCGGCACGATCGACGTCCACGTCGTTACGGGCGATTCCGACGAGGGGCGTCCGCGCCCGGCGTTGGCCCGGCCGCCGGGAGGTAGGCTCAGAGACTACGCCGAGGGCGCCGTCGTCGTGCTGGTGGTGACGGGGCTGAGCCTGCTGGTCAGGGGACATTTCCAGACCATCGATATCGCGATGCTGTACATGCTCGGCGTCGTCGTGGTATCGTCGCGGTTGGGACAGGGGCCGTCGCTGCTCGCGTCATGCTTGGCCATCGCGACGTTCGATTTCTGCTTCGTCAAGCCCTACTTCACCTTCGCCGTTTCCGACGCGCGTTATCTGCTCACCTTCGGCGTGATGCTGGTCATCGCGGTGGTGATCAGTCGGCTCACCGTGCGCATCCGGGAGCAGGCGGAGGCGGCCCGCGAGCGGGAAGAGCGAACCGCGGCCTTGTACGCGATGAGCCGCGAGCTTGCGGTCCTTCGCCGGGAGGACGACATCGTCCGAGCCGCCGTGCGGCACCTCCGGAACACCTTCAACACCGACGTCATCCTGCTCGCCCCGAACGAGGAGGGCATGGTGCGGCTCCATCGTGCGCTTGACGCGGCGAGTCTCGACGAGAAGGAGATCAGCGTCGCGCAATGGGTGTTCGACCACGGAGAACAAGCCGGCGTGGGAACATCGACATTACCCGCCGCCCAGTGGTTTTACCTCCCGTTGCGAGTCTCCGAGCGCACGGTCGGCGTGGTAGCTGTGCGGCCGGACGAGCCGGGCCGATTCAGGGACCCGGTGCGCCGGCAACTGCTCGAGACCTTCGCCGGCCAGGTGGCGGCCTCGCTCGATCGGGTCCGACTGGCCGCAACATCGCAACGGGCCCGGCTTGAGACCGAGGCGGAGCGCTTGCGCACGTCTATGCTGAGTTCGCTGTCTCACGACTTGCGAACGCCCCTGGCCGGCATCGAAGCGGCCGCCAACCGGTTGCTGGACGAGGGCATCGCGCGAGACGATCAACGGCGCGGCGAGATGGCACGGGCCATTCTGGACGATTCACGCAGGATGAGCCGGATGGTCGCCAACCTGCTCGACATGGTCCGGCTCGAGACCGGTGCGCTCGAGGTTCAGAAGGAGCTGCAACCGCTCGAGGAAGTGATCGGAGTCGCACTGATCCGGCTGGGCGATCGGTTGGGCGGCCGGGACGTGATCACCAGACTCCCGCCGGATCTGCCGCCGGTGCCGATCGATGGGCTCCTGATTGAACAGGTATTCATCAATCTGATCGAGAACGCGCTCGAACATGCCCCCGGCGCCACCCCTATCGAGATCTCGGCCCGCGCCGACCGGCAGGCCGTGACCGTCGACGTCGCCGATCGAGGCCCGGGGCTTCGCGAGGGGAAAGAAGGGCTCGTGTTCGAAAAGTTCTATCGGACCCGCGATCAGGCGCCTGGGGCGGGCGCCGGACTTGGGCTGACGATTTCCCGGGGCATCGTGGCTGCCCACGGAGGCCGAATCTGGGCCGACAATCGGCCCGGGGGCGGGGCCGTCTTCCGGTTCACCTTGCCCCTGGGAGAAAGGGCGCCGGCTGAGGCGGCTCCCGCGGCGCGCGAGGCGGCCTCGGCCGAGAGCCCGGCTTAGTGGGGTGCCGAGGGACGAGGAAAGGCGCTGTCGAGCGCGAGGTTGAGCAGGAGGACATTGACCCGCGGGTCACCCAGAAAACCGAACTGCCGCCCCTCAGTATGACGGTCGACCAAGGCCTGGACAGCCTGCGGGTCGGCGCTCCGCTCGCGGGCGACCCTCGCGACCTGCAGGGCGGCGCTGGCGGGCGAAATGTGCGGATCCAGCCCGGAGGCGGATGAGGTCACGAGGTCGCTCGGAATCTCCCCCTTCTTGGCCCCATCGTTATGGACCAGACTGTCCACTGCCTGCGTGATGAGCGTATCGGCGAGCTTCCGATCGGTCGGCCCCTTGTTCGTGCCGCCCGAGGCGGTCGCGTCGTAGCCGCTGCCCGCCGCAGATGGCCGGGAGTGGAAGTAGAAGGGCGCACTGAAGCGCTGCCCGATCAGCTCGCTCCCCACGACGTTGCCGTTGAGCCTGATGAGCGAGCCATTCGCTTGGCGGGGAAAGAGCAATTGTGCGAGGCCGGTCACCACGCCGGGATACACAAGGCCCGTGATGGCGCACAGCAGCAGGGTCAGGACGACAGCGGGGCGAAGATGTTTGCCGATCATGGTCACACCAGCCGGAGGAGTACGAGGAGTACGTCTAGAAACTTGATCCCGATGAAGGGAACGATTACGCCTCCGATGCCATAGATAATGAAGTTCCGGCGAAGGATCGCCGCGGCACCAGCAGGCCGGTAACGGACGCCGCGGAGCGCCAGCGGAATCAGAGCAATGATGATTAACGCGTTGAAGATCACCGCACTCAGTATGGCTGACGTGGGCGAGTGGAGCCGCATGATGTTGAGCGCGTTGAGCTCGGGGTAGGTTGCCGCAAACATCGCGGGAATGATCGCGAAGTACTTGGCGACGTCGTTCGCGATCGAAAAGGTCGTGAGCGAACCCCGGGTAATGAGCAGCTGCTTTCCGATCTCGACCAGCTCGATCAGCTTGGTCGGGTTTGAGTCGAGATCGATCAGATTGCCGGCCTCCTTCGCCGCCTGGGTGCCGGTGTTCATCGCGAGCCCCACGTCGGCCTGCGCCAATGCGGGCGCATCGTTGGTTCCGTCGCCCGTCATCGCGACCATTCGGCCTCCGGCCTGTTCCTTCCGAATAAGGGCGAGCTTGTCTTCCGGCGTGGCCTCGGCCAAGAAGTCGTCCACCCCGGCTTCGGCGGCGATGGCGGCTGCCGTGAGCGGGTTGTCGCCGGTGATCATTACGGTGCGGATGCCCATGACCCGGAGATGGTCGAAGCGGTCCTTCATACCGCCCTTGACGACGTCCTTGAGGTGGACGACGCCAAGGACCCGAGTGGACGCGCTGGTGTGCTCGGCGACCACCAGCGGAGTGCCGCCCGAGCGAGCAATCTGCTCGACTGAGGGGGTCAGGCGCTGAGGAACCTCCGCGCCGTATTGCTGAACCCAGCGGGCAATCGCGTCGGCGGCTCCCTTGCGCAGTTGCACTCCGTCCATGTTCACGCCGCTCATCCGGGTCGCGGCCGAGAACGGAATGAAGGTCGGCTGCTGCTGATTCCCCCGGCCGTCCTCGGTGAGGGTCCGGCCCCGAAGTCCGTACTTCTCCTTCGCCAGCACGACAATGCTGCGCCCTTCGGGAGTTTCATCGGGCAGTGACGCCAGCTGGGCGCGATCGGCCAGCTCCTCGAGCGTGACACCCGGCAGCGGCACGAACTCGACCGCCTGACGATTCCCCAGCGTAATCGTGCCGGTCTTGTCCAGGAGCAACGTGTTCACATCGCCCGAGGCCTCCACCGCTCGGCCGCTCATGGCGATGATGTTGTGCTGGACCACTCGATCCATTCCCGCAATGCCGATAGCGGAGAGCAAGCCCCCGATCGTGGTGGGGATGAGGCACACCAGCAACGCGATGAGAATCGAGACCGCGACCGCGCCCCCGCTATACACCGCGAGCGGCTGCAGAGTCGCAATCGCGAGCAGGAAGATGATGGTGAGGCCTGCCAACAGGATCGTGAGGGCGATCTCGTTCGGCGTCTTCTGGCGGGCCGCGCCTTCAACCAGCGCGATCATCCGGTCGAGAAAAGTTTCGCCCGGATTAGCCGTGATGCGGATGACGAGCTGGTCCGAGAGGACCTTGGTGCCGCCAGTGACCGCCGAGCGGTCGCCACCGGATTCACGAATGACGGGAGCTGATTCGCCGGTGATCGCCGACTCGTCGACCGAGGCTACGCCGTCGACGACCTCGCCATCGCCCGGGATCACGTCGCCCGGCGTGCACACCACCACATCTCCTGACCTGAGACTGCTGGATGCGACCGTCTCGACGCTGCGGAGGTCGGGCGGGTTGCGCAGTCGTTTGGCCTGCGTCTGGCGGCGCGTCCGCCGCAGCTCGTCGGCCTGAGCCTTGCCGCGGCCCTCGGCCATCGCTTCCGCGAAGTTCGCAAACAGGACGGTGAACCAGAGCCAGAGAGCGAGTTGAAGGATGAACCCCACATCGGAGGCACCGCGCACGATCTCCCGCACCAGGACGACGGTCGTGAAGATGCTTCCCACCAGCACCACGAACATGACCGGGTTTCGGACCATGTGGGCGGGCGCCAGCTTCACGAACGAGTCCCGGATCGCCCGGCGGACGATTGGCGGGTCGAACAGAGGCCGCTTGGTGAGGGCCATACTAGAAGAGCCTCCCACTCTGCATGAGCAGATGCTCCACGATCGGGCCCAGCGACCATGCCGGAAAGAAGGTGAGCGCGCCGACGATCAGGATCACGCTGATCAGCAGAACCACGAAGAGGGGTGTCGTCACCGGGAATGTTCCGGCCGATTCCGGTGCGATCCTCTTCTCGGCCAGAAAGCCGGCGACTGCGAGCATGGGAACCTGCATGGCGAACCGGCCGATCAGGGTCGCGAAGCCGAACATCGTGTTGTAGTAGTACGTCGAGCCGGTCAGACCGGCGAACGCGCTTCCGTTGTTGGCGGGAGTCGACGTGAAGGCGTACAGGATCTCGGTGAGGCCGTGTGGTCCGGCATTATTGAGTCCCTTGAGCCCGGCTGGCAGTACGATGGACAGGCCTGTGGCCACCAGGATCACCAGCGGGAATACCAGCACGTAGAGCATGACCATCCGCACCTCGCGGCTCTCGACTTTCTTGCCTAGGTATTCCGGCGTTCGGCCGACCATCAGCCCTGCGATGAACACGGTGAGCAGGACCATCATGAGCATGCCATAAAGGCCGGCCCCGACTCCCCCGAAGATCAGCTCACCCATCTGCATGTTGACCAGCGGGACCATCCCGCCAATCGGGGTGAACGAATCGTGCATGCTGTTTACGCAGCCGCACGATGCGTCGGTGGTGATCGTCGCGTACAGGGCAGAATTGGCGATACCGAAACGAACCTCCTTGCCTTCCATGTTGCCGCCAGGTTGGGTCGCCGACGCGACCACGTCGACACCCCGAGCAGCATGAATCGGGTTTCCGCTTGCCTCGGCCCAGTACGCCGTGGTGACCCCACCAAAGAACAGCAGATACATGACTGCCCAGAGGGCCCAGCCGTGCGCCTGCTTCTTCACCATGCGGCCGAATGTCCAGGTCAGCCCGGCGGCGGTCAGGAAGATCTCCAGCATCTGCAGGAAATTCGTCAGCGGAGTGGGACTCTCGAACGGATGGGCCGAATTCCCGTTGAAGAAGCCGCCGCCATTGGTCCCGACCTCTTTGATGGACTCCTGACTGGCGACGGGGCCCATTGCAATCGTCTGCTTGGCGCCCTCCAGGGTGTGCGCGTCGACATAAGGCAGGAAATTCTGGATCGAGCCCTGCTGCACATGAATCAGGGCGAAGAGGACCGAGAGCGGCAGGAACAGGTACAAGGTGCCGCGGACCAGATCCGCCCAGAAATTGCCCAGGCTCCCCGGCGAGCGCCGCGCGATGCCGCGGACTAGTGCGATAGCGACCGCCATACCGGCGGCGGCGGAGACAAAGTTGTGGAAGGCGAGCTGGTTCATCTGCGAGAAGTACGACATCGTTGACTCGCCCGAGTACGACTGCCAATTGGTGTTCGTCGTAAACGACGCCGCAGTCTCGAACGCCTGCCGGTCAACCACCGCCGGGAAGTGCTGAGGGTTGAAAGGCAAGAGATGCTGCAGTCGGAGAGCCAGGTACGTGAGCAGCATCGATGCCGCGCTGAAGATGAGCATCGCGCTCGTATACTGAGTCCAGTGCTGATCTTCCTCCGGATCGACACCCCCAAGCCGATATAACCACCGCTCGAGCGGCGCGAGCCAGCGCAAGGAGCCGTCGTACACCTTGAGGATGTACACGCCCGTCGGTTTGGTGAGCGCAAGCAGGAGCACCGAATAGAAGGCGATCTGGAGCCAGCCGTTCGCGGTCATTTCAGAACTTCTCCGGCCGAAGCAGCGCGTAGCACAGATAGAGCAGGAGTCCCAGGGAGAGCACTCCCCCGATCCAGTTCTCGAGGCTCATGAGGAGCGGTCCTCCACGCTCTCGGAATCGTGGCCCAACGCTTCACAGGCGCGGATGTAGGCGGTCATCGCCCAGAAGAAGGCGAGGGTGGCCAACACATAGAGCAGGTCCATCATCTGTCACTCCGTGGACACGGGGTCGCAGGACCGAAACGGCACAAGGATAACGGGCGGCTGATAAACGAGGCACAAACACGGGGGGAATGACCGCTAAGATCTCACAAACAATCCGCCTCTGTGACGTCGGCGCCGGGAAGCCGGAGGGTGAAAGTGCTGCCTCCTCCAGGACGCGGCTCGTAGGAGAGGGCACCGCCTTGGGCTTCTGCCAGGCGACGCGCGATCGCGAGCCCGAGGCCGGCGCCACCCACGTCCGGGGTCTTCCCAGGTGGCCGATAAAAGGGCTGGAAGATCCGGTCCTGCTCGTCCGCTGGCACGCCGGGGCCGCGGTCGCTCACGGCGATGGAGAGATGCTTGTCGTCTCGCCATGCGCGGAGTTCGATCGGCAGCCCGGCAGGCGCGTACTTGTGCGCATTCTCGACCAGGTTCACCAGCACCCTGAGCGATTGCGCCAGGTCGAAGCGGCCGACCAAGAGCGACCCTTGGTCGTCCAAGGTCACCTTCAGCTGCCGCCCATCGAGGGCTGCGGACACCCGTTGCAGCAGCGCTCCGATCAGGTCATCGACCGCATTCAGCTCGAGATGGAGCGGGACGCTTCCGGCCTGGAGACGCGACAGATCCAGCAAGTCCGCGACTAGGTGATTGAGCCGATCCGCTTCTTCTTCGATAGTCACGGCCCGCTCATCGCCGCTCGCCCGAAGGTCGTGCGCCAGTGCTTTGATTGTGGTGAGTGGAGTTCGCAGGTCGTGCGAGACTGACGCGA
The DNA here is from genome assembly GCA_035495075.1 of Gemmatimonadales bacterium. Lineage (GTDB taxonomy): Bacteria > Gemmatimonadota > Gemmatimonadetes > Gemmatimonadales > GWC2-71-9 > DASQPE01. The sequence goes on from DATJGL010000208.1 coordinate 13,129, forward strand.
TGAGGGCATCCTTCAACCGGTCGGCTTCGTGGAGCACGGCCGCCCGATCCGCCTCGCTAGCCAGCCGTGTGCGCTCGACGCCGAGCGCGGCGTAGTAAGCCAAGGCCGCGAGAAACCTGCGCTGGCCGGGATCGAGCGCGATTCCGCGCTCATCCACGAGCTCGAGGACACCGACGGTTCGCTCCCGCACGCGAAGCGGGATCAGCAACGCGTTGACCCCGGAGGGCCCCTCGAGGCTCAGCTCAAACGGCCGTCCGCCGGGCGCGAGGCCGGTGGTGCCGTCGGCATGCCGCAAGACGGCTTGCCCGCTACGCGCGGCCCACGCGACCAGGGGGTCGAGCGATCCGACGTCAGTCTCCTCCGGCGAAGCTACGTGGATTCGACATTCGGCCAGCTTCAGAGTATCGCGAATGACCGCGCTGATGGCGGCCAGCGCATCGTCGGCTCGGGCGACATTGAGGGCCTCGGCACCGAGTGCCGCGAGCCGGTCCACTTCCTCCGCGCGCCGGCGCGCCTCTTCAGCTTTCATCTGCTCGCGGTGCAGCATCTCGGCCGTTACCGCACTCACGATCAGAAACGCAACCAGCACCAGCCAGTCTAGCGGATCGCGGATGGTGAACGTGCCGTATGGCGGCAGGAAGAACCAGTTGAAAAGGAGAAACGCGGACGCCGCCAGCGCGAGGCCAAGCCGTCGCCCGCCCCGCACACTGCCGCCGAGAACAACGACTAGGTAAATGAGTGCGGTATGAGCCTTGTCGAGCCGGGACTGAAACGCGAGCATGATCCCGGTCATGGCAGCGAGGGCTACGAAGCCGGCCAGCCAGGCGAGCCAGATCCGGCTCCGGGTGGTCAAGCGCGTGAGAGCACCTCCGTCGCCGTAGCGAAGCGATACCCCACGCCGGCCTCCGTATGGATGTATTGAGGCCGAACGGGGTCGGGCTCGATCTTGCGTCGCAAGTGGGCGACGTATACCCGCAAGTATTGTTGCGCATCGCCGAACGCGCGTCCACTCCAGACATCGCGAAACAGCTGCTGGTGTGTGAGGACTCGTCCGGCGTTGCTCATCAGGACCCGCAGCAGCTCCCACTCCGTCCGGGTCAGATGAAGTGCCTTACCGTCGCGAGTTACCCGGTGCGCTGTCTGATCGAGAACGAGATCGCCGATGGTGATGACAACGCTTCCACCGACGGCGGGGATGCGACGCAGAAGGGCCCGCCCCCGGGCCTCCAATTCGGGAGTACTGAACGGCTTGGTGACGTAGTCATCCGCACCCAAGTCCAGCAAAGCCACCTTTTCCTCGTCTGAGTGGCGCGCGGAGAGCACCAGAATCGGGACAGGCGACCACTTGCGAATTTCCCGGCACACGTCGGCTCCGGTGATGTCGGGCAGTCCCAAGTCCAGGATGATGAGATCGGGCCGCTCCGCCGCAACGCGATCGATCCCATCTCTGCCGGTCCCGGCCTCGAGGACCTTCATGCCGGCCGCCTGGAATGCGTTCTTGACCACGCGCCGGATCTGAGGCTCGTCGTCAATCACGAGAATGGTAGAGGAAGGCATGGGTCGCGAGGGGTCCCCAGCTTGCCGTCTTGAGCCGAAGTTAGACCCCGGCGGCGGCAATCAGGTCGAGGAACTCCTGCGGTGAGTGGATCTCGGCGAGGCGCTGGCGGCTCTCCCGGCCGTTGACGAAACCGGCGACCTTGCCGAGCACAGGTAGATACGCGTTCGAAACTTCGACTGGAGGAGCGACCAGCAGGAAGAAAAACCGGACCGGCTCGCCGTCGGCTCCGCACCACGGCACGCCTTGAAGCTGGCGGCCGAACACAATCCGGATGCGGTCCACCAGCGCCGTGCGGCAGTGCGGGACCGCGACACCATGCCCCACTCCGGTGGAGCCTATGGACTCTCGCCGCTGCAGCACCTTTAGCAGTGTCTCCGAATTCGCAGCGTCCAGGCCGAGAGGCGATACCAGTTCGCGCAACACCTCGTGCTGCGAAACGCCGAGTAGCTCGAGGTGAACGTCCGCCGGGCGAATGAGTTCGCTGAGCTTGGCCGGAATCTCTTGTGCCTCAAGCATGCCAATCCTCTTCACCTGACGTCCCGACGCAGGGGGGTGCAACAGCCGGGAGCAAGCTATCCGTCATTCGAGGCCGAAGTCAAACGGACGTTGGCCTTAACAAAACCTTCACGCTCCCTGCCCGGCTTTTTGTGCCGCCCTAACGGGAGCCCTCACAGATTGCTCCGGCATTTCGGAAGGGGCTGAGGCAGGCAAGGCCGGAGCATTCAAAATCAGGCCGGTCGAGCAAGACCACGATGAGAAGCGGCAGTAAGCGGGCTGGGCGTGTCCGACCCCTAGTAGAAGCGTTCTCACTTAAGGATGAATAGGCGCATGCTCCCATTGCGTTGGTTAACCGGAGTGACAGTAGCGGGAGCTCTCACGGCTACCGCTGCGGCCCAATCACCTGACTCCGCCCATGCTGCCACAGATTCGGCCACGGCGACAGCCGATAGCGGGTCGCCAGCTGGGCCGGCGGCCGTGCCGGTGCACATCAGCGGCTTCGTGACGGCGTCGTATACCTACGCGACCCGGCACAGCGGCGCGACGATCGTAGGCCGGCTCTACGATCGGTTCCATGATCAGGTCGAGCTCAACGCCGCCAAGGTGGTGCTGGAGAAACCGGTCGCGACCGACCAGTGGTCGGCCGGAGGAGCGGTC
>DATJGL010000209.1:0-7631 GCA_035495075.1 Gemmatimonadales bacterium
GGTCGTACCCCATTCGACTATCTGGTGGAGGTCGACTCGGAAGCGACCGTGCGCGGCCTGGCGCCGGACATGCGTCTGCTGGCGGAGCTGAAGGGCCGGGGCGTTATCGTCACGAGCCGCTCGGCCACCCCGGGCCGCGACTTTGTCTCGAGGTTCTTCGGTCCCGCCGTCGGCATTCCGGAGGACCCGGTTACCGGGTCAGCCCATTGCGCGCTGGGCCCACTTTGGGGGGAACGGCTGAGCAAGACGTCGTTGGTGGGTTACCAGGCATCGCCGCGGGGAGGGCTGGTGAAGGTGACGCTGGTGGGAGACCGGGTTCACCTGAGCGGCCAGGCCGTGACCGTCCTTCGGGGGGAGCTGCTCCCGTGACCGCACCTGCCGCCGGGGCGCTACAAGCCTTTCAGACGCTGGATCTCCGAGTAGGTCGAGTCACCCGCGCCGAGCCCAACCTCAAGGCGCGGAAGCCGGCCTATCAGTTGTGGATCGACTTCGGGCCGCTGGGCGAGAAGCGCTCGAGCGCGCAGCTGACCGACGTGTACCAAACCGAGGAGCTGGTGGGGAGGCTAGTAGTGGCCGCAGTGAATCTGGGGACCCGCATGATCGCGGGCGTGCCGTCGGAGGTCCTGGTGCTCGGCTTGCCCAACGAAGCGGGACAGGTGGTGTTGCTGGCGGTCGAGAGGGAGGTCCCGTTGGGAGGCCGGGTCTATTGAAAAAGCGTGAACAGTGAAAAGCGAAAAGGCGACTCCGACCTATGTCGGTCCTCCCGGTTCACTGATCACTGTTAACGCTTTTCTGTTTCTGCGGTTGCCGTCGAACTATCCGGCTGGGCTGGCCTGACCGCCAGCCCGCTCACCGCCCCGTCCTTGGTGAGGGTCCACTCTATCACCACCGGCTGGCGCGCGGCGGTGAAGGCGGCAGTACGGCTGTAGACGCGCTCCGGCTTGAGCTCAGCGACGTGCTCGTCCACCGTGCGCTGCTCCTTACCCAGAGTCGTGACCGCACGGCCCGCGAAGGCCCCGAGCTCCGCCGCGCTGCCGAAGACACGCTGAAACTCCGGGGTAAACCGCGCCCAGAGCTTGCCGTATTCGGCGTCGTAGAGCCAATTCGTGTAGATCCGCCCTTGTTCCAGTGTCTTACCGGCGGCCCGGCCGCCCGGCGGTGCGCATGCCAGTAACGCGAGCCCTAGGGGAGCCAGCTGGAGCATCATTCGAGGAGTCTTCATGCGCGTCTACATCTCGGTTGATATGGAGGGCGTCGCAGGCGTCGTCCACGAGGACCAAACCAACCCGGTCGATCCCCGCTGTGCCGCCGAATATGCCCGATTTCGCAAGCTCATGACCGGCGAGGCCAATGCCGCCGTCGAGGGGGCACTCGCCGGGGGCGCGACGCAAGTCGTGGTAAATGATAGTCACTGGGAGATGAGAAATCTCCTCCCAGAGGACCTCCACGAGGGGGTGGAGCTCCTGAGCGGGGGTCCCAAACGGCTTTCCATGATGGAGGGCATAGAAGCGGGTTTCGACGCCGCGCTCTTCATTGGCTATCACGCCCGGGCCGGCACCGCCCGAGCGATCCTCGACCATACCATCATGGACGCTATCCGGGACGTCCGGCTCAACGGCCGATCGATGGGGGAGCTGGGGCTCAACGCCGCCCTTGCAGGCGCGTACGGGGTTCCGGTGGCGCTGGTGAGCGGGGATCGCGCCACTGCGGAGGAAGCGCGCGAGCTGCTGGGCCCGGAAGTCGAAACCGTGATCGTCAAGGACGCCGTGAGCCGCCACGCTGCCCGGAGCGTGGCTCCTTCAATCGCTCTGCGCCTCATCCGCGACGGGGTCGCGGCAGCGTTGCGCCGCCGGCACCGCCCCTGGGTCCCCCCCAGCCCCTGCACCATCGAAGTGGACTTCACCTTCTCGTACCAGGCCGATTACGCCGAGCTCGTCCCTGGGTCGACTCGGTTGAGCGCGATCACCGTCAGCTATACCCACGCGGATTTCTGCGAGCTCTTCCGTGCGTGGCGTGCCTTCTATAACCTGGCCCGCGTGGAATAGCGCTTCCCTTGACGGCATCGTCGGGACGGCGGTAGCCTCTACCCAGCTGACCTTTCTACAACCCTCTTTCCTCGCACGACTCCGGGCTTGCCCGGGAGGCCGCCATGACTCGTTTTGTGCCCGGTCTTATAACGATCGTTTGTTGTTCCCTCGGCGCCTGCCAACAGGACGCCACCTCGCCGGATGCCGCGGCGGCCGCGATGCACCCCAGCTTCTCGGCCTCTGCCTTTACCCAGAACAGTAATTTTCCGATCGACCTGCTCGTCTTCATTCCCTGCGCCAACGGTGGCCTGGGCGAAGACGTGGAATTGACCGGCAACCTTCACGACCTGTTTCACATCACGAGTGACGGCAATGGCGGCTTTCACGTCAAGACGCACGACGATCCCCAGGGCATCAGCGGCGTCGGTTCGATAACGGGGGTGAAATATCAGGGAACCGGCGTGACCCAGAGCCATTTCAATCTCAACGTGGGTGAGCAGGAAACCGACATCAACAACTTCCGAATCATCGGCCAGGGACCGGGGAACAATTTCCTGGTGCACGACAACTTCCACGTGTCGATCAACGCGAACGGCGTCGTGACTTCGTTTCACGACCACTTCACCGTCGACTGCAAGTAAGGGGAGAGGGTCAGCGGCCAGGCTGATCGGGTAGCGGGTTCGCTCCGCCCTCATCCCGCCGCAGCACGAAAATCGGAAGCTCCGGTGGGCAGCGGAAGCGAGCCCGCACATCCGCTGTGCCGATTCCGCGGGACACGTAGAGCGGGCCGAGGGTCGAAGTGTACCAGCCCTCCAGGAAGCGACCCGAGCCCGGGGGCGTGAAGGCCGGCAGCCCTGGAATGCGGATTTGTCCACCGTGGGTGTGGCCGGCAAGCACGAAGGCCGGCCGCTGGGTCGGAGCGGGCGTGAGGTAGTCCGCGAATGCTGGCTCGTGGATGGTCCAGATGGCCGGAATCTCGAGGGGAAGCCCCACGAGTGCGGCCGCCGCGTTGGGCGAGCTGGACAGCATGTCGTCGAGTCCCACGAAGGCAAGGCGAGCGCCCCGGACGTCCACAATGGTGTGCTCGTTCACCAGTAGGGTCGCCCCGGCCTGCTCGTAGGCTCTGCGCGCGAGCAGTCCGATCGCACGCCCCCGGTAGTCCCAATTCCCCAGGATCGCAATCGTGGCCACGCTGCCCCGGGCGGCGCGCCCGAACTCAACGAGATCATTCAGCGCCGAGGTGGTTTCGCACTGATCGCCGGTGAGCAAGACGATCTCCGGCCGCTCGGCCTCGAGAATAGCGAGCGTCCGCTCGGCCGCGGCGCGGTTGGCCGGCAGGTGAACGTCGGACACCTGGGCGATCTTGATGCCGTCGAGACCGGCTGGGAGGTCTGGCAAGGCAACCTGGTGCCGGCTCCGCAGAACATTGCGGGGTTCCACGGAGCACGCATCGGCCGCGAGCCCAGCGCCGACGACGGCTCCCGTCGCGGTGAGGAACCAGCGTCGTGATATCCCCGCCTCGCCAAGAGGCGCGCTAGGGTCTGAGACTGCTCGGCTTTCGTCTTTCAGTGGGGATCTGGATTAGTGGTCTTCGGCTGGAAGCGGCTGATTAGCCAGCTGCTGGAAGCGAGGATCGCCGCGGAGCAAAGCCCAGGTCGGATCGACGCGCAATAGACCCGGGGAGATCGGCGAAGGGAGCGCAAGTACCGCGAGAAGCTCCTCGATGGCGCGATCCCGCTGACCGTTCAAGGCGTAGATCACCGCCAGGTCGCTCATTCGGAACGCTCCATCGTACGCATCCTTCGACAGGGGTAGCAGCTCCACTGCGCGCCGGCCCTCGCGCACCGCCTCGCTGCGACGGCCAAGCCGGGCATAGGCATATCCGAGGGTGCCGTGCGCAACCTCATCCTCGGGGCGCCGGCGGACCCTCTCCGCAACGATTGCCCGAAGACTGTCGAAGTAAGGCCGGGCTCCAACCGAATCGCCCCCAAGCAGCCGCGCTTGGCCTTGGGCGTCGTAATAGGCCACAGTGTCCGACCCATAGGCGTCGAGCGGCACACTATGTACGGCGTCGCGATCTTCGGGCGCGCCGAGCGCGAGGAACAACCACCACGCCAAAGCGAGCAGGCGCCGCGGGTTGCTCCGGCCGAGCCCCTCGTGCAGGATTCGCTGAGCGGCTGTCGCCCCGCCTCGGGACTCCAGCGCCGTCAGCGAGCGGTAGAAGTAACCATCTACCGCGTCGGGAGCGATTCGAAGCAGCCGATCCGCAAAGCGCGCGCAGTCCGAAAACCGCCGCATCAGGCAGGCGGTCTCGGCACCCTGGCCCGCAATGTCCACCGAGCGCGGCTCGAGGTCGCCCGCGTGTGCGATCGTGGCCAGTGCCTCGGCCCAGCGACCCTGGCGACGCTGGATTAGGCTTATGGCGTCGATAGTCTCGGCGTCGTCCGGCCGGCTCCCGAGTGCGGCATCAAATTCCTCGAGTGCGCCAACGAAGTCGCGGAATCCCCAGTAGCGATAGTAGCCTCGCGCGAGGCGCGTCTCCAGCGCATGCGGTTGGAGTGTCGTCGCCCGCTCCATGGCCGACCGGGCAAGCTCCAGGCGCTCTGGGGTCCACTCCCAGTGCCGCCAATAGATGAAGGCGTGCGACATGCTCAGCAGCGCCCAGGCGGCGGCAAAGTTGGAGTCGAGCGCCACCGCCTGTTCCAGCGCCTGCACCCCCGCCCGTATGTCACGCTCATAATCGCTCCGACCCCAGCTCTCCCGGGCCCGGAGATAATAGTTCGTACGCGGCGGTGTTCTCGGTGGGCCGCGCCGCGAGCGCCTGCTTCGCCGGCTCGCCTAGCGCCACCCCGAGGGCGCCTACCACCTTCTCGGCGATGGTCGACTGCACCTGGAACACCTCTGCCAGCACCGCGTCATACCGGTCGGCCCAGACATGACTGTCGTCCGATACCCGGATTAGCTGCGGAGTGACCCGAATCCGGTTCTCTCCACCGGCCTTTTCCCAGCGAACGCTTCCCTCGAGAACGTACGCGGCGGCCAGCTCCTCTCCGATTTGTCGCACGCTCTTCTTGGCACCCTTGTACTGCATGGCTGTTGTACGGGAGGTGACCTTGAGACCCGGCACTGCCGCAAGGCGGCTGGTGATCTCCTCGGTGATGCCGTCGGCAAAGTATCCGTCGGCCGGGGCGCCGAGGTTTTCAAACGGCAGCACGACGAGCGAGGTCCGCTCCGGAACTCCGGTGCTGGGGGGTGCCGTGGCACGGCGGCGAGCGATGACCGCGTATCCGGCTCCAAACGCAACCAGAACGGCCGCAGCGATGAGGAGCCGGCGCCAGCGGCTGAACCGGACCGGTGGCACGCCAGCTGGAGAGAGAGCGGCAGACGGAGTAGTAGGGCTGGATTCCACCGGCGCGATCTCCGATGGCCCCATTGCCGCAGTGTGGGGAGCCGTTCCGGCACTCGGGGTTGCGAGCGGCTCAAGCTGATGGAGCAACTGCTCGGCCGTCTGCCACCGGTCCGCCGGACGCTTTTCCAGGCAGCGCATCACCGCGGCAGCGAGCGCGGGTGGAATCGCTGCCCGCCGCCGCAGGATCGGCTCCAGCGGCTCGGTGACCTGCGCGGCGAGCACCTGCTGCGGCAAAGAACCGGCGAAGGGGGGCAGGCCAGTGAGCATTTCGTAGGCGAGGGCGCCTACTGCATAGATATCGACCCGATGGTCGGCGTGCGGGTCGGCGACGGCCTGCTCCGGCGCCATATACATTGGCGTCCCCAGGGCAACGCCGGCGGAGGTCAGGGTCGAGCCGTGCGCCGCATCCGAAATCGCCTTTGCGACGCCGAAATCGGTAACTAGCGCGTGCCCTCCCGAGAGGAGCACGTTGGCAGGCTTGATGTCGCGGTGAACCACACCTTCGCCATGGGCGTATGCCAGCGCATCGACCACATCGCGCAGGATGCGCACTGCGTCAGCGATCGGCAGCTCGCGTTCCCGAGCGAGCCGTTCGCGCAGCGACTCGCCCTTCACGAACGGCATGGTATAGTAGAGCAGGTCGTCCGCCGAGCCTGCGGCGAACAGCGGGACGATATGGGGATGCTGGAGACTGGCGGCGAGCTGAACTTCCCGCCGGAACCGGTCGGCGTTGATCCCGGCGGCGAGATCGGGTGGCAAGACCTTGATCACGACGCGCCGGTGGAGCCCGCGCTCTTCGGCCACAAAGACGCGACTCATCCCGCCACCCCCGAGCTCTCGCTCGAGGTGGTACGCGTCACCGAGCGCAGCCTGCAGGCGCTCGCGGAGTTCGGGCAGCTGAACGGCCTCTACAACGGGGGACCTCTAACGATATCAGTCCCGCTCCGGGTGAGCCAGCCAAAAAGCGTGAGCGGGCCGTGGAGGATCCGAGTGTGTGCCTGACTTACTGGGAGTCGGGCGGAATTGATTGATTGGCGAGCTGCTGGAAGCCGGGATCGTCCCGGATCGAATCCCAGTCCGAATTGACCCGCAGCCACGCGGGCGAGACCCATGCGGGGACTTGGAATAGGGCGCGGAGTTGGTCGATGGCGGCCTTCCGATCGCCGACCACCGCGTAGATTGTAGCCAGGTCGAGCAGTCGCGAGGACCCGTCGTAAGCGTCCCGCGACAGGGGGAGCAACTCGACCCCACGGCGACCCTCTCGCACTGCATCTGCTGCACGGCCGAGACGGGCGTAAGCGTATCCCAGAGTCGATTGGGCGTCACCATCCTGTGGCTGCCGACGGATCTTCTCCTCCGCGAACGCTCGCAGGCTGTCGTAGTATGCGCGGGCTCGAACCGAATCGCCCCGTAGCCGCCAGGCGTCGGCCTTGCTACTGTAATAGCTCATCGTGTCGGAGACGAAGGCACCGACAGGCAAGCTAAGTATCGCGTCCAGATCCTCAGCCGCACCGAACCGAACGAAGAACAACCACGCGAGTGCGAGCAGGCGCTGCCGGTCGCCTCGTTTGAGTCCCTCATGCATCATGTGCCCTGCCACCGCGCGGTCCCCGTGGGCAAGTGCCTCGGCCCTCCCGCGGCTGAAGTAGCCCTGCCAATCCTCCGGAGCGATGCGAATCATCCGGTCTGCGTACCGCGCGCACAGTGAATACCTCCGCATGATGCAGGCGGTTTCGGCTGCGTTGTCTATCAGCCCGATGCCTCGAGGCTCCAGCTGGCTGGCGTGGTCCAATGTCGCAAGCGCGTCCGCCCAGCGGCCCTGTCGCCGCTGAACCAGACCGATGGCCTGAAGGATGTCGGCATCCTCGGGCCGGCTCCGGAGGGCAGCCTCGAACTCATCGAGGGCAGCGGAGTAATCGCGAAACGCCCAGTAGCGATAGTAGCCCCGCGCGAGGTGCGTCTCCGGCGCGTCAGGCTGGAGCGCCGTCGCACGCTCCATAGCCGATCGAGCGAGCTCGAGGCGGCGAGGGGTCTGCTCCCAGTGCTGCCAGTAGATGAAGGCATTGCACACGCTCAGGAGCGCCCACGCCGGGGCAAAGGCGGAGTCGATCGCCACGGCGTGCTCGAGCGCCTGCACCGCCGCCCTGACGTCCCATTCGGCATCCCCCCTGTTCCAGGCATCCCGGGCCCGAAGA
>DATJGL010000210.1:0-5828 GCA_035495075.1 Gemmatimonadales bacterium
GGGGCACCGATCTGACATTGGACTTCGAGCTGTGGGGGGTCGAGCGACCGCTCGCGGCCCAAGTAGAGGCAACGGCAACGCGCATCCTGCAGGAGTCCATCGTAAACACGATCAAGCATGCCGCCGCACGCTCGATTCGCGTGCGCCTCGCGTACAGGGAGCGCAACCTAAGGCTCACCATCTCGGACGATGGCAAGGGCTTCAACGTAGATCCGGAATTTCGGGCGTACGGTGGACACTGGGGACTGCTCGGCATGAAGGAACGCGCCGCCGAATTGCGCGGCACGCTTACGATACGGAGCTCGCCCGGGCAGGGCACCACGATCGCGGTCCGGATACCCGACCGCACGGCGTCAGAGGCCGGGGTGCACGGGTAAGGCGTGCCTCTCCCCCGAATGGGGAATTGCTAGACCAGTCTCGAGACCGTTTCTTGAACCCTTTGCGAGAGACTCAGTGTCCGAGCATCAACATTCTTCGGCTGGCATTGACCGCATACGGGTCCTCATCGCGGATGACCACCCCGCGGTGCGCGCAGGACTCGCGGCCGTCATCCTCGCCGAAAATGACCTGCTGGTTGCGGGCCAAGCCGACACCGGCGAGCAGGCCATCGCGCTCTATCGCGAGCACCGTCCTGACGTGGTGCTGATGGACCTGCGCATGCCGGTGCTCGGCGGTGTCGAGGCCACCCAGAGAATTACCGCCGAGTTTCCCGACGCCCGGATCCTCGCACTCACGAGCTATCAGGGTGATGCGGACGTTCGGAGGGCGCTCGATGCTGGGGCACGAGGGTATCTGCTCAAGCACATGCTGATGACTGAGGTCATCGCTGCCGTCCGGGCGGTGGCCCACGGCGAGTGGGTTATTCCGCCGGCCGTCGCAGCCAGCCTGGCGCGACATAATGAGCGCGACCGCCTTACGACACGGGAACTGGAGGTGCTGGGGCTGATGGCGAAGGGGCTGAGTAACAAGGAGATCGCGCTCGCTATCGGACGCACTGACGAGACGGTGAAGATCCATCTGAAGAGCGTATTTGCCAAGCTGAAAGTCGCCACCCGCACCGAGGCGGTGCGGGTGGCGCTGGGTCGCGGACTCGTCCACGTCGAGTGAGTGGGCGGCCCGCGCCGTCAATAACCGTTCGAACTCTGGGCGCGGGTGATCTGCCCGCGGATCTCTCCGCCGGGGTTCGCCGCGGTGTGCACGTTGGTATAAAGCAGGCCGTTGTTGAGCAGCGTCAGCAGCGAGTCTCCAGAGATGCTGGTGGTGCCGTTGGAGATCGGCTGCGTGAGATCAACCGTCCCCGAGGCCACCTGCCCCGACTGGACGCCTGCCGCGTTGAATGGGACGACGATCCCACCGTTCGACCCTGGCGGGGCCGAGTGAATGTGCGAGGCCGCCGCATTGCCTGACAGGCCGCTCACGGTGACCACGTAGCTGAGCGTCTTTCCCGTGAGCGTGAATGTCGCGGTACCGCTGGCACTACCGGTGATCTGCGGGACCTCGTTCGTGCCGCTCATCCGCGCCACGTACATCGTGGCTTGGGGCGCCGCGGGGTCGCTGGGGTCGCTGCTGCAGGCCACTACCGCTCCCGCAACCGCGATCACGGCCGCGAGGGCGGCCGCGCCAATCTTCCATTGTGTGTCCATGGTGCTCTCCTGTAGTCGTGTGATCCTGCCCGAGACGCCGCGCAAGATCGGGTGAGAGCAACCGAGACACGATTCCCGGCGAGAGTAGTCTTTGGGCTCCCTGATCGGGGAGGGAAGCGGCCGAGGGTGGGGTCCCGTGGGACGGGGAGCGCTTCGCCAAGCACCGCGGGATCACGCAGCGTGCTTGGCGGTGAACGGCGTGCGCGACATGATGATTCCGGTCTGGAACTCCTACGCCCTGACCGAGCACATTCCCAACGCGATGCTACTGGTCTATCCCGATGCCGGCCATGGCTCGCTGTTTCAGTATCACGATTCCTTCGTGCAGCAGGCCCGGCTGTTCCTGGACCCGTGAGCTTCATAGCGCGCCGTATGCCGTGACCTGCGGGAGGGAGTGGCGAGGCTCGCTCCGATGGAGCCAGGGCCGACTACACCTCGGGTCGTTGTCGCCATCAGCTAGGCAAGCCTTACCGAAAACAGCCGCTCAAGGACGGTTCGCAGATCAGTGATGGCGACATCGGCCACGGCATCAAGGAGGGAGCCATCGTGGACCAGTCTACTGCGGGCATCGTAGGCCTGCACAGCCCTCTTCGCGAGGTTGGCCGCCTCCGGGTCGCCGATGGTTGACAAAGCGTCAGTAACGAATTGCCGGATGCGCCAGCGAATTGAGGCGTGCCGTCTGACCAGAACTTCCCGCTCAAGCGCCTCAAGTGCATCTGCTTCGGGAGAGCCTTCGGGATAAGAGGCCTTCGCCTGGGTCAGCTCTGCGAGCCACCCATCGATCAGCGCTTGGACCACGGAATGTTTATCTACTGGCGGCGTCAAGACCTCAAGGGCCATCGCAAAGGTCAGAAGCCTTGCGGGCTTGGAAGACTCGAACGCCGCCCCTGCGAAAAGATCGACCGCGGTTCGAAACCGAGCGTCGCCGAAAAGCACCGATGCCCTCGGATCGGTCATCCCTCTCGCCAAGGCCGCGATAATCGTATCAGTCGACAAGCCGACGGATACCGTCGAACTCCCCACACCCACAGTGAGCAGGGGCACGTCTTCGGGGACAACATTCGGTTCGCCTTCGTCGACCAGTACGCTCGGCCCCTGGAAGTTTGGAAGCAACGAGGGATTCGAGACAGTTAGCGGCCGCCCCGGTCGCACGAGCGTGGAAGCCGAGAACGCAGCCTTCGTTTCGAGCATCACAGCCGTCAGGCCAAGCCAAGCCTGGGGCAGGAATTGGAATGCCGAGTCCGACGATGGAAAGCCAGTCACGGTGATTGCATAGCCATGAGATTCGGTGCCGAGAGATGCGTGGAGATTGGACATAGGAATCGGGACCGGGCTGGTCAGACCGCTAATCCCGTACTGCGACTGAATTGAAAACGGCAGATGGAACTTGTAGGAGGAGCTACTGTTCATAGCGGGCTCAATTCGCGGGTCTTCGGTCCGATTCCGTCACGCTGTGGCACACTGGATCAAAAAAACGGGGCTCAGCACCACATGAAGTGCGAGCCCCTAACTCGTTATCTGCTCTAGAGTGCCCGAGGCGAGAGTCGAACTCGCACGGGGTTGCCCCCGGTGGATTTTGAGTCGTGAGCCCGCCTCCCACATGAGACCACCATAGCCGACAACAGGCCATCAATCCAACGGTTAACCCGAGGGCCTGTTGTCGGTGCTTCCCCTGCCCCGCCCCTCCGTCTAGCACGGTTCTGACACATGGGAGCGGGGGTGGAGAGACGACCCGCAGTGGATTGGGAAACCTCCGGCTGACTGTAAGTCTCCGTCCCGCAATGGCCCAGCGGGCACTGCGTCAGATGTGTGCTAGAGATACGCGGCACCGGCTTCTGTCTGGGCACCTGGGGTCGTCTGGTAGGCGATGCCCGAGATGACCCCGGATGAGCCGGACTACGAGACGGTGAGGGAACCGGACGATGCGGCGGGAAATCCTGCCGCTGGTCGCCGCCCTGTTCTGAGGGGCAAGGACGCGCGCCGCCCGGGCGGTAATAGGATCGCCGAGCGGACCCTCTCACCAGCGAAGTCCGCAGGAAAGTCCGCGCCGGGACGTCCGTTTACGGGCGCCGCCGACTCTCAACGGGTTACCTCGCCAGCTTTCCGCCCCTCTGATTAAGGAGCCTTCCGCCTTCCCGAGAGAGGACCTTAGCCGCCATCTTCTGTATTTGCGCGGCGACCCTCTTGTCGGGCATGGCACTGGCAGCCTGGTGGATCGCCAGAGCGGCCAGATCGTTCCGATCGCCACGGGAGAGGCGCATCCACGGTTCGGGTCCGGGCACCGGGTGGGGCTTACCATCCGGCCCGATCACCACCCCCGGCGCATCGTTGATCACGCCGAAGAGAACACGCACGTAGGCCAGCGGGAGCTTGGCCTTCGGAAACACGAGCTCGTCGTCGTACTGGTACCCGAGCGCGTGGTGATCGATGACGCTCGAAGGTGTGAACGTTCCGCCCCAGGGCGCCGTCGTCCCGTCGCTGAAGATCATCGCATCCATGAGGTTGTGCCCCTGCGCCGCTCCGGTCGCGGGCTGATACGGCGAAGCGCCGGGATGTATGCGCTGCCACACCGCCCACAACCGGTCGATGTTGCAGTGGTGCAGCCAGAAAACGGGATCGTTGGGCGACGTCATCCCGCCCATCGTTCCCGCAATGTAGCGGTGGACGAGGTTGTGCAGGTTGGACTCCACGTTGGTCCGGACGCCGGACGACCAGTTGACCCACGGATAGCTGTCGTAGTGATCGATGTTCAATGCGGTGAAAACGTCCGACCAGGTCGGAAGGGACATCGCCGTCGGGTCCGTCCCGAAGGAACGCTGCAGGAAGTCGGGATCGGCGGGGTTGTCCTTGACGACGAGAGTCCAGGCGTTGGGACCATCGTGCGCGAAGGGCCCGTTCTTGACCTTGTCGGAATCCGCGGGATCCCCGTCCCCGCCGAGAAATCCGGGTTTCAGCGGATTCGACGCCGCGTCCGCCCAGTCCCAATACGGAATTGTGACGGACGGGTCGATCGAGACCAGGTCGTCCTCGAAGGCGAGGAGCATGACCCGATGCCACGGGAAAAAGGCCGGGCGACGGTGGGCCCATCCTGCGTCGGCCATCATCGCGTTCATGTGGACCTCGGGGTAGTCGTCGTACCGGCTCCGCATCGGGTCGCCGGGGTGGAGCACGCTCGGCTTGGACTTCAATGCCAGAACCGCGCTGACGAACTTGACCTTGTCGCCGGTGCTCAGGTTCTTGACGTTCCTCCGCATGCGCATCGGTGTGCCTCGTGTTTCTGCAAGGCTGCCGCCCGGATCTCGGGGTCGACCCGGGCACGCTGGCGCGGGATTGGTACTGCGTCGCGTCCATAGTAGACGGACCATGAAAGGCGGTTTCCCACCAAGCCACGCGGAGATCGTCTGGTTACAAGCCTTCGAGATAAGAAGCTGCTTGACGGTGGAAGACGGCGCAGATCGCGGCCATTGAGCCAGAGCAGATCGAACGCCGCATAAACAGCCCCCCAAACCCTGGCACCTCTAGGGCCACCTCTACGAACTCGGCGTCCAGCCCCATCGGCGTAGCTGGCGGCTCCGGTTCGGGTCCCGGCCCGGTGGCTTCGCCGCACCCGGCCACCACGATGAGCACTAACAGCGGCGTGAAACAGGCTGAAGAACCTCTGCTTCTCTGCATACACCGATTCTTCTTGCGCGCGCGCGGAGTCGTTACAGGATTCCATTGTTCAGCCATGTTCGAGCTGGAGAGCGGGGGCATTGGGCTGCTCCGTCTTGAAGTCACTGGCCGGGCGCGGCAACGGGGACAGGCTCGCGCAGCGCTGAGGCAACCGTTTGCGGCAGCTCGGCGGTCGTGGGTCCTTCGTGGCGTCAGGGGTGGCGACGCGGAGGAGGGAGGACCCGTGGCTTTGCGGCCCCGGCTTTGGCCGGGTGTGCCTTTTCGAGGCGCAGTTCCCGGCGCAGTCGCTCGACCGATTCCGCGACTGCGCTGGGCAGACGGCGCGCGACCGCCGGGTCGGTCCAGGCACGCTCGACCAGCTCCGCCTTGGGGAAGGTGACATCCAGCTGCCGGTGATGAATGCCGGCGTCATGCTGGTGCCAAAGGATGACGCACCGGCTGGGCTGCCCGTCCCGGCCCGCACGGCCTGCCTCCTGGTAGTACGACTCCGGAGTGGGAGGCGGCATCCAGTGC
>DATJGL010000211.1:0-6118 GCA_035495075.1 Gemmatimonadales bacterium
GTCCGCGTCGCTTGGCTCCGACCGTTTCAATCGCGAGATCAAAGTCGCCGCCGGCCTGCAACACCCTCACATCCTCGGACTCTACGACTCCGGCGCGGCCGACGGTCTGCTCTACTACGTCATGCCGTTCGTCGAGGGGGAAAGCCTCAGGGACAAGCTCGACCGCGAGAAACAGCTGGGGGTTGAAGACGCTATCCGCCTCGTCTGCGAGTGCGCCGAAGCGCTCAACTACGCCCACAGTCGTGGGGTGATTCACCGCGACATCAAGCCCGAGAACGTCATGCTCTCGGGCGGCCATGCACTGGTCGCGGATTTCGGCATTGCCAAGGCCTTCAGCGAAGCCGGCGCCCAGAAGCTGACCGAGACCGGTATGGCAGTGGGCACCCCGTACTACATGAGTCCCGAACAGGCGATGGGCGGCGAGATCGACGGGCGCGCGGACCAGTACAGCCTGGCCTGCGTGCTGTACGAGCTGCTGGCCGGCCAGCCTCCGTTCACCGGCCCGACCCCGATGGCGATTCTCGCCCGGCACTCGCTGGAGAAGGTGCCGAGCCTGACGATCGTTCGCCATTCGATCCCCGAGGCGGTAGAGCTCGTCGTTCTCCAAGGCTTGGAAAAGGTTCCGGCGGACCGGTTCCCGACCATGGGAGCGTTCGCCGAGGCGCTCCGCGGAGCCGACATGGGGCGGCTATCGACGCGCACGGCGGCGCGGCAAGTGCCCACCGCGTCGATGCCTGCCCTTGCCAAGCCGAAACCGACCTGGCGGCGGGCGTTGCCTTGGACCATCGGGGCCGCGGCGCTCGTGTTGCTGGGAGTGAGTGGGTGGTTCGCATGGCGGCGGTGGGGGTCGGCAAAGGAAAGCGCTGCCAGCACAGCGCCAGCCGGTGCCGACCCGAACCGCCTCGCGGTGCTCTACTTCCAGCGCCGTGGCGGGTCCGACTCCCTTCAATACCTTGCCGATGGATTGACCGAGGCTCTCATCCATGAGCTCAGCCAGGTCAAAGGGCTGCAGGTAATATCCCGAAATGGTGTTGCGCCTTACAAAAGCGTGAACGTATCTCCGGATAGCGTCGGTCGGGCGCTGAAGGTGGGTACGCTGGTCTCCGGGACGCTGGAACAATCGGGTGATCGTCTCCGCGTGACGGTGGCGCTGGTGAACGCGGCCACGGGGGCGGAGATCGGCAACAAGACCTTGGAGCGGCCCCGGACCGAGATCTTCGCGCTCCAGGATGACCTGGCCAAGGAGGTCTCAATCTTCCTGCGACAGCAGGTCGGGCAGGAGGTCAAGCTGCACGAAAGCCGTGTTGGGACGAAGAACGCAGCCGCGTGGGAGCTCGTTGAGCAAGCAGAACAGGAGGCGAAGGCAGTCGAAACGCTTCTGGCGGCGGCCGATACGGCCTCCGCCGCGCGGCGGCTGGGGCATGCTGACTCACTTCTAGCGAAGGCGGAGGCCCTGGATCTGAGCTGGCCTACCCCGGCGGTGCAACGAGGCTGGTTGGCCTATCGCCGGCTCGACCTAGCGGGCGGGTCCGATCAAGCGTACTATAGCACTTGGCTGGCCAAGGGTTTAGAGCACGCCGAAACCGCCCTGAAACTGAAGCCGGACGATCCCGAGGCCCTCGAGCTCCGGGGTACGTTGCGTTACTGGCAGTGGGTATTGAACCTTGGCGGAGGACCCGCTGCAGCCGCTAAGCTGATAGCAGACGCGGAGTCAGACTTACGCAGGGCGGTCGCACAAGACCCGAACCGAGCCTTCGCATGGGCGATGTTAAGTCATCTCCTGATGCGTAAGTCGGAAACAGCGGAGGGCAAGCTCGCCGCCTTGCGAGCGTACGAAGCGGACCCGTACCTTAACGAGGCGCCGACCATCCTGTGGCGGCTCTTCTCGAGTTCGCTCGATCTCGAGGACGGCGTTGAGGCGGCGCGTTGGTGCGACGAGGCGTACCGGCGCTTTCCGGGCGACCCCCGATTTCTAGAGTGCCAGATCTCGTTGCTTGCGTTGCCTGGGCAGAAGCCCGATGTCTCGAAAGCCTGGCAACTCCTTGAGCAGAACGTGAAGCTCTACCCGCCGAACCAGCGGGAATTTCGACAGCGCAGGGGACAGCTATTGGTGGCGATGGCTCTGGTGCGGGCCGGATTGCCGGACAGCGCCCGGAGTGTGGCTTTGCGCTCGCGGAGCGACGCAACCGTCGACCCGACGCGAGAGTTGGTGTACATTGAGGCCTTGCTCCGCAACATGTTGGGGGATCGGGACGAGGCGCTGCGTCTCATTAGCGTATACCTCGCTACGAATCCGCAGGAACGCCCCTCGATGGCGAACGACGATACCTGGTGGTGGAGAGGTCTGCGTGAGGACCCCCGCTACCGGCGACTTGTTGGCATAGAAAACTAGCGGTCACAGCCGACGCGATGTCGGCTCTGGGAGGGTCGGTAGCTACGGCTTTGCCGGAAGCCAGGTGGCGATGCGGCAGGGGCTTACGAGTAGTGCGGTCCTGCCAAATCCACCGCGGCGATCCGGAGCCGGCCGACCGGGCTACCATCGGTTCACGCTGGGAAAGACCCGGTTCACGCTGGCTTTACGGACTGACCTAGAGATTCGCCTCGTTCTCGATTCGCGCC
Source organism: Gemmatimonadales bacterium (assembly GCA_035495075.1). Lineage (GTDB taxonomy): Bacteria > Gemmatimonadota > Gemmatimonadetes > Gemmatimonadales > GWC2-71-9 > DASQPE01. The sequence goes on from DATJGL010000211.1 coordinate 2,620, forward strand.
AACGCTTGGTGGTGGATGGTTTTGCGTGAGGACCCCCGCTTCCGGCGACTGGTTGGCATGGAAAACTAGCAGTCACAACCGACCCGACCTCGGTCTACGAGCGTCGATACCGGCTTTGCCGGAACCCAGGAGGAGGAGCAGATGAGGCAGGGGCTTGCGAGTAGTGTGGTCTTAATAATGGCAGTCGCAGCTTCGAGCGGCTGCGGGGAGAAGCAGGAAGCTCCCTCGGCGCCGGAGTTTCACACGATCACGGGCATATCGTCGGGGTGTGATTTCACGCATGTCAGCCAGTTAGCGAACTCGTATTTCAGCCCGCCGCGGCAGCAGGTCGTCAAGGATATCGTGACTGCGATGAGCGGCGCAGCCAGCTTCAGCACGGCGGCCAAGGGCTTGGGTTTCGATATCATGGCGCACATCGACACGGTCGTGACGAACAATGCGGCTGGGACTCCCTCCGTGGGGTCCGATCTGGTGAATCACCTGATCCTCTGCATGTACAATCCGACGAGCGAGGCGGCGGCCTACCCGGTGACGTTCCCGGAGGACTTTACTATCCCGCTCACCCCGGCGGCACATGGAGCTTTCAAAGTCAAGCCGCCGTCGAGCGCCAACACCACAGATGCTGCGCCCGTCCTCTCTCGGCCTGTTACCGCGCCGTTCTCTGGCGTAGGACTCTCATCGGGCACGTGGTCCAGCACGCTGTCGGGCAACACACCCGCTCGGGTTTTGGTCTATGGCAGCCCGGTTTCCTCGTCACCGACGAGCTACGACTGGAAAACCGTTCCCCACAACAGCTCCTTCAGCCCGCCGGTCATCGTGGGCATCTGCATAGACCCGAACAGCGCGACGACGTCCCTGCTCAACGATGAGCACGTCGGCCTCCTCCCGTTCACGGACGCACCATTCTTGGTGCCCGGCACGTGCTCGCCTTCCACGGCATTGTTTGACGCCGACGGCCCCGCGATGTTCGCCCAGCGGCTCCTTCGCATGGGTGCGAGCCTCTTCGGCCCCCGGGCACTCTGGGCGGCCGCCTTGAATCCGGGCGGCCTTGGCGGCACGAAGAGCGGGATCAGAACTCAGTTCGGGCCCAAAGTGGTCGCGAATGTCACGCTGACCTTTACGCAGCAGCCAACTTCGACAACGGTCAATGTCGTGATTACGCCGGCCGTAAAGATCCTGGCCACCGGTTCGGACGGAACCGGGCCAGTCCCGAACGTGACCATCACACTTGGGGCCGTCAACAACAACGGGGCGACTCTAGTACTCAACGGAACCACGACGCAGACCACGGATGCGAACGGCGTGGCTACCTACGGTAACCTTTCCGAGAACAAGTCGGGGGGCTCGCGTTTGATTGTGATCAATGCTACGGTAGGCGGCCGGCCGGCAATTACGGTGAGCAAGCCGGCATCGGCGAAGTTCAACATCGCACCCAAATAGGATGAAGTCCTCTCCGCGGTAACAGCGAGGGCGGCTCGATCGAGCCGCCCTCGTTCATTTTCCCCGCAGCCCGCGTATCGCTCTGGTCACCCTGCGCTGCGCTGTCTCGTCCTTGACCGCGATGAAGATCGTATCGTCGCCCGCGATGGTCCCGACCACCTCGGGCCACGCCAGCCGATCCATCGCGACGGCGACCCGGTTCGCCTCGCCCGGAGCGGTGTGGACCACAACCAGCGTCTCACCCGCGGTGTCCCACGACAACACGCCTTCGGCAATTCGTTGTTGATCCGGATCTGCTAGCGCCCGGCGCCCCGGCGGAGGCCGTCGATACGCGCCGTCCACTTTGACCAATCCCAAGACGGCGATGTCACGGCTGACAGAGGATTGGGTAACCTCCCAGCCGTCGGCGGCGAGCATGTCGGCAAGCTCCTCCTGAGTGCGCACCGCGCGCGTGCTGATCAGCTCGAGAATGCGCAGGTGACGCTTCTTTCGATCGGCCGTCACCGGAAACCCCGTTTTCGCCCGGCCAACCGCCCCATCGCCGCTGTAAAGCGCCGGCGCTCGCGACCACCCCAGCGGCGCGCGCGGCCCACACGGGAGCGCACGCCGGGGAGCCCAAGGTTCCCCAGGCTGCCAGTGGATCGGCGGCGGGCCACCAGCTCAGCCTGGCTGGGCTCGGCCAGCCGTCTTCCGATAGCGACGTCCGCCGCCACCTCACGATAGGCCAACCTGAAGGCCCGACCCCGCTCGACCCTCCGCATCACTTCGTCGGTGGCAAACGTGTCGCCCGCCATTGCCGCCCGTGCCCGTAGACGATCGACCTCGAGGCGCGGGACCGCCTGGGCCATCATGCCAAGCATCTCGGCGGTGCGGTCGAGCCCGCGGAAGAGCGGTTCCTTCAGCAGTTGAAAGTCTCGGTGATATCCGCTATACAGCTTCGACTTGAGGTGAAGCACCGCCGCGAGATCGCCGTCGAGCGCGGCCGCTCGGGCCCGGGTAAGCTCGAAGAGATCGGGGTTCCGCTTATGCGGCATGATGCTCGATCCTGTGCTTAGCTCCTTCGGGATAATCAAGAACCCGAACTCATCCGCGCTGAGCAGAATCACATCCTGCGCGAGCTTGCCCAGCTCGTGTCCTAGCTGGGTACACCAGAACAGCACCGCTGCCTCGAGCTTGCCGCGGCCGTTTTGCACGGCGGTGACCGCGTGCTCAGGGGCGGCGAACCCAAGGGCGCGTGCAACAGCCTCCCGCCGAAGCGGCAGCGGCGCACCGTAACCCGCTGCGCTGCCCAGCGGCGAGCGATCGAGCGTCGCCCAGAGCGCCGGCAGACTCTCGGCGGTATCGAGCAAACCCTCGGCGAATGCCAGCGCCCACAGCGCCGGGGACGACGGCATCGCTCGACGCTGATGGGTATAGCCGGGCCAAAGCACCGCGCGATGCTGTGCGGCAAACCCGACCAGCGCGCCGGCAAGATCGAGCGCATAGCCGTGCAGCGTGAGCAGCGTATCCTTGAGATAGAGGCGCAGATCGCAGGCAACCTGATCGTTGCGCGACCGGCCGGTGTGAAGCCGCTCGCCGAGACCAGGCAAGCGCCGGGTCAGCCAGTCTTCCACGGCGGTGTGCACGTCTTCGTGCTCGCGTCCGATCCGTAGACGTCCGGCTTCCACAGAGCGCAGCGCCTGTCGGAGCCCGCTCCGGAGTCGGGCGTGCTCCCGGTTGGACAGCAGGCGAGCGGCTCGCAGCCCCTCGACGTGGCCCAGGCTTCCCAGCACGTCCCAGCGCAGGAGACGGGCATCCCAGGCGGGGTCATCAGCGATGGTGTAGGCCAGCATGCGGCGGTCCGAATCGGTTCCTGCCCAGAGCGTGCGGGTCCGGCCGGCACCGTTCCTCATGCGCCCGCCAAGTACACCCGCGCGACCTCGGCGTAGAGCGTGCGGGCCTCCGTGACTTCCGGCAGATCCACGAACTCGTCCGGTGTGTGCGATCGACGGCTGGTCCCGGGACCGCACTTGATGGCGTCCTTATCCCGCAAGAAGACCCAGTCGGAACAGGTCGGGCT
>DATJGL010000212.1:0-10757 GCA_035495075.1 Gemmatimonadales bacterium
CGCTTTCTACGAGGGTCAGTTGTTCACTGTCAATATGAAACAGCAGCCGGACAACGCCGGGGCCTCGCTGATCGGGAAGAACGCGAGCATCAACGAGATCTACGCATCGAACGACTTGGATGAGGAACAGGATTTCATTCCCGTGATCAATGCCATCCAGGGTGAGGGATTCAATCCCTTGTGGCGGCAAAACCTCATCGTTTTCAATGCCGGGTTTACGCCTCACCAGTTCACCTCTGAAGCGGCGGTCCTGGCGGCTGCCGCCGGGCCAAACCCGGAAATCACTCTCGTCGTGACGAACGAGGTCTATCGTTGTTCGGTTGTTAGCGGGACATAAAGGAACAATGGACCTCCCCGCCACAAGCGGGGAGGTATCCGCTACGCATCGGCGGTTTAACCCAGGCTTGCAGACTGCCGGGCGCGTCGCCCGTCAACATCCAGCCGGCCGGCACATGGGTCGGCCAGCGAGCGGAAGTCGTTTCAGGTTACCTGCGGTTTCCCTAGTGTGGACTCGCGCTGCCTGACCCACGCTTGCAGCTGACGGGCTTGCGTCGGGCTGGGCCGCCGTGCGGCGCCCGTTATGAGCCCGCCGGTTCCTCACGCAGCCGATAATTGTGCAGGATTGCATTCATCGTCACGACTTGACGAGTTGCAGCCCCCAAGGCGTCCTGCGCACTGCCCCGCTGATCCTCATTGAGCGCCTTGACTGCGTTAGTCAACTCCCTCTGGACGTTTTCCGCGCTCTCGATGAGCCTGGTCACTTCTTCGTTCGTGATGTTCGGCATCGGCCGCTCTCCCCAATGACCCATGGTCCTACCCAGCGTCTTGCAGTGCTTCCGTCAGATTGAGGTCGTATCACGCGATAGCCACCCTTCGCAAGCAGTGGTTTCCTCACATCCAGCACTGGCGCTCGCCCGCACCGTGGTCAAACATGACCGCTCCCTGAGCGAGCGCAAGCCGCCGGCTGGCGCTCACCGGCCGGGCGTGAGGCAACACACGGCCGAACATGCGGCGATGTTCGTAGGGTGGGGGTGTCAGCCGCACGGCAGAGCCGTGAGGTGTCAGCCGCACGACAGAGCCCCGGCTGACTGAGCGAAGAGGCAAGGGGGCTGCCAGAATCGGGTCGGGCTCGTGAGTCCGGCCCGATTCCGGCCACGGGCTGGTGAGCACGTTTGGACCTCGCAGTTGCTCGTGCCCGCCGTCGCGGAGTGGGCCTGTCAGACTGCTTGGGAAACCATCCAGGCGTTCCATCGGCACGCTGGCGGTTCGTGTCCGTGGCAGGCGGTCGCACAACGGTTCATGGCTGCGGGACAGCCCTGAGTTTGTGACAGTTTGTGTGACAGTCATTTTCGGCAAGAAAAAGCCCCGCCAGGGAAAGAGTGGCGGGGCTTTGCTTTATCTAATCGGGGCGCCCGGATTTGAACCGGGGACCTCCTGCTCCCGAAGCAGGCGCGCTAACCGGACTGCGCCACGCCCCGATGCCGCATGCGCTCAGAGGGAGTCGAACCCCCAACCTCTTGATCCGTAGTCAAGTGCTCTATCCAGTTGAGCTATGAGCGCGCCTCCCAGTCGCGCCCGGGGCGCGGCTCCGGCATGGGCGGTACAAGGCTCGAACTTGTGACCTCCACGATGTCAACGTGGCGCTCTAACCAACTGAGCTAACCGCCCCAGGCGGGAGCGGGCGGGAGACGGCGGGTCTGCTCCCGCCTGCTCCCGCCCGCTTCCGTGTCCTCCAACCTTCATAGCGGGGGTGGGATTTGAACCCACGACCTCCGGGTTATGAGCCCGGCGAGCTACCAGACTGCTCCACCCCGCGACGATGTTCGGCCGACTCATGCAGAGCGGGAAACGGGACTCGAACCCGCGACCCCAACCTTGGCAAGGTTGTGCTCTACCAACTGAGCTATTCCCGCATGAGCGGTCAGGATTCTAGTGCCGCGACAATGGCGCCGCAACCGCCCTGACGGGATTTGCCTCGCCGGCTAGCGACGCTCCGCCGGCGGACATGGAGGCGAGGGGGATCGAACCCCTGACCTCGTGAATGCCATTCACGCGCTCTCCCAACTGAGCTACGCCCCCGTTATATTGGCTCGCCCTCGACCCGGGGCGGCGGCAGCACGGCAACCTAGTCCGCGCTCGGAGGGGTGTCAAGCAGTTTTGCAGTAGCGCGCTCCCCCCGCGCGCGGGCCGGCACGAGGAGCCATGGCGAAAAAGAAATCCGATCGATCCGGGTCCCGCCGCGAACCGGCCCAGTCCCGCGCGCCCAAGCGGCCTACACAGACGCCCCCGCCGCTCGACCCCCTCCGCGACGATCTGACCACTGCCGAAATTCTCGCTGCCACGCCTGCCAAGCCGCGCCGCGCGAGGAAGCGGGAGACCGCCAAGAGTCTCGGCGTCTACGACGCCGACCGCGACATCCTCGATCAGTACCTCTATGAGGTAAGCCAGACCCCGCTCCTCACCCAGCCCCAGGAGATCGCCATCGCCCGGAAAGTGCGAACCGGCGATGAAGAAGCGATGCAGGAGCTGGTGAAGCGCAACCTCCGTTTCGTCATTTCGGTGGCCAAGAAGTATCAGAACCGGGGACTCGCGCTCACCGACCTGATCGGCGAAGGCAACGTCGGGCTGCTCACGGCCGCGCGGAAGTTCGATCCGGATCAGGGCGTGAAGTTCATCTCCTACGCCGTCTGGTGGATTCGCCAGGCCATTCTCGCCGCCCTCGCACGCCACGGCCGAACCGTTCGGGTACCTCTCAACCGGACGGCGGACCTTTCGCGCATCATCCGCACCGCGGAGAGCCTGCGGCAGGAGTTCGGGCGCGAACCCACTCCGGAAGAGATCGCAAAGACGGTCGGGCTCGCGCTCGACGTGGTACAGTCGCTCGCCGCGCTCAACACCGTAGATGTCCGGCTGGACGCGCCGCTTGATCCCGACGGCGACCGGTCCATGATCGAGCGCTTCATCGTGGACGAGCAGTCCAACGCCGAAGAGCAGGCGATGGACCAGTTCCTCTCCGAGGAGATCGAGCGCGCGCTCCGCACCCTTGCACCCCGCGACGCACGAGTGCTTCGCCTCTACTTCGGCCTCGATGGCGGGAGGGAGCATACCCTGGAAGAGATCGGCGGGATGCTGGGCGTCACCCGCGAGCGCGTCCGGCAGTTGAGAGACCGGGCGCTCAAACGCCTTCGGGAAGGAGACGTGGGCCGCGCGCTGGCCAGCTTTGCTGCGTGACGGTAATCAGTAAAGAGTGAACGGGGTGGCTGCGGTGGGCTCGTTCACCATTCACTGTTCACCGTTCACCCCCCGCTGTACCTTCCCCACGTGTCGATCTCGCTTGCCTCCCGGCTCACCGACCCCGCGGGCCTGGTGGCACGGGTGGGTCGCTGGACTACGGACGCGGCCCGCGCCCTGGCTGATGTCACGACGTGGCGCCCCCTGCTGTTCGAGCAGATGCGGCGCTTGGGCGTCGATTCGGTCCCCATCGCCATCTTCATCGCGGTCTTCACCGGCATCGTTCTCGCCCTCCTTTCCTCCTACATCTTCACCGGTGCGGTTCCCCTCTACTTCGTCGGTGCCCTGGTGGGCAAGACCGTGATGATGGAGTTGGGTCCGGTGCTGACAGGCATGGCGCTGGCCGGACGTGTTGGCGCCAACATTGCCGCGGAGCTTGGTACCATGCGCGTCACCGAACAGGTCGATGCGCTCGAGACGCTGGCCTACGACAAGTACGCCTACCTCGTCGTGCCGCGGGTCATCGCCGCTACGCTCATGTTCCCCATCGTCACCTCGTTCGCCATGGCCGTCGGCGTCGGATCGGGCTGGATCACCGCTACCAACGTGTTGGACCTCTCGACGGCCGAGTTCCTCAAGGGACTCAAGCAGTTCTACCTGTTCAAGGACATCTGGTTCGGATTGGTGAAGAGCGCCAGCTTCGGTGCGGCTGTTGCGCTCATGGGTTGCCTCCAGGGTCTGGGCACCGAAGGCGGTGCCGAGGGCGTCGGTCGCTCCACCACGCGAGCGGTCGTGCTCGGGTGTGAGTCGATCCTGGTGCTCGACGCGTTCTGGGCGCTGGTCCTGCTTTGATTCGGCTGGAAGGCGTCCACAAGTCCTTCGGCTCCAAGGTCGTGCTCGCCGGCCTCTCGCTCGAGGTCCCCGCGGGCATGAACACGGTCATCATCGGCGGCTCGGGCAGCGGGAAGAGCGTCACGCTCAAGCTCATTGTCGGATTGCTCGAGCCGGACGCCGGCCGGATCGAGGTCGACGACAAGAACGTCCCCGATCTCGATCGTGACAAGCTCGCTCAGCTCCGGGGCCAGATCGGATACGTCTTCCAGTTCGCCGCGCTGCTCGACTCGATGACGGTCGCAGAAAACATCCGGCTCGGGCTGGTCAAACGCGGGCTCGACGAGGCGGCCATCCGGACCCGGATCGAGGAGAGTCTCGAGACCGTGGAGCTAAGCGGCCAGCAAGAGCGCTATCCGGCCGAGCTGTCCGGCGGCATGCGAAAACGGGTGGGCATCGCCCGCGCCGTCGCTCTCCGGCCGCGCTACATTCTGTACGACGAGCCGACCACCGGGCTCGACCCCGTCACTGCCGCGGTCATGGACCGGCTCATGCAACGGACCCGCGATCTCGGTGTCACCGGCGTGGTCGTGACGCACGACATGCGAAGCGCGTTCACGGTCGGCGACCACATCGCCATGCTGCACGAGGGGGTAATCCGCCAGGTGGGGACCGTGGCGGAGCTCAAGGCGACCACCGACCCGGTCGTCCGTCAGTTCATCGAGGGCCGGCCCGACGACGTCGAGCCGCACCCGCGGAGGTCAGTCTCGTGAAACGAGGCAATGAGTTCGCGGTCGGTCTAGCGACCCTGGCCTCGCTCGCCGTCGTGGTGGGCGGCGCGCTCTGGTTGGGCCACGTCAACGTCGGGAAGAGATCGATGAGCCACGTGGCCCGGTTTCGCACGGTCGGCGCGCTGGGTGTCGGAGCCCCGGTCACGCTTCGCGGCGTCAAAGTGGGTCAGGTGAAGGCCGTACGACTCAGTGAAGACGGATGGGTCGATGCCGACCTCACGATCGACAACGACGTCGCACTGCCGCGTCGGCCGGCGGTCATCTCGGCCTCCAGCAGCCTGTTTGGCGAGTGGGCCGCGGAGATCGTCCCATTCGAACCGCTCCCCGACGACCCCAACGTCCGTTCGGCCTTGCTCGAGTCCGATGCGACGCCCGGCGACGCATGGCCGGGCGCTACCCTCCCCGACATCGGTCAGCTGACCGCCCAGGCCAGCCGCATCGCGGGCGACGTGGCAGACGTGACCCAGCGTATCAGAGGCGTCTTCGACACGGCAGCTGTGCGCGACGTCCGCCGGAGCGTGGCGGATCTCACCACTATCGCCGATCGCCTCGCCAAGTTCACCAACCAGCAAGCCGATCGGCTCGATCGCGTGAGCGCCAGTGTTGCCACCTCGGCGGATGCGTTCGCCGGTGTGGCTCGCGGCTTCGAAAGAACGGTCGCCCGGGTGGACAGCGCCACCAACGCGAATCAGTTCCAGGAAATCGTGAACAATGCCCGAGCGTCGAGCTCGGATCTTCGCCAGGCGGCTTCGGATTTTCGCTCGGTGATGAGCGCGGCTCGGGAAAACCAGGCAAGCCTGGTACACGTCATCCAGTCGGCTGATTCACTCATCAGCCGGCTGCAGAGCGGGGAAGGGTCCCTGGGCCGGCTCACGACCGACACCGCGCTATATGTCGAGACCCGCCGGGCCGTCGTCGAGCTGCGCGAGCTGCTGGCCGACGTCAAGGCAAATCCGAAGCGGTACTTCAAGGTCTCGGTGTTCTGATGGGGAAGCGACGTGCCGAGCTGGAAGTGAGCGCGGGTGGCATCGTGTATCGGCGGGACTCCGGGTTGGGGACCCAGTTTCTGCTCATCAAGGACTCGTACGACAATTGGGGCTTTCCCAAGGGACACCTGGAAAATGGCGAAACTCCGGCTCAAGCAGCGCTGCGAGAGACCGGTGAGGAGACCGGGCTCGATCACCTGGTACTGCAGGGTCCGATCCGCGTGATCGACTGGCACTTTCGTTTTCGAGGCCGCCACATCCACAAGTACTGCCACTTTTTTCTGTTCGAGTCCCTCACCGGGGACCCCGCTCCGCAGGTCGACGAAGGCATCACAGCTTGCCGCTGGGAAACCCTGGATCAGGCTCTCGAAGCGCTTTCCTACGACAACGCCCGCGGCGTGCTCAAGCGGGCCGGCGAAATGGTCCGCACGCTCGTCGCGACCGGCGTGGGTCGGTCGCGCATGTCTCCCGACGGCGCCTGACTCGTGCCGGTGGTCGCGACGTTGCTCGAGAGTCGCGCTGCCTCACTTGCCCTCCGGCGAAGCCTGCCGAAGGGCGGGCCCGGTATCGTCAGCTGTCGCACTATCGGCCGACTCCGGCGAACGCTGGAACTACGACTGGTCGATGCCATCGTCGTAGCCCCCCATCCCGGCGTGATGGAGGAAGTCGCCGGTCTGCGACGCGACTTCCCCGCTATTCCGATTCTCGGGTACGCTCCGTTTCGGCCGGACGACGCGGACCTGCTGGTAGACTGTCAGCGGCAGGAGATCGCTGAGTTTGCGGTCGAGGGGGTCGACGATCCCGTCGTCGGCGACCTGGTCATGCGCTGGTCGCTCACGACCGCACGCCGGCGGGCGCTCGCTGAAGGCCCGAGAATGCTGCGGTTGGCGGAGTCGCTGCAGCAACGGGCCTGGCAGTTCCTGGTGGGGGAGGTGGAGCGCCCCATGCGGACTCTCACGCTGGCGCGGCACCTGGCCGTCAGCCGGGAGCATCTGTCTCGTCAATTCGGCGCCGGCGGCGCCCCCAACCTGAAGCGGGTCATCGATCTTACCCGGGTCGCCTGCGCCGCCCAGCTGCTCCAGAATCCCGGCTATCGGATCGCGACCGTCGTGAACGTTCTGCACTTCGCGTCCTCCAGCCATCTGGCCGGCACGGTTCGGCGGATCGCCAGCGTCGCTCCTTCGGCCTTGGGTGCGATGGGGCCTAGTGGTGTTCTGGCGGCGTTTGCGCGCGGAAACACGCGGAGCAGGTGGTAGTCCTAAGTAGATTTACTCTTGCAGGTGCACGATAATTGTGATTATTTTCACAAGCTCTGGCGGTACCCTGTCTTCTCATCTCGCGTTCATGACTCATGGCCACTGATACCACTCTCCGTCCCGGCGAGCTCAAGGAAGTCCTACTCCGGGAGATTGAGGCAGCAGATATCGCTGCCCAGGACACGTCGGACGTGGGCACCACGCTGGAGGTGCGCGACGGAGTCGCTCGTATTTATGGCCTCAAGTCGGCCGAGGCCGGTGAAATGCTCGAGTTCACCGCGCAGGAGACCGGCGACGTGGTGACCGGACTCGTGCTCAATCTGGAAGAGGACAACGTCGGCGCCGCGATCATGGGCGACTATCTCAAGCTGAAGGAAGGCGACGAGGTCCGCCGGACAGGTAGGTTGCTGGAGGTGCCGTCGGGCCCAGCCATGCTGGGCCGCGTGGTGGACGCACTGGGACGTCCGGTGGACGGGCGGGGCGAGATCAAGACCAGCGTCTCGCGACCGGTCGAGATCGTCGCCCCCGGCATCATCGTGAGACAACCCGTGAAAGAGCCGCTCCAGACCGGGATCAAGGCCATTGACTCGATGATCCCCATTGGCCGCGGGCAACGGGAGCTGATCATCGGCGACCGCGGCACCGGCAAGACGGCCATCGCCATCGACACCATCATCAACCAGCGGGGCCAGGGCGTCGTGTGCGTCTATGTCGCCATCGGCCAGAAGCGTTCGACCGTGGCGACCGTTGTCGAGAAGCTGCGCGAAGCCGGGGCGATGGATTACACCATCGTCGTGATCGCGTCCGCGTCCGAGCCCGCCCCCCTTCAATACATCGCGCCATACTCGGGCTGTGCCATCGCCGAGTACTTCATGTATGAGGAAGGTAAGGCCACCCTTTGCGTCTACGACGACTTGTCGAAGCAGGCGGCGGCATACCGGCAGCTCTCGTTGATCCTGCGTCGGCCGCCCGGTCGCGAAGCCTACCCGGGCGACGTCTTCTATCTCCATAGTCGGCTGCTCGAGCGAGCCGCCAAGATCTCGGAAGATCCGGATGCCCTGAGGCTCGATCGCCGCATCAAGAAGCCGGGCGGTTCGCTGACCGCGCTTCCCATCATCGAGACCCAGGCGGGTGACGTGTCGGCCTACATCCCGACCAATGTCATCTCGATTACCGATGGCCAGATCTTCCTGACAACCGATCTTTTCTACTCCAACGTGCGCCCTGCCGTGGACGCCGGCATCAGCGTGAGCCGGGTGGGCGGCAATGCGCAGATCAAGGCGATGAAGCAGGTGGCTGGTCCGCTCCGGCTTTCCCTCGCTCAGTTTCGGGAGCTCGAGGCATTCGCCCAGTTCGGGTCTGATCTCGACGCCGCCACCCAGAAGCAGCTCGCCCGTGGCGCCCGGCTGGTGGAGGTGCTCAAGCAGCCGCAGTATCGGCCGATGCCCGTCGAGCAGCAGGTGGCGGTGATCTACGCGGTGACCAACGGCCACCTCGACGACGTACAGGTGCCGCACATCCGGCAGTGGGAGCGGGAGTTCTTGGAGTATCTCGAGGCCAAGCACGGTGACGTTCTCACCGGCATTCGCACCAAGAAATCTCTCGACGATACCAACACCCAGGGTCTCAAGGCGGCCATCGCCGCGTTCAAGCCTCTCTTCGCCCCGGCAGACTGATGGCGAAGAGCCGGCAACTCAAGGGCCGGATCCGCTCGGTCCGGAACACGCGCAAGATCACGCGGACGATGGAGCTCGTGTCCACGTCCAAGCTCAAACGAGCCCAGGATCGCGTGATCGCTGCCCGGCCCTACGCCGAGGCATTGCGCGACACCCTGGGTGATCTGCTCACTCCCGAGCTGGCCGACCAGTTTCCGTTACTTCGCCCCCCCAAGCCGATCAGCCAAGGTGGGCCAAGCCGGGCCGCCGTCATCCTGATCACCTCGAACCGGGGTCTCTGCGGCAGCTTCAACGCCAACCTGATCAAGGAAGCGCGCCGCCGCATCGAGCAGCGGGAGTCGGCTGGCTACACCGTTGATCTCTACGCGGTGGGCAAGAAAGGGGCGGGGTACTTCAAGTATGCGGGTCGGAAGCTCGCAAGTGAGCGCTTTGATATCGGCGACAAGCCGACTCCAGATCATGCGATTGAGGTAGGGGCTCGGGTCATGGCCGCGTACGAAGGCGGCCAGGTTGCCAGCGTTGACCTGGTGTACGCCCGTTTTCAAAGCCCGTTGTCGACGCCGCCGGCGACCCTCCGCATTCTGCCGATCGAGCCTGGCCCCCGGCGAAGCGATAAGCAGCGGTCCGGGGGAACTCGGCCGGACTACATCCTCGCACCCAGCGCCGAAGCGATTCTCGCCGGGCTGCTGCCCCTCTACGTGCGTAACATGCTGTACCAGGGGCTGGTCGAGACCGCGGCATCCGAGCACGGCGCGCGGCGCACGGCGATGAAAAACGCCACCGACAATGCCGGTGAGCTGATCGAGATCCTGACCCGGACCTTCAACCGCCAACGCCAGGCCCAGATCACTCAGGAGATCGCTGAAATCGTGGGCGGCGCCGCGGCGTTGCAGGGCTGAAGCGCGGGAGCGGTCTCCCGCCCGGGGGATGAACCACCCTTGACCGATGGAATAGACCATGGCAGTAACAGCCGCAGCCACCCCGACCCGTCCGGCCGCCGGTGATAAGACGAAAAGCAACGTCGGCCGCATCGTCCAGATCATCGGCCCTGTGCTCGACGTCGAGTTCGAGCCCGAACAGCTGCCCGAGATCTACAATGCCTTGCTGATCGAAGATAAGGAGCGCGGCATACGCGTCGTGGCCGAGGTGCAGCAGCACATCGGTCAGAACCAGGTGCGGACCGTCGCCATGAGCAGTACCGACTCCATGGTGCGCGGAATGGCGGTCGTGGATACCGGCGGGCCGATCACGGTCCCCGTCGGCAACGCGCCGTTGGGCCGAATTCTCAACGTTCTGGGTGAGCCAGTGGACGGCGGCCCCCCGATCCCGTCGGATGTCGAGCGGTGGCCGATCCACCGGGAGACGCCCAAGTTCACCGATCTCGAGCCCAAGACCCAGATTTTCGAGACCGGCATCAAGGTGATCGACCTGATCGCCCCGTTCGTGAAGGGCGGCAAGATCGGGCTGTTCGGCGGCGCGGGAGTTGGAAAGACGGTCGTCATCATGGAGCTCATCAACAACGTCGCCAAGGGCCATGGCGGCAAGTCGGTGTTCTCCGGAGTCGGCGAGCGAACTCGTGAGGGCAACGATCTGTACCTGGAGATGAAAGAAAGCGGCGTGATCGCGTCCTGCGCACTGATTTACGGGCAGATGAACGAGCCGCCCGGCGCTCGCCTGCGGGTTGGCCTGACCGGGCTCACGGTCGCGGAATACTTCCGCGACGTCGAAGGCCAGGACGTGCTGCTTTTCATCGACAACATTTTCCGATTCACCCAGGCCGGCTCCGAAGTGTCGGCGCTGCTCGGTCGTATGCCCAGCGCGGTGGGATACCAACCGACGCTGGCGACGGAAATGGGCGATCTTCAGGAGCGCATCACCTCCACCACCAAGGGCTCTATCACGTCGGTGCAGGCGATCTACGTGCCCGCCGACGACCTCACCGACCCGGCCCCTGCCACGGCGTTCGCTCACCTCGACGCGACGGTT
>DATJGL010000213.1:0-18788 GCA_035495075.1 Gemmatimonadales bacterium
ATTGTTGGGCGCGATTGCACCATCCCGGGCCATCCCGAAGTGTTCGTGCTGGGTGATGCGGCTCTGTTTGAGGAGAACGGACGCGCGGTTCCTGCGATCAGCCCGGCCGCGATTCAGATGGGACAGTACGCCGCGCGCACGATTCAGCGAGATCTTGCCGGGAAGCCGCGCGAGCCGTTCAGCTATTGGGACAAGGGGCAGCTGGCTGTGATCGGCCGGGGACAGGCCGTGGCCGACCTCGGACGGCTGCATTTCGGTGGTTTCATCGCGTGGCTGCTGTGGATCTTCATCCACATCTTCTTTCTCATCGGCTTCCGCAACCGAGTTCTGGTCCTGATCGAGTGGGCCTGGGCCTACTTCACCTATCAGCGCGGGGCCCGGCTCATTACCGAGCCATGGTCTCCCGAAGAAGCGACTGAGCGGGTTCCGGCCGCCAGTGGAGTGATCTGATCCTGCCAGCGGCCCACGTCAATCCATCCGCGGTGGCACGCGAGATCAAGGCAGAGGCCGAACGTTTGGGCTTCGTTGCCTGCGGGATCACGGACCTGAGCCCCACGCCCCATGGAGCCGAGCTCGACGCTTGGCTCGCGACCGGTCGGGCCGGGACGATGCGCTATTTGCATCGGCAGGCGCGCAAACGGAAAGAGCCCCAGCGAATTGATCGATCGGCCCGCTCGGCGGTCGTCGTGCTCGACAACTACTACTCGCCTGATCAGCCGGCGGACGACGAGCCACCCCGCGTCGCCAAGTACGCCCGCGGCGGTGACTACCATCGCGTCACGCTCGAGCGCGTCGAGCAGCTGGCGGATTTCCTCCGGCAACACGGCGCACGGGTTGCCAGGGCGTATACCGATGCCGGCCCTGTCCCCGAGCGCGAGCTGGCGCAACGCGCAGGTCTCGGCTGGATCGGCAAGAACACGATGCTCATCCGGCCTGGGATCGGGTCCTTCTTCTTCATCGGCTCCATCCTGACCGATCTCGCACTGCCAGTCGATCCGCCGTTCGCCCTTGATCATTGCGGCGGGTGCACCCGGTGCCTCGAGGCCTGTCCGACCCAGGCGATCGCGGAGCCTCGGCTCCTGGACGCGACTCGCTGCATTTCCTATCTGACAATCGAGCACCGTGGCCCCATCCCCGACGAGCTGGCCCCGAGCTTTGGAGGTTGGGCCTTCGGTTGCGACATTTGCAACGACGTATGCCCGTGGAACGTGCGCTTCGCCACTGAGACACAGGTCATAGGACTGAAACCACACGGCAGGCTCCGCGGAACCGATCCGAACTTCTTTGACCGGATGACCGAGGATGGCTTCGCCCAGGAGTTCGGCGATACCGCCTTTACCCGACCCGGACTGACCGGCATGCGGCGAAACCTGCGCGCAGCGTTTGCGTCTCGGAGTCCTGAGTCGTGACGCCGACCATCCGTCCGGCTCGGCGCGCAGACGCCGCCGCGCTCGCAGCGTTCTCGGCCCGAACGTTCTTCGATACCTACGCTGGTGCGAACGACCCCGCCGACATGGCCGCGCACCTCGCGGCCAAGTACAGCGAGGCGATCCAGGCGTCGGAAATCGAGAACCCGATGCTGGTTTACCTATTGGCCGAGCTGGACAATCTGTTGGTCGGATTCGCACTGCTGCATCTGAACCACGGCCCGGATAACACCGAGCTGCCCGGGCCGGTGGAGGTGGTGCGATTCTACGTTGCCAAAGAGTGGCATGGCCACGGAGTGGCGCAGGCACTGATGAGCGCCTGCGTAGAGGTGGCAAGCTGCCGAGGCGCGCGCACCTTGTGGCTCGCCGTATGGCAGGAGAACACGCGTGCTATCGCTTTCTACCGCAAGACCGGCTTTACCGTAGCCGGACGCGTGACCTTCCGCCTTGGCTCGCAGCTGCAGAACGACCACATGATGACGCTGGCGCTCGAGCCGGCGGGCGCGCCGGCGGTCGGCCGCCGATGACTCGGCCCGCCCCATCCGCTCCCGAGGTTCACAGTACCGAGCTTCGACTCTCGCCTTCTGAACGGAGGCGGTACGACCGGCTCGAGCGCCTGGCCCTCCTGCTGGACAACGCGTTCCCGATCCCAGGTACATCATGGCGATTCGGCATCGATCCCCTGCTGGGGCTCGCCCCCGGCGTGGGCGACGCCCTCGGAGCGGCTGCGTCCGCCTGGATTCTGATCGAGGCGGTCCGGTTCGGGGTCTCGCGGGCGGTGCTGCTGCGGATGTTGTACAACATCGTCGTCGATACGGCGGTTGGCGTCGTGCCCGGCGCCGGCGATCTCTTCGATTTTGCTTGGAAGTCGGATTCGAAGAACATGACGTTGCTTCGCCGGCATCTCGCTCAGCCGGGCGAAACCCGCCGAGCGAGTCGCTTGCTCCTGGCGGGCGTGCTGCTGGTCATCGCGATAATGACGGTCGGCTCAGTGGTAGTCGTCGTGTGGCTCGTCAAGTATCTGGCTACGCTCTCACCCTTATTCTGACCCGTATGCACTTCGAGACGTTGGCCGTACACGCCGGCCACCGACCGGATCCGGCGACCGGCGCGGTAACACCGCCGATTCACCTGTCCACCACCTTCGAGCGCGGCAAGGATGGCAGCTTCCCCGCCGGCTACATATATGGGCGGGACGCCAATCCAAATCGGCGCGCCGTGGAGCAATGCCTCGCCGCCCTCGAGGGAGGCACCGGGGCGGCCGCGTTTGCCTCCGGCATGGCAGCTACCTCGGCCGTATTTCAAGCACTCGCTCCTGGGGAGCACGTCCTCGTCCCGGACGATTCCTATTACATCACCCGCAAACTGCTCCAGGAGGTGTTTGCCCGTTGGGGGCTCGAGCATACCGCCGTCGACATGACGGACCTCCGGGCCGTCGAGAGCGTCTTACGGGCCTCGACCAGGCTCGTCTGGGTGGAGACGCCGTCCAATCCGTTGATTCGCGTTACCGACATTGCCGGCATCGTGGCACTGGCCCGGCGCGCCGGTGCGCGGGTCGCTTGCGACAACACCTGGGCAACGCCGATGCTGACCCGCCCCCTGGAGCTCGGGGCGGATCTGGTCATGCACTCGACAACTAAGTACCTGGGCGGCCACAGCGATGTCCTCAATGGAGCACTGATCGGCCGGGAAGACGACGATCTGTTCCAACGCATTCGCGGAATCCAGATCACCGGCGGCGCTGTTGCGGCCCCTTTCGACTGCTGGTTGCTGGTGCGGGGCATTCGCTCCCTGCCGTATCGCATGCGAGCGCATTGCCAGCACGCCGCGGCCGTGGCGGAGTTCCTGGCCTCACATCACGCCGTCGCTCGGGTGCATTATCCCGGGCTCCGGTCCCACCCAGGTCACTCAGTAGCGAAGCGGCAGATGGCGGATTTCGGCGGGATGCTCTCATTCGAGGTGCACGGGGGCAGAACCGAAGCGTTGCGAGTCGCGGCGCGTCTCGAGCTCGTCACCCGCGCGACCAGCCTCGGCGGGCCAGAGTCGTTGATCGAGCATCGGGCCTCGGTCGAAGGGCCGCACACCCGGGCGCCGGAGGGGCTGCTCCGCATGTCGGTGGGCCTCGAGCATCCCGATGACCTGATCGCCGATCTCACCCAGGCCCTGGAGTCGGCGTGATCCGAGCGATGCACAGCGTGGCCGTCTTCGTCGAGGATATCGAACGGGCCATCGGGTTCTATCGCGACGACCTCGGCCTCGTCCTCAGCAAGCGGGGCTCGTTCGGAGCCGAGTTTTTGGAGCAGGAGCCGCATCTGGGCGTGCACCCCGCCGTACACCCGGACGCCAAGGCGCTGGTCGGCCGGCACACCGGCATCACTTTTCACGTTCCCGATCTGCTCGACTATTGCGACGGACTGCGCCAGCGAGGAGTCCGCTTCCTGAACGAGCCGACGCAGCAGTCGTGGGGGATCATGGCGATGATCGCCGATCCGGATGGAAATGTGCTTGCACTCTGGGAGGACCGACTCCCAGCTTCGTAATCAGCTCCTGCGCTCGGCTCGACCCCCGGAACCAGTCCTCCACGATTTGCCCCTGCTGCTCCATGCCGTACTGCTCGAAGGGCTTGACCGCCTCGTTGCTGTAGTCGTATGGGCTCACGCCCCGGCCTCGACGGTACCGCAGCTCGCGCACGCGGTCGGCGATCGCCTGGATGTAGTAGCGGCCGGCGCCCCAGGCCTGATATTGCCCGCAGTGCGTCAGCTCGTGCGCGAGCACGGGCAACGAATCGCAGCAATCGTCCGGCAGGAAAACGTGGTTTCCCAGCGTAATGCCCCGGCCGCCGGTGCATCGAAGTACCACGGCCCGCAAGCTGCGCGTCGCCCAGTTGCCACGCCCCCGGTGGAGCCGCACCCGCGCGAGATCGACCAGCAGCGGCAGGTTGGCGAGCGCCCCTGCCTCGTCCTCGGTGAGACGCAGCTCCTTCACACCCACCTCCACCGTCCGGTCGCAGGCATTCTCTCGACAGCCATCGCCTCTCCCGCCAAGCTCATCCGGTCGCCCCCGGCAGCGGGACCGCTCGGCCGGCCAAGGCTCGGGCCAACCGCAGCGCGCCGTTGAACCAGTTGGCGCGCATGGCCCGTTCGACCGAGTCGGCAGTTCCCCGCCGCACCGCTCGAATGATGGCCTCGTGCTCTCGATACGTCACCCGCAGGTCCGGCCCTACCAGGGGAGCGTAATACCACTCGAACCGGTCCACCCGGGGCCGGATGACCTCCAGCGCCGCGCGCAGCTCGAGCCCCGCACAAGCATCTATCACAGTCTGGTGCACCGCGGCATGCCGCTGGAAGAGGCGGTCGTAGTCGAGCGGCCGCGCCGCCGCCGCCTGACGAAAGGCGCGCTCTGCCGAGCCGAGCCGGCGTACCAGCGCGACCCGGGTTGCCCGCGGCAAGGACGCGGCCGCCCGGGCCGCGAGTCCCTCGAGCGCGCCGGCCAGCCGATACAACTCGACCAGCGTCTCGACTTCCATAGGAGCGACCACCAGGCGGGTTCGGCCCCCGTGCTCGCCGTTCGCGGGGACCAGGAGCCCGTCGCGCACCAGCCGCTGCATCGCCTCCCGAACGGGGGTGCGGCTCACGCCGAGGTCGGCGGCCGCCTGGGACTCGGTGACCCGGGCGCCGGGGCCGAGCCGGCCGCGGACGATCAAGTCGCGGAGTCGTTGGTAGACCGGGCCGGCGGCCCGGCGCCGCGCGGGGCGTGGGGTGAGGCGTGTCATGCCGAAACATATTGTATCCAAAATCGTATACAATTCCAGGCCCTTCTCTAAGCCAGGAGCTGTTCGTGCCCTCAGCCCCGATGACCCCCACGCTGCTGCTCGCGACCCTGATCGTGGCCGGAGGCGGCGCCGCCGCTCAGACCGAATCCGGAGCGGCGCAACCGCTCGACCCCGAGACCCGGCGGGCTGTCGTCGACACCATCAGCGCCCAGCTCCTGCGGTTCTACGTCGATGCCGATACGGGCCGACTTATCGCGGCCCGCCTACGCGACCGTCTCGCTGCGGGCGCCTACGACCGGATCGGGACGACGTCCGGCTTTGCCGACGCCCTCACCAGCGACCTCCGGAAGGTGAACGGCGACCTCCACCTGAGCGTCCAGTATGCACCGGATGCGCCTACTGACCATCCAGGCAGTCGCGGGTTGGCCACGCCCAAGCCCCGCCCGGCCGACGCGCCGCCCGACCCGGACGAGCCGGAGCTCACACCTGCCCTGTTGGCCGAGTGGCGGCAGGCCAATTTCGGGCTCGAGCGGGCTGAGCGCCTCGAGGGAAACGTCGGGTATCTGAGGGTTCGCGGGTTCTACGATGGGCCGGAGGCCTTCGCCGCGACCGGGGCAGGCCTCGCCCTCCTGGAGCGCACCGATGCCATGATCTTCGACTTGCGCGAGATGCCCGGCGGCAGCGGCGACATGAGCAATTGGCTTTTGAGCCATTTCACCAACGCCGACAGCGTTGCGACTCTAGCGATAACTAACCGCTCGGCCGGCGATTCTGTCGTGCGGTATACGATGGCGAAGGTGCCCGGCGCCAAGCGATCTGATGTCCCGCTCTTCATTCTCACCAGTCGCGGAACGGCGTCGGCCGGCGAGGACTTCACCTTCGTGCTGCACAACCTCCATCGGGCAACCCTGGTTGGAGAGCGAACCGCCGGCGCCGGCCACAACAACGCCTTCCTCGCGGCGGGCCACGGGTTCGTGCTCTCCCTCTCCTACACCCGAGTAATGGACCCCAAGACCGGAAAAGAATGGGAACGGGTCGGAGTCGAGCCCGACGTGGCGGTGGCGCCCGACCGTGCGCTCGACACCGCCCACGCTCTCGCATTGCGAGCGATCGCGGCCAAGACGACCGATGCGGCGCGACAGCGCGAGCTCGCGCTGACGGCCGAAGCACTGGAGGCAAGGGCTCACCCCCATCGTGTGCTGCAAAAGCTGCTGTTGCAGTACGCCGGCACCTACGGCGAGCGCACGCTGACGCTTCGTGGTGATACCCTGATGTTTCGACGCTTGCAGTATCCGCAGCACGTCCTGATCCCGCTCAACGATTCCACCTTCGCGCTCGAGACGGTTGAACGGATCACGATCGAGAGGGGCCGGGGGAACGCCCCGCTGCTTCGCCTGGTGCGGGAGAACGGTGACACGCTGAGAGCCCAGCGGACGGGCCCTCCGCCTCGTTGAGCTCAGGCGGGAACCCGTGCACGGTGTTAACGAAGGGGGCTATCCCTTCAGCAGCGCCCCGAGCGGCTTGAGTGAATCCACGCGGTCGCACACGATGCGGAAGGTCGCGAGGAGCGGAACAGCGAGGAACGTCCCTGGTACGCCCCAGATCCAGGACCAGAATACCAATCCCACGAAGACGGCGAGCGGGCTGAGCAACAGGTGGCGGCCAAGAACGTGCGGGGTCACAAAATTCGCCACCACGCCCACAATCGCGAGGAACACGCCCGGCACCAGCGCTATCTGGGCCGGCGAGCTGAACGTCGTAAAGCCCACCAGTGTGAGGACGCCCGCAAGGACGGTCGCGCCGACGTACGGGACGTATTCGACCAGGGCCGTGCAGGCTCCCCAGATGAGGGGGTTCGGGACCCCGATCAGGGCCATAGCTATCGCGACAACGATGCCCTCTCCCAGGTTGATCGCGCTTTGGGTGAGAAGGTATCGGCTGATCGAGGCCTCCGCCTCGCGGGCTATCGCGACCGCGTCTTCGCGATTCCGCCGATGGGGTAATAACCTCGCGATCTTCTGGAGTAATCGTTCGCCCGAGGCCAGGAGGAAGTAGAGCAGGACTACGACTTCGATGGCCCCCGCAATGATCGACTCGGTAGTACCGAAGAGTCGTTCCGCCAGACCGGGGCCCTTCACCTGTACTTCTGGCGTGCTGCTGGGCGCCACTTTGGTCGCGCGCTCGACCTGCTCGGCTGTCTGGCTCACCTGCTGCATCGGCCGCCGAAAGATTCGGATCTTTGACTCGACTTGGCGGACACTGGACGGGACGGTCGCGAGCCACTCTCGGGCCGGCTCGGCCAGGTAATACACGCTGGTTGCCAGGGACAGTAGCAGCGCTAGCAGGATCAGGGCCGCACCAATTGCTTCCGGAATCCCCACCCGCTTCATCTGTCGGACTGCGGGGCCCAGCAGAAAGTCGAGCAGAATCGCGAGCGCGATCGGCAGAAAGAAGACGCGGCCTGCGTGAATGGTGTAGAACAGGGCAAGGATGAACAGGCCCATGAGCGCGAACGATGCCCGCGCGAGGCGATCAGTAGCCACAGAGGCCGGCGGAGTGGACACGTTGCCCCTTGTCTAGGTCTCACCGCTCCAGCTAAGGTTACGGCCCCCTGACCCCCCGCTGGAACTCGGCTCGTATGAAGCAGTTGTGGCAGGCGCTGGCGTCGATCTGGGCCTGGTTCGTCCTTGGCACCTGCCTCGTGCTCTGGATGCCGCTTATGGCCGCAGTCCGACTCTTAACCCTTTCCGACCCCGGCCGCTATGCCGTGGGTTACCTCTTTCGTCGGATCGGGCCGGTCATGGCGACCCTTCACCCGCTCTGGCGGTTCCGGACCTCCGGGAAGCCGCCAGCCGATCCGCGTCGCCCCTACGTGGTCGTCTCCAACCACGAGTCGTTCGCCGACATTCTGCTGATCAGCCACCTTCCATGGGAAATGAAGTGGCTGTCCAAGGCCGAGCTCTTCAAGGTTCCGGTGCTGGGCTGGCTCATGCGCCTCGCCGGCGACATTCCGGTGCGCCGGGGCGAAGGTCGAAGCGCCGTCGAGGCCCTCCAACGTTGTCGCACCGTCCTCAAACAACGGGTCTCGGTGATGATTTTCCCCGAGGGCACCCGCTCTCCCACGGCGGACATGCTGCCATTCAAGGACGGCGCCTTTCGCCTCGCGATCGATACGGGCGTGCCCATTCTCCCTCTCGCGGTCAGCGGGACGGGTACTGCCTTGCCGAAGCACGGATTTCTGTTTGGCCGCGCAAAGGCCGAGGTCCGAGTGCTCGAGCCAATCGAGACCGCCGGCCTCACGGTCAAGGACGTTCACGCCCTTCGCGAGCGGGTTCGCAAGAGGATCCTCGAGGCGCGCGATGCGTTGCGCGTCACGCAAGCCTGATCAGACCCCGTCTCACTCCTCCGCGGCCAACGCCGCGGGCGCACGAACCCGCCCCACCACACCTGCCAGTGCCAGCAGCGTGAGCAGATACGGCAACATCAGAAAGAACTGATACGGAACGCTGAGTCTCAGCGACTGGAAGAGAAACTGGAGCGCAGTAACGGCACCGAACAGGAGCGCCGCCAGAGCCACGCCGCCTGGATGCCAACGGCCCAGGACCACGATGGCGATCGCGATGTAACCTCGTCCGGCGGTCATCTTCTCGGCGAACGTGCCTACTTGGGCCAGAACCAGGGTCGCGCCGGCGAGTCCGCCCATGGCGCCTCCGAACACGGTCGCCCAGAACCGGAGTGATCGAACTCGCACACCGGCCGCGCGTGCCAGCGGCCCGGCTTCGCCGCTGGCGCGAAGACCGAGGCCCCAACGGGTTCGATAAAGGCCCCACCAGACCAGCGGCACGAGACCGACCGCGACGTAGGTGAGCGCCGGCTGGGTGAGGACCGGGCCGACCACAGGCAGGTTGCCCAGGCCAGGCACCGATATCGGTGTGAGCGTCGGCAGCGAGAGGCCCACACCGGCTGCTCCGTATGCCCGCCGATAGATGGTCCCCGTGAGACCAACGCACACCAGAGTTACTGCGGTTCCCGCGACGATCTGGTTGACTCGCACGAACACGACGCAGGCCGCGAACCCCGCAGCGACGAGCGCTCCAGCCGCCATGGCCGACGCTACACCGGCCCAGGGACCATAGGCACTCGCGCCGATTGCAGATGCGAGCGCGCCGGCCAGCATCGCCCCCTCGAGGCCAAGATTGATGATTCCGGAGCGTTCGGTGATCGTTTCGCCGATTCCAGCCAACAACAGCGGCGTTGCAACGCGGAGCGATGCCGCAAGGAAGCCGGTCAGCGGGCCGACGTCCATCGCGGCGATCACGTGGGATCGGCCTTGGCATCCGGCAGCGCGACCGTTGTCCGCACCTGCCGGGTCACTGCTTCGGCCAGAAGCACTACTAGAATCACCACGCCTTCGACGACATACACGGCGACCGATGGGACCCCCGCATCTCGCTGCATGGCCGCCCCTCCGGCTTCCAGACCTCCGAATAGCACGCCGGTGAGGACGATGCCGAGTGGCTCAAGGCGTGCCAGCAGAGCCACTGCGATTCCGCTGAAGCCGTATCCCGGAGACAGGCTTTGAAATAGCGCGTACGAGACTCCACCTACCTCGATACCTCCCGCGAGTCCGGCAAAGAGGCCGGACCAGAGAAGCGCAAAGGCAGCCACCCTATTCACGTTGATCCGGCCACTCACTTGCGCCGCTTTCGGCCCTGACCCCGTCGCGAGAAGCTCGAATCCCCAGACAGTCCGGCGAAACACGTATTGGATGATGAGTGCGGCAGCGAGGGCGAGGAGGAAGCCGAGATGAAGTCTGGTCCCCGGCAACAGTGGAAGCCGAGCGGTTTCCGCGATGGGGTCGCTCTGCGGATAGATCCGACTTGCCTCCTGTAGAGGGCCCTGTACCATCCAGCTGACCAACGACTCCGCGACAAAATTCAGGAGCAGCGTGCTGATCACCTCCAGCACGCCGAACTGGCGCTTGAGCCAGACCGGCAGCACGATCCATAGCGTCCCGGCAGCAGCCGCTGTGGCCCACACCGCAGGAATTGCAGCGGCTGGATGCCACCCGCCGAGATGCAAGCCGATCCACGCGGCGGCGATCGCGCCTGCGTAGAACTGGCCCTCGGCACCGATGTTGAGCGCATTGGCCCGGAATGCGATGGCGATTCCCAAGCCGATCATGATGAGCGGAACCGCCCGAACCAGCGTCGCGGACGAGATGGCGTACCACGAACCTGCGGCACCCCGAACCAGAGCGGCCAATGCGAGCCCGGCGTCGTAACCGGAAAGCTGGAGCCCGAGCGCGAGAGCCCCGATGCCGACGAGCAGGGCGGCTGCCCCAATGACCATTCCGGAGCGCATCATGGAGCGTCGGCCGGGATTTTGCCCAGCATCATGGCGCCGATTTGGCCGCGCGAGCTGTCAGCCGGGACATGAAGCAGCCGCCCCTTCGCCACGACGAGTATCCGCGTTGACCACTCGAGAATCTCGTCCAGGTCGGTGGAGTGGACGATCAGGGCGACATCATTGGCCGCCGCAGCCTGCAGTCGCTCCCACACCACGCGGCTTGCTTGCACGTCGAGGCCCCGCGCCGGGTTCTCGGCCACGATGACCCGCGGCAATCGCTCGAGCGCTCGCGCGACGACGAGCTTCTGCTGGTTGCCGCCGCTCAACGCGCCTGCCGCGGCATCCGGGGTCGAAGCGCGAATGCCGAACTCACGGATCAGGGCGCCCGTGCGCTCGCGGGCGCTGTCCCATTCCAGCCGCCAGCCGTGGACCCAGGCGGCTGCGCGTCCCACGCCGAGCACCACATTGTGGGTCATATCGAGCTGGGGGATGAGCCCTTCCGTCGTGCGGTCCTCGGGGATGAACGCCACCGGCCCGTCGCACTCGACCCGGCCCCTGAGAGGACGGAGGACGCCGGCAATCGCGCGGAGCAGCTCGCGGTGTCCGTTCCCCTCGATGGCGGCAAGTCCGAGGATCTCCCCAGCTTGAACCGTGAGATTCGCGTCGCGCAGCGCCAACCCGTGGCCCCCTTCTCGCAGCATATCCAGCGCGACGCAGCGCACCCGGACCGGCCGGTCTCCCGCCTCTCGTCTCAGCCGAACCGGCGCCGACTCGAGCGCACTTCCCAGCATCGCGGTGGTGAGCGACGCCGCGCTCTGATCGGCCGCAGCCCCGGTCAGCGTCACCCGACCGGCGCGCAGAACCGTGACGCGATCCGCAGCCGCCAGTGCCTCTTCGAGCCGATGAGTGATCAGCACGACGGAGCTCCCGCCGGCCGCCATGCGCCGTGCGAGAGTGAGCAGCTCCTTTGCTTCGGAAGGAGCCAGGACGCCCGTCGGCTCGTCCAGCAACAAGATGGTCGCATCGCCCGCCAGTGCCTTGAGGATTTCGAGCCGCTGCTTGAGTGCCGCCGTCAGATCGCCGGCTCGCTCCGCGGGGTCGATCGCAAGCCCGACCCGTCTCATGAGCTGCTCGACTCGAGCGCGCAGCACCGCGGGCCGCACATCCCATCCGGCTGACAACGCGATGTTCTCGGCGACAGTGAGCGCGGCAATGCCGGTGAAGTGCTGGTGGACCATCCCAATCCCCAGCATCCGCGCCTGACGCGGAGATCGAGGCAGCCCCGGACGACCGCGCACAACCATCGTTCCGCTGTCCGGCCGAATAAGGCCGTATGCTATCTCCATGAGGGTGGATTTCCCGGCTCCGTTTTCGCCCAGCAGGGCGTGCACCTCTCCCGTCCGCAGCGTGAAATCGGCCCCGCGCAGGGCACGCACGGGGCCGTAATGTTTCGTAATTCCACACAGTTCGAGGACGGATTCGCTCACAGGCCGGTAGAGTGCCGGTGAAACTCCCAAGGGAGGTTGAATTCGCGCTGCAGCCGTCGAGCCAGGGCCTGCACTCCCAGTTGTTCGGTCGCGTAGTGGCCGGCGTAAACCACGTTGAGGCCCCATTCCATCGCGTCGAAGTACGTGTGGTGCGCTCCCTCGCCCGTAATGAAGGTGTCGAGCCCCGCCGCCTGCGCCGCCTGGATCATCGAGCCGGCCCCGCCAGTGACGATCCCGACCCGCCGGACCTGCGCCGGTCCCCCGGGGATCAGATACGCCCTGGTTTGCAGCTCCGCGTCGAGCCTGGCGACCAGTGCAGCCCGCTCCGTCAGGGCCGAAGGCGCCAAGCCCCAGACACCGATTGTCACCCCCCGATAGGCTCCGAACCAGCCTTCGACCGGAAGGCCGATTACCCGCGCCAACTCGACGTTGTTGCCAACCTCTGGATGGAGGTCGAGCGGAATGTGAGCGGAGTAGAGCGCGATGTCTCTCGCGAAGAGGGTCCTGACTCGGCGGAGCCGTCGGCCGGTCAAGGGGACGTTGCCGTCCCAGAACAGCCCGTGATGAACCAGCAGCAGAGCAGGGTCGCCGGGCGGAATTTCCTCAATCGTCTCCAGGCTGGCATCTACGGCGGCGACCACGCGGCTCACCTGGCCGGAGTTCTCGACTTGAAGCCCGTTCAGCGCATTTGCTTCGTCGGGGACGTCGGCGGTCCTCAGAAAGCCGTCGAGAAACCGGGTGACATCGGCGAGCGCGATCGTCATTGGCCGTGGCTCAGTGGCGAGATGGCTGAGCTGTCTGCTCCGGAACCGGCGAAGGTGGGTGCCGGGTGGAGGGTCCCCGCCGCAATCGATTCGGCGGCGGCCTGCAGACGAGCCTTGAGCGCCGCAGGAACCAGGCTGTCCAGGCGCGGATTTGGTACGTACCGGATCACGCCGCTCGTGAGTCCGAACGACTCGACCCGCGACCGGAACGCTCCCTGGCGGACCTCCCGTGCGATTAGGAGAAAGGCACGGGGAAGGTCGATGACGGCGGACCCGAGCACGCGGTCCGGCGCCAAGCCGCTCTGATCCGCGTTGGCCCCGAATGCGTAGACGCCCGGCGTCTCCTTCACCGCCTGGAACAGCCCCAACGCTGCGGCATCCGCGTTGTGGTGGAACATGTCGGCCCCGACCCGGATCAGCGCGAGCGTCGCTTCGCGGCCGGCCGCTGCGTCGTCGAAGCTGTTGAGGTAGATCTGGCGCGGGTCCACCCGAGGGTCTACCGCCTTGGCCCCCTGGACCCAGCCAAGATACGCTGCCTTGATCGGCGGAAGCTCGATTCCGCCGACGAAGCCGATCACGTGCGACTTGCTCATGCCGCCTGCAACCATGCCGGCAAGGTAGCTGGCTTCCTCGAGTCGAAAGACAAGCGGCGCGACGTTGCCGGCAGCCCGCTCTCCGGAAGTCACGATGAAGATCGGCTTGGGATACTGCCGGGACACCCGCTCGGCGGCCCGTTGAAACTCGAAACCGTGAGCAAAGATGAGATCGTACCCCTGAGCCGCGTAGCTCCGGAGCGCCTCTTCCTGCTCCGCAGGCGTGTGAGCTTCGACCTGCGAGATCCTGGCTCCCAAGGAGTCCCGGATCTCGACGAGGCCTCGATAGGCACCTGAATTCCAGGCGGCATCGGAGATGGAGCCGGGTGTGATCAGTCCCACCCGTAACCCGGAGGCACTGCTTCCGCGATCGCAGCCCGAGAGCGAAATCGCGGTTGAAATGGAGGCAGCAAACAGACAGTAACGGAGCAGCAAGCTGACAATGGCTAGGGAAGGAATAACTTAGCGATCACGGCCCAGATCGAGGTGTCAGCCTCCAACGGGGGTGGGCTGATCCTGAATCTTCACTTCTCCGGAGACTCTGCCGCCCTCCAGAACCGCAATACGTGGGGTCGTAATGTTACCCGTGACCGAGGCCGAGGGCTGGAGCTCCACACGCTCGCTGGCGTGAATAGAGCCGATGATTTCCCCGCCCACGACCGCCTCGCGGGTATGCAGATCGCCTTCCACCTGTGCGCCCTGCCCGACCAAAACCTGAGTCGCCGCTCGCACCGTCCCGCGGACTCGACCCTCGATTCGAACCACTCCTTCGGTCTCGAGGTCGCCTACGATCGTCATGTCCTTCCCCACGATCGAGAAGGGCATCTGATCGGTTCGACGACGGCGCAGCTCATTACCGTGTTCATCCTTGGCCGGGCTGGCGAACAAGCTCATTGGCGACCCTCCTTGACCATGGTGAGGGGGTCCAGCGACGCCCCTTGCCGACGGATTTCGAAGTGCAGATGGGGAGCGGTCGACCGACCGGTACTGCCGGTCAGGCCGATCACTTGTCCGGGCGTCACCGAGTCGCCAGTCACCACCAATCGACGCGAGAGGTGACCGTACATCGACTGATAACCATCGGCGTGTTGGAGGAGGACGAACCACCCGTATTCGGGATCCTGACCGGCATCCGCGACACGTCCGCCCGCCGCTGCTCGGACAATGCTGCCGGTCGGGACTGCAATGTCGATACCCGGATGCGCTTCGGTGCCGGTCCCGCCGATCTGGCCGCGGGTAAGGAAACCAGTGTCATCAAGCGGCCAGTATTGCGGCACTTTCGCGCCGGTAGAGAACCGCGGGGCGGTAGAACTCGCCCACGCCCTGATCGCAGGCGCGACGGGGAGGGTAGCCGCGTGCCGGAGTGGGTCAGGGACGATGTCGGCCCCGATCATTTTGCGCACCTGGGCGTACCGCTGCTCCAGGCTATCGACCGCGGCGCTCAGCTCCACGATTTTCGAGTTCTCAGCCCGGAGCCGGCTCACATCCCGCTCGAGCCCGGGCACTCGGCCGGCGGCTCGTACGGTGGGCCCATAGAGAAGAATTGCGGCGAGCAACCCCAAGCCAAACAGAGCCGCGGCCGTCACACCCAGCCGCACCGCCCAAACCGGAATTCGCAGCGTCCGCGACGATAGAGTGCCGTCGCGCTGCACCATAATGGTATAGGCGCGACCGCCAGCCTTCATCCAGCGAACGGCTCGCCCAGGATCAGCTCCAACAATCGGGCGAGATCGTCGTTTGAGTAGTAGTTGATGGCGAGCACGCCGCGACCCTTGCGCCCCGGATGGATCCGGACGTCCGTCCCCAGCCGGCGTCGGAGCGCCTCTTCGACCCGGCGCCCCTCCGGGGTGAGCGGCCGAATCTCCCGGCGACGCCTGGCAGGACGGGCGTCCACCCGAACCCGGGATTCGACCTCACGCACTGACCACCCGTCCGCAACCGCGCGTCGAGCGAGCCGGACGATGGTCTCCGCCTGCTCGAGCGCGAGCAAGGCACGAGCATGGCCTTCGGACAGTTTTCCTTCGTGTACTAGTGCTTGAACTTCGGGCGGGAGCTTGAGAAGCCGCAGCAGATTGGCGACGGTGGTGCGGTTCCGGCCGACGAGACGCGCTACCTCCGCTTGGGGGACGGTGAACTCTTCCATCAGCCGCCGATAGCCCTGCGCCTCGTCGATTGGCGAGAGATCGTTGCGCTGGAGGTTCTCGATGAGGGCCAACGTGAGGAGCGTCTGATCGTCTGCGTCCCGGACCACGGCAGGGATTGTGGCCCAGCCGAGGCGCTGTACTGCGCGCCAACGCCGTTCGCCGGCGATGAGCTCATAGCCGCTGGCGCGAGGCCGTACGACGATCGGCTGGAGCAGCCCCGAGGCCTCGATCGAAGCAACCAACTCCGCCAGCGTGGCTTCGTCGATGCCGCTCCTGGGCTGGAACGGGTTGGGACGGATAACGCCGACCGGCAGATCTCGGAGGGCGCCGCTGGCCTCCGCCTGCTCCCGGGTGATCGGGCCCAGCAGTGCCTCGAGTCCACGTCCCAGCCGCTTTGTCTCGGTCATCGCGTCATCTCAGGGAGTGGGGGTTCAGGTTCCGGCGTCGCCTCGAGCTCGGGCTCCCGCCCGATAGGTGCGTTCTCGAGTCGGTGCAAGAGTTCCTGTGCGACCGCGAGATAGCTCTTCGCTCCCACCGACTGAACATCGTACAACAGGATCGGCTTCCCGAAGCTCGGGGCCTCCGCCAGTCGCACGTTCCGCGGGACCGCCGTCCGAAAGACCTTGGCGCCGAAGTATTCCTTCGCGTCTTCCGCCACTTGCCGGCAGAGATTCAGGCGCGAGTCGTACATCGTGAGCAGCACTCCGTCGATCGCCAGTCCCGGATTGAAGTTCTGTTGGACCAGCCGGACGGTATTGAGCAGCTGCGAAATCCCCTCGAGCGCGTAGTACTCGCATTGAATCGGAATCAGCACGCCATTCGACGCCGTGAGCACGTTCAACGTGATGAGGCCGAGCGAGGGCGGACAGTCAATGAGTAGAAAGTCGTAATCGCCCTCGATCGATTCGAGCACGCTTCGCAAAGCACGCTCTCGGCCTTCGCGCGCGACCAGCTCGAGCTCAGCGGCAACCAGATCCTGGGTTGCCGGGAGCACATCGAGATGGGGAAGCGACTCATGATGAACGATGGCGTCGGCGGCGGAGCGACCATCGACGAGAGCGTCATAGAGCGAGATGGCGACGGATTGCTTTGAAATGCCGATCCCGCTCGTCGCATTTCCTTGGGGGTCGGCATCTACGAGGAGGGTCCGGCGCTCCGCGATAGCGAGGGACGCCGCGAGATTTACGGCGGTGGTCGTCTTTCCAACGCCGCCCTTCTGATTGGCAATCGAGATGATGCGGGCCATCAGCTATTATAAGATATTGGCATATAATGACTTACCTGCCTGCGCCATGACCTGAGTGCGCGGCGGCGGGGCAATGCTGCCTGGAAAGCAAATATAAGTACCGCAGCTTGATAGGCAATGCACTCCGGGAAATCCCCACATTGGTAGCGCCACGGCGCCCTGACGTGCCGACCAGCGTGCTGGGCCAGGGCTGTGGGTGTTTCACGGGAAACGCGATGCGTCCGCCGCCTTCGGCTGAGGACCGCTGGATGTGGGGGGGACCATTGCCTGAGAGTCTGCCCCTAGCACAGGGGCCAGGTGCGTCGCTTAAACGGATAGTTAATCGCGAGGGGGAACGATGGTGTCGGGCAGGCCCGGACGCGTCAACCGGGCAGGTTAGAAAGGAGGCTAGTCAAACCTCCTTTCGCTGCTCCCCTGCACCAGCCGCGGACGGCGTTTCACGTGAAACACCATCGCTGGCGGCTCGCCGCCCGAGCACGGCGAGCACGAGACCCTGCAGATCGCTCGGCGAGATCCCTGGAATTCGTCCTGCCTGGCCGAGTGTTTCCGGCCTCAGGTGGGAAAGCTTTTCCCGCGCTTCGAACGAAAGGGCAGATAGCTCCGCGTAGGGGAGGCTTGGTGGAAGGGCAAAGCCCTCCAATTCGGCCAAGCGGGAAGCGGCCTCGCGTTCCCGCGAGAGATACCCAGCGTATTTCAACTCGATTTCAGGCGACTGACAGATCGCTGAGTCGACGGTGTCGATACCTGCCCCCCGAAGGAGTGCCGCCAATGAGACGCCCGGCCGCTTCACCAAGGACGCCAGTCTCTCGGGCTCCATGATCGGGGCCGAGCCCGAGGCCTCGAGGATCGGATTAGCGTCTGCCGGCTGGATCGCTGTCTCGCGAGCGAGCGCGGTCACGCGGTCCTCGGCATCGAGCTTGTCGTGGGCGAGCGCGAGCTCCTCAGGCGCCAGCAGCCCCAGCTGCTCCGCCAAAGCGATCAGCCTGCGCAGCGCGTTATCCTGCCGCAGCACCAGCCGGTATTCCGCCCGCGACGTGAACAACCGGTAGGGCTCATCGACACCCCGCGTCACCAGGTCGTCCACTAGTAAGCCTATGAACGCTTGGTCTCGCCGAATGACGGTCGGCGCAATCTCCCGCGCCCGGGCAGCCGCATTGATACCGGCGACGACGCCTTGGCCGGCTGCTTCCTCGTAACCAGTCGTCCCGTTGACCTGGCCAGCCAGGAACAGTCCCTCGATCTCTCGGGCTTCGAGCGTCGGGCGGAGTTGCGTTGGTGGGAAGTAATCATACTCGATCGCATAGCCCGGCCGAGTCATTTCCGCTCGTTCGAGCCCAGGGATCGTCCGCAGCATGCTGAGCTGGACGTCCGGAGGAAGCGATGTCGATAGGCCGTTGACGTATATCTCGGAGGTGTCCAGGCCCTCCGGCTCGAGGAAGATCTGGTGGCGAACCGCGTCCGGGAACTTCACGATCTTGTCTTCGATCGAGGGACAGTACCTTGGCCCCCGGCCGCTGATCGCCCCGCCGTATAAGGCGGACTCCTGCAGCCGCGTCGTCACGATGTCCCGGAGCCGCTCCCCGGTCCAAGTGAGGTAGCACGGGAGTTGAGGTGGATGCTCCGCCCGTTCGAAGCTCGAAAACCAGTACCGCTCCGGGTCGCCGTCCTGACGCACCAACCCATCAACCACAACCGTGCGCCCATCGACGCGAGGAGGAGTCCCCGTCTTGAACCGCTTTACCGTAAGTCCAAGTGCCGCAACGGCTTGGACAACTTCCACCGACGGTGCCTCTCCGGCGCGGCCGGCCGGGATCCGGGTCGAGGGCCCCATATGGATCTGCCCTCGGAGGAAGGTCCCGGCAGTCAGGGCGATGGCCCGACCGGCAAACTGCCGTCCATCGGCAGTCACCATACCAGCAATCCGACCCCCGGCCAGTTTGAGGCCCACGACGGTACCCTGCACCGCCAGAAGCCCTGCTTGTTGCTCGAGGATCGATCGCACCGCC
>DATJGL010000214.1:0-3230 GCA_035495075.1 Gemmatimonadales bacterium
GCTTGTCGCTCGGGAGAGGGCTCCAGGGCTTCGGCGTCGGTGAAGTCCTTCGCCCACGCCTTCAACCACCCGCGGGCATCGTTGGAGATCGCACGTAAGGTCTCTTTCAGCTCCATTGCCTCTCTCGCGTTGCTCGGGTGGATTGCGGAAAAGCTCAGCGGTTCGGGCTAATAGTACCCGCTCTGCTGGGGAGCACGAGGGGACTGGCCTTTTCGGGGTGCGCTTGTTCTGCAGGCGACTCCGCGGGACAAACGGTCAGGGCAGGGCGAGGGTGTCGGGCCCGGCAAGCTTATGCACGTGGCACCCATTCGGCACATCGATGAGGAGGTCCGCCTGCGCGACTGCGGCCCCCTTGGTGGCCACGGCGCGGAGCTGGTCGCCGCTGGGGCGGAGCTTGGACCCGGCCCCACCGTCGATCACCACGTACCTGCGCTCGGGATTGGGACCAGACGGCGTGTGCGTGAGCAGCTCCCCGGTCCGGACGAGTGTGACGGCAAGGTCAACGCTGTCCGCGGGCGCGCCCGTCTGGTCTGTAATGACCAGACCAATCATCCGGAATTCCGCAGTGCAGGCAACACCGCCGGGCTCAGCACAACTCGCGAGCGCGAGCAGCGTCGCCATCGTTGCGATGTGCGGGGCAGACCTCGGCTGGATCACAGGACTATGCTCACGGCGCCATCTCTCAGCGTACCTCGAGGCCGACCTTATAGCGGCGGGCGGCGGGTTTCCCGTGCTCCCAGGGCCGCAAGTAGTCGAATGCGAGCGCCGTCCTTCCCGCGCGCGCGGCACGAAACCGCCAAGCGACGGTCGTAGAGGCCCCCGGCCGCATTGCCTGCGCCGAGTCGCGAACCACGGTCGGCGTGTCGACCAGCTGCAGCTCCGGCGCGCCGCTATCGACGATCGCCCAGCTGTACCCGGTTCCGGGCGTCGTCGCCAACGTGATGACGTTATCGATGCCGACCGGGACCGGTACCGTGCGGCCGCTGTCAGCTGCAGTCAGGGCGACCAGCGAACCAGCCTCGCCCGCCTGTCGTTCGGCCGAGGGACGACAGCCAGCAAGGCAGGCCAACAGGAGAAATCGCTTCAGATCAGGCCGCCGCACCCTCTCGACCTCGGAGCAGCAACCGGGCGAACGCAATACCGGCGGCAAAGATGACAATGTTGCCGATCTGGCTGAGGAGGACTTGAGCCAGGATGATCTCGCCCAGGATCAGAGTTGCGCCGAGGGCGAAACCGAGCGCCGGCCAACGAAATGGACCTGCCGGGAACGCGAGCGACACCACGGCAAGCGCAGTGCCGATGAAGAACGCGAGCAGACCTGGGACGAGCGCCATGAAGATCTCGGCCGACTGGAACGTCTCGAGGAGGGTGACTGCGGCTTTCTCGTCGGCACCGTCCTGGATGAAGCGCCCCAGCAGCATCTCAAAGACGAAGACCGCCGAAAACGCTCCTACCGAGGCGAGCATGAGAAGGCGCGCAGCATAGCCCACCACCGGTCTGCGATCCATCGCCACCTTGGTGAGGGCAAGGATGCCCGGGACCAGCAGGAGCAGCCCAGCGAATAAGAGGAGATGAGCTGCGTACCATCGCGAAGCTGAGTGTGCAACGATCGTGGCTTGAGCCGCCGCGTCCCAATGCTCGGGGGGGTGCAAAAGGTCCCCGACACTCATCAGCGCCGGGCCCACGATCAGGCTCGCGGCTCCTATCGCCGTCCGGTATCGGGGTGGGGCAGAATCCACGGGATACCTCGCTGGGTCCCCAGTAGCGCGCTCATTCTCGTTCCAGCGCCGGCCGATCCCACCCACCCAGATCCGCAGCTGCTTCGTAGGTGCTTTGAAGAAACGAGAGCAACGTATCATCGGGCGAGGTGGACCGCTGCACGTCTACATACGGCAGGATGAACTCACTCAGCGTCGAGTCGTAGCGGGCAGCGGGCGGACGCACCGATGCGGACTTGAACCCCTCCGGCTCAGGATAAGCGTACGCATAGAACACCGGAAAAGGCATCGGCTCGCCGCCCAGCCAGAGCCCGCAGCTGCTGACCTCATGCGAATAGGCCTCTCGGGTGATCCAATCTGGCAGGTTCGGGATGCCACCCGGGTGAGGTGGCGCTCGACGGCCTGAGAAGCGCGTAACCGCAAGGTCGAAGCCTCCCCAGAATAGGTGAATCGGACTGCACTTGCCGGCGAATCGCGAGCGAAAGGCTTTGAGCACGCGGTCGGCCTGTATCAATGCATGCCAAAGTCGGGTAACCTGCTCCTCATCGTAGGTGGAATGCTTCCAATCCTGATCCAGCGGCGTGGCGTCCGGCATTTCGTTCGGCGTTGTTCGGATGCTGATCTCCAGCCCAAGCGACTTCAGCCGAGCGAACAGCTCATCATAGAAGTCCGCCACGGCCCGGGACTCCAACCGGAACATCTCGGTCCTTCCCTCGGCAGTCTGGATCCGCAGTTGGTGGTCGACGAAATCGAACTCGATCTCAAACATCCGGAATCCATGCGGAATCGGCGAGGTCGTGAGCCCCCGGGCCGTGACGTAGAGGGGAACGTGCCAGGAGTGGTTGAGCCACGGCGTTTCCACGAGGCGGATCTTGCCCACGATCTGAGTCCACCGATGCAGGGTCGCCAGCGTGTCACGGTACTCGTCGTACGCCAGGACGGGCCAGGGCGACTGGGTGAGATATGTGGCGGTGTTCGACATATACGCCTCGAGGCGACCTCGGCCGCCTGACAGTTGTTCACTTGGATGGGCGGCGCGGCAACTCATAGTGGAGTTCTGCGAACCCCGTTCCGACTGCCCCCACCGACACGAGCCGCAGCGGCGGGCTCGTGATCGCTCGCGGCAGGAGCGGCTTCCCGGCTCCAAGCGTGACCGAGCCGACCTGTACGAACAGCTCGTCGAGGAGTCCGTGATCGTAGAACTGCCCGGCCAGGTCCCCGCCGCCGACGATCCAGATGTTCTTCCCGGCGGCGGCCTCGATCATGGCTTGGTGGACGGGGCGGACGTCTCCGCGGACAAAGCGGATGTCCGCGCCGGGCACGCTCGGCAGCGTGCGCGTGGTGAAGACCCATGTCGGTTGCTGGTACGGCCAGGGCTGCGGCTGTTTGGCGCCGACCACATGGCGCAGCATCCACTCGTGGTTGCCGAGCCCATCGCCAGCGCACCGACCTCACGGATGAACGCAGGGTAGCTCGTCTCGGCCACATTACCGAGCGGAAAGAGCCACTCGA
>DATJGL010000215.1:0-11066 GCA_035495075.1 Gemmatimonadales bacterium
GGAGGAGCCGGACGCGCTGGGGCCCGACCTCACGGCCAAATGGTGGGGGGCGAGCCTCTGGGCCACGTACGATGTGAGCCCGGCCCTCACGGTGGCGCTGCGGGGCGATTACGTGGATGATAAGAACGGCTTTCGGACCTCGGGGGTGCTGGGCTACCCGGCCAATGCCCGGAACAAGTTCGGCAGTGGGACGCTGACGCTCAACCTCAAGCGCTGGGCGTCGGCCCTGATCCGGCCGGAGATCCGCTACGATCGGTCGAGTCTGGCAGCCTTCGAGGACAGTGACGGAGGGTTCCACAAAGACCAGTTCACCTTCGCGCTGGGCGCCTCCTATCTCTTTTGAGTCGCGCGGCTGGTCGGCGCGGCAGTGTCGGGAGTCGGATCCGGCTCGAGAAGCAACGAGCGGTGCATCTCGTCTTCCATGGCCTTACGAAGCTCGACCAACCGCTCGGCGTACCCCTCCAACGCGCGGTCGTGTCCCGTTGCCGGAACCCACTTCGGCACCGGGCGTGGCCGCCCATCCGCGCCCAGGGCGACGAACACGGCCACGCAATGCCCGCAGCGCTGCCGCTCAGCTTCTTTGGGATCTCCCGCGTAGATGTCAATCATGATGTGCATGCTGCTGGTCCCGGTGCGAATCACCTCCGCCCGAAG
Organism: Gemmatimonadales bacterium; assembly: GCA_035495075.1. Taxonomy (GTDB): domain Bacteria; phylum Gemmatimonadota; class Gemmatimonadetes; order Gemmatimonadales; family GWC2-71-9; genus DASQPE01. Next base: position 655 of record DATJGL010000215.1, read on the forward strand.
CTCGACGACGTTCCCGACCTTGATCGGATGGACGAAGTGGATGCCGCCCACGTAGACGGTAACGCAGTAGCTACCGCTCCAGGCGGCTGCGCAGGTGTATCCGGCCTGGTCCACCCACTTCATGACGGTGCCGCCATGCACGTTGCCGCCGAAGTTGACGTGTCCGGGCTCTGCCAGAAATCGCAGGATGCTTTGCCGCTCCACGGATGGACTCCCCATTCCAGGTTGAAGACTTGACCTGAGGCCGGTCCGCGTCAGCTTCCTTGGCTCATGCCGGAGCCAACTCAACCACCAACGCCGGGCCCGCCCGCTGTTGCGGCCCCCTCGGCGCCCGTAACACCAACCCCTCGCCGCCGCGGTTGCGGATGCTGGTTGCTTGTCCTTGCAGCCCTCGTCGCAGCGGCAGCGGCTGCCGCATACGTTCTCGCCCAGCCGACGTTCCAGCTTACCAACGCGCTCAAGGGGTCGGTCCGGCTCGAGATCAACAAGAAAGTTCGCCTGGTGCAGCCCGGCGAAACGGTCAGAATCGGGGTTGGCCGCGGTCTCCTCGTCGCGGAATGGGCCCTGCAGCGGCCCCTGTCTGCCGATGGTCAGCCAATGGGCGAGGCTATCCTCGGCTCATGGGTCGTGCCGACACCGCGAGGCACAATCAGGCGCATGGCGGGGCCTCGGCTCGACACCGGCGATTACTTCGCTCCGCTGATCACCAACGAAACCGACCGGGTCTTGCGCATTGCGATCAACGCGGGGCTCGAGGGCGCGCTGGACTGCGGTTGTGCCGTGAGGCCGGGCGCGCGCCGCGTCTTTATCGGCTACTACCGACTCTACCGGAACAGCACAGTTCAGGCAACGGACCCGGATGGGCGACGTGCCACATTCCGGGAACTCGGGCCCGATGTGCAAGCGGGAGGCTTCGCGGTAGGGCTTGGCTTCGCTAACGGGGATTTTCGCTGAACAGAAGAAGCGTTCACCGTTCACGCTTTTTCTTTTCAATGAGATTGGCCTGTCCGACCGCCTTGAATCCGAACCTGCCCCGCACCTTATCTACGGCCTGCGTCAGCCGGCGCTGGCGCGACCGCTCTTCCGGTTCAAAGAGATCGGGAGGCGCCGCCGTTCCCAGGTTGGTCGCGGCAACGCCGATCAGCCGAACCGCCCGATTGCGGCGGCGGACCTCCGCGAAAGCCGGTCGAAACAGCGTACGCGCCGCGTTTACCAGCTCGTTGTCGAGATCGGTCGGCTCGGGCAGGGTGCGGCGGCGGGTCACAGTGTAAAAGTCGTCGTGTCGAAGCTTGAGGGTGACCGTCCTAGCGACCAGGCGCTCCTCTCGCAGTTGCGACGCTACCCGTACGGTCAGGAGTGCGAGGGTGCGCTCGAGCCATTCGGGATCGCGCACGTCCCGGCTCAGGGTCGTCTCGCGGCTCACTGAACGCGGCAGCCTGTCCGCGTGGAGGGCGGTTCCGCCGTAACCCTCCGCGCGCAGCTTGAGCAGCTTCGCCTCCGGTCCGATCAGTCCGGTCAGCTCCACCAGGCTCATCTGCTGCACTTGGGCCACGTCGGTCAAGCCAAGGGTCGCCCAACGTGCCGCCGTCTTAGGGCCGATACCAGGTAAGGCGCGCAGCGGGAGCCCGGCCAGAAAGCCCGCTTCCCATCCGGCTCTCACTTCCATGAGCCCGCGCGGCTTGGCCGTGTCCGAGGCGAGCTTCGCGATCATCCGGTTGGTGCCCACCCCGATGCTGCAGGCCAGCCCCGTATCGCGGTGGATCGTATCACGAAGCGCCTCGGCGACGGGGAGCAGTGAGATCGGATGAAGGCGATCGGTGCCGGTGAAGTCGAGGTATCCCTCGTCCAGCGACGCCATGACCACGGTCGGCGAGAACTTGCCGAGCACACCTCGGACCGCGCGCGACGCGTCGCGATAGTGATTGAAGGAGCCCTGAAAGAAGGTGGCCTGCGGACAACGCCGCACCGCTTCGGCGATCGGCATCCCAGCCCGAATCCCGTAGGCACGTGCTCCGTACGAGGCGGACTGCACCACGCCGCGCTGATCCCGCCGGCCACCGACGACCAGCAGCTCGAGCTCGCGGAGCTCTGGATGGCGCTGGCGACACACCTCGACGAAGAAGGCGTCGAGGTCCACGTGCATGATTCGTGTGCTCATCGGACCTTGCGGCGACAGCCGGAGCGTAGTCCAGCGTGGCGTGCGGCGTCAACCGGCGGCATTTACGGCCTGGAGGGCGAGTCGTATCTTGCGCCTCTCTACCGCGGCTCGACGCCTTACGCGAGAGGAGTTCTCGTCATGCTGAGCGCCCCAATGCAGGATGCCTTCAACGAACAGATCAAGAACGAGTTCTACTCGGCCTACATCTACCTGTCGATGGCGGCGTATTTCGATGATGCCAATCTTCCCGGGATGGCCGCCTGGATGCGAGTGCAGGCGCGAGAGGAGGCCGTGCACGCGATCAAGATTTTCGACCATCTGCTGGACCGCGGCGCACGCGTCAAGCTGCGTGCCATTCCTCAGCCTCCGGTGGATTTCGCGTCACCCCGCGATGTATTCGAGCAGGCCTACAAACACGAACAGGCGGTCACCCAGGCAATCCACGACCTCTACGCAAAGGCGGTTCAGGAGAAGGACTTTGCGAGCTCGGTTTTCCTCGACTGGTTCGTGAAGGAGCAGGTGGAGGAGGAAAAAGCCGCGTTGGTCATTGCGGAGCACCTCAAGATGGTGGCCGAAGACCGTCCGGGACTGCTGATGCTTGACCGCGAGCTGAGCCAGCGCAAGGGTGGGAGCGAGGCGACCGCGCCCCAGGCTGCGACGTGAAGGCGGGCTTTCTCGGGCTCGGTGCGATCGGCGAGCCCATCGCGGCACGCCTGGCCCCCCGGGCCGACCTTGCAGTCTGGAACCGCACCGGGGCGAGGGCCGATGCCTTCGCGGCAAAGTACCAGGCCCGGTTCGCGGCCACGCCCCGCGAGGCCGCCACGGGTGCGGCGGTGGTTCTCACCTGCCTCCCGACCTCCGCTGAGGTGGAGAAGCTGCTCGACGGACCGGATGGTTTGGAAGCGGGACTCGCTTCCGGCGCGCTGGTGCTCGACTGCACGTCGGGCGATCCGGCGACGTCACGGCGGATTGCGAGCCGGCTAAGCCGGCGGGGGGTCGGGTTCGCCGACTGTCCGGTGAGTGGCGGCGTCTCCGGAGCAGAGGCTGGAACGCTGACGGTCATGGTGGGCGCAGAAGAGGACATCTTCGTCCGGGCGCGTCCGGTGCTCGAAGCATTTGGCCGGCGCATCGAGCACATGGGGCCGGTCGGCGCCGGGCACGCGATGAAGGCGGTAAACAACGCCCTCCTTGCAGTGAACCTGGAGGCCTTCGGCGAAGGGTTCGCGGCGCTCGTCAAAGCCGGCGTGCCGGCGCGCAAGGCCGTCGAAGTGCTCAATGTGTCGAGTGGACGGTCGTTCGTGAGCGAGGCACTGGTCCCGGAGCGCGTGCTCACCGGTCGCTGGCCGAGGACATTCCGGCTGGCTCTCCTCGAGAAGGACGTCGGGATCGCGCTCGGCCTGCTCGATGAGACCGGCGTACGGGGGCCGGTGCTGCACCTCGTGGGACAGCTGTTCCGCCAGGCCCGGGCTGCGTTGGGCGAGGACGCAGACCACGTCGAGGCCATCCGCTTGATAGAACAGGAGGCCGGCGCGGAGATTCGCGGCTGAGCCGGCCCTTGCCGCAGCGGTGTGCGCCTGATGAGTTTCCTTCCGCTATGCCCGTCCCGACAAACATCGGATGAGCGACGACTGGGGGTCCATCCGGCAGGAGGCAGCTCACGTGCTGCTTGCCGAGGGCGCCGGATTCGACGGCAGCCTGCACCTCCTGATGCGACCCCAGTATCCTCCCGGTCCCGAGACGGCGCTCGAGATGCTCAACCGACCCGATCCGTTCTTTGCTCTCACGAGCGGGACGCATGGCGTGGTTTTCGTACCCAAGGCCCAAACTGCGGTTGTGACCTGTCATCACGAGACACCCTCTGATCCGCAACGACTCTCCGCTGCCAAGCTGATTGCCCTGCAGGTTACGGTGGTTGGCGGTCGTGAGTTCCAGGGGAGCGCCGTATTGGAGCTTCCCCCCGGCCGAAGCCGGGCGCTCGACTATGTCAACGGTTCCGGTACCTTCTTCGCCCTCTGGAACGATGACGGTACCCATTACATCAACAAGCTTCTGGTGCGGACGATCCGCCCCTTGGACTAACGAGGCGTCGTGGCCCGACTCGACCAACTGATCCGGGTGCTGCACGAGCAGCGCGCCGAATCGCTGCAACTCGCAGTGGGCAAACCGGCGGTGCTGCTGCGGGAGGGCACCAGCCGGCCGGTGACCAAGGAGGCGCTCACCGACTCGCAGATCACTGCATTGCTCCGGGAGATCGCTCCGGCGGAGGCAGCCGGCGGCATCGGCTCGCCCGAGGCTGTGCGATTTGGGTACAAGGCCCCATCGGGCAACGTGCAGGTGGAGGCAAAGCCCGGCGATGTCACGCTTCGGCCGGCCTCCGCGACAGCGCCCGGCAGGGCCGACGGCGAGCGCCAGCTTCGGGCAGACATGGAGGGACTGCTGGGCCGGTTGGTGGAGTCCGGCGCCTCAGACCTGCACCTCCGCACCGGCGAGCCGCCGGTTCTCCGTCAGGGAGGGGAGCTGGTCCGACTCGAGATCGACCCGATCTCGGCGGAGCGCCTAGACGGTCTCCTCGCCAGCATCATGGGTCCCAAGGAGCTGACCGAGTTCCGCGAGATCAACGACACCGACTGGGCCTACGAGCTGGAGGGACTCGCCCGATTCCGCTGTAACGCGGGACGCGACCGACGGGGCCCGATGGCGGTGTTCCGGACCATCCCCGGGCGGGTCATGACGGTCGATGAGATGGGACTCAGCCGGGAGGTGCAGAATCTCTGCTATCTGACCAAGGGGCTCGTGCTGGTGACCGGCCCCACCGGCTCCGGCAAGTCGACAACCCTCGCGGCGCTGGTCGATCTGATCAATCGGACTCGCAACGATCACATCCTGACGATCGAGGATCCGATCGAGTTCGTGCATCAGAGCAAACAATGTCTGGTCACGCAGCGGCAGGTCGGCCTTCACACCCGGTCGTTCAAACAGGCGTTGCGAGCGGCGCTGCGCGAGGATCCGGACATCGTGCTGGTCGGAGAGATGCGGGATCTCGAGACCGTCTCTATCGCACTCGAGACGGCTGAGACCGGCCACCTGGTTTTCGGGACGCTCCATACGACCACGGCGTCCAGCACGATCGATCGCATCATCGATCAATTTCCGGCCGACCGGCAGTCACAGGTGCGAGTGATGCTGTCCGAGTCACTGCGCGGTGTCATTGCCCAGACGCTGTGCCGCAAGATCGGTGGGGGACGGGTGGCGGCGCGCGAAATTCTCCTCACCACCCCGGCGGTGTCGAACCTGATTCGTGAAGGGAAGACCTTCCAGATCCCGTCTATCATGCAGACGAACCGCAAGGCGGGCATGGTGACCCTCAACGACGCACTGATAGAGCTGGTCGATCAGGGCCTGGTTGAGCCGAAGGAGGCGTACATGAAGGCGGTCGAGAAGGCCGGCTTTGCGCAGGCTCTCAAGGCCAAACGACATGACGTCGCCTTTCTCTCCGAGGTATGAGTTCCCCCGCGCAGCAGAGCGACGCGCCGATCCTGGTGCTGGTGGCTCCACAGGACATCGTCAACGTGGCGAGCGCCGTCCGGATCGCGAAGAACTTCGGGATGGACTCGATCCGGCTGGTCAATCCGGAAATGGAGCTGGACGCCTATCGCATCGAGGGCATCGCACACAATACCGCCGATCTGGTGGCGCGGATCACGCTGCACGAGACGCTTCCGGATGCCTTGGCGGACTGCATGTATGCGGCCGTGTTGACCGGGCGGGAGCGGGCCGCGAAGCGCACTCGACTCAGGCCGCGCGAGGCGGCTTCCGAGCTGGTTGCGCGCGCCGTGGAAGGGCCGGTCGCAGTCGTAGCAGGCCGCGAGGATTCCGGTCTGACCAACGACGAGCTCGACTGTTGCGACGTGCTGGTCACTATTTCGACCGACCCCGCACACCCATCGCTCAATCTGGCCCAGGCGGTCGCGATCATGGCGTACGAGAGCTGGCTCGCGCGGGGTGGTGACCGCCTGGCGTTCAAGCGCCCACGCCGGACCGCGCCCGCCGCACCCAATGCGTTGCTCGAGACGCTGTTTGCGGACTGGACCCGCGCGCTTTGCGCGATCGACTTCTTCAAGACCAGGCAGCCGGCCAACGTGATGCGCTCGTTTCGGGAGATCGTCTTCCGGGCCGGGCTCGATGCCCGCGAAGCGTCGCTGCTGCGGGCGATGGGAATCGAGGTGTCGCGGTTCCTGGCCCGCGAAGGGGTGGCGGCAGCGGCCACCCCTCCCGAGCCTCCCGCCATCGAGGAGCCCTGAACGTGGGACGATCCGCCGCATACTGGGCAGGCAATCCCTACCGGCTTTCGGAATCTCCACCGAAACCCTCTGCGCCCTATCGAGATCTTCCGGCTCCTCTGGGAGATCGGTTCCGCCTGGCGCGCACCGGCGTGCTCGCCATTCGCGGGGTGGGCGAGCAAGTGCGATTCATGGGGTCTCCCTGGGGGTGGACCTGGGAATTCGGAATCGGATCCCGGAAGCTTTGCTGGCTTCACCCGATTACATCCGGCGCCAGCGCCACGTTCACCCTGACCGACGACGAGGAATCCAAAGCTGTGGGGTTCCCGCGGCTCGCCGAGGTGGTGAAGCAGGCGATCCGCGAGGGTCAGCGGACCGGACCGGTGAAATGGTGTTGGGTGTCGCTGAATGACCGGCGCCAGATCGAGGGATTTCTGAGTCTGGTGCGTCGCAAGGCGGACTGGATCAATGCGGCGTCGGCGACTCGGCGTCGCCGCGTAGTGTAGCGTGGCTGGAATAGGCGATCCCGTTGTGGAGTTTCGCCGTGGCTGACTATACTTAGTCCCGCTCGAAGCGGGCTTTCCCGACGTGGCGTCTCTCACAATCAAGCATTGACATGCTGACCGCTCTTCAACAGGTCTGGTGGTGCGGGTTGAAGGGCTGGCGTTGACTGGTGACGACGATGCGGCAGCCGGTACTAATCGCGGTGGGGGCGGGGGCGGCAGCCGTCGGGCTCGCGGCACTCGCAGTCACGTCGGGACTAGGGCGTGCCCAGGCGCCCAAGGCGGTGACTGACTCCCTCAAGGCTCCCGTCTTCGCCGCCGGCGACACGTCGTCGTTGCGGGGTCCGCGCCAGCCCATCTTCTTCCGGCACGACATCCACGCGGGCCAATTGAAGATCCAGTGCCAGTACTGCCACTACTCGGTCGCGGTCTCGTCCGAGCCGGGAATTCCATCCATGCAGACGTGCATGGGTTGCCACACCGTCATTGCCGGAACCGATAGCAGCCACAAGATCGAGATCAAGAAGTTGCGCGACGCCTGGGCGCAGAAGAAGCCCGTCGAGTGGGTGCGGGTGCACTTCGTTGCCCGGCATGTGCACTTCCCCCACATGCGCCATGTCAAGGTGATGGGACCGAATGCCTGTCAGACCTGCCATGGCGACGTTGCCCGCATGCCCCAGGTGTACAAGGTCAACAACGTAAACAACATGGGCTTTTGCATTACCTGTCACGAGCAGCGCGGGGTGACCCGGGACTGCGCGGTATGCCATTACTAGCTATCCGCTAACCGCTATCCGCTGCTGCATCAGCGGATAGCGACGGGTAGCGGATACGAATAGCGGATAGCGCTAATGACCCACGCTGACAACGGGCCGTCCTCGATCGATCGCCGCCGATTTCTCACTGTGCTCGGGGTCTCGAGCGCCGGTGCTGCCGTGGTCTCCGGCTGCTCGACCGACAAGGTAGAGAAGCTCATTCCGTACCTGGTGCAGTCGGAAGATCAGGTGCCGGGGGTTGCCACGTGGTACTCAAGTACCTGTACCGAGTGCGCGGCCGGGTGCGGGCTGCATGTCAGGACCCGCGAGGGGCGGGCCGTCAAGCTCGAAGGCAATCCCGATAACCCGATCAATCGCGGAAAGCTCTGCTCCCGCGGCCAGGCCGCACTTCAGGGACTCTACAATCCCGGCCGGCTCAAGGGACCGATGGTCCGAGCCGCCGGCGGCGCGTGGCAGGAAATCACCTGGGACGATGCCATTCAGCGGCTCGCCACCAAACTTTCGGAAGCGGGTGCAAAGGTCGCAGTGATCTCGGGCGCCGGTCGCGGAACTTTTTCCGACCTGCTGGCGGATTGGACCAGTGCGGTGGGTGGAAAGGTGACGCGTTACCATCCGTTCGACCACGAGCCGCTCCGGGCCGCCAACCGTGCCGTCTTTGGGCGTGACGAGCTGCCGGTGCACGACTTCGCCAGAGCCCGGTACATCGTCTCGTTCGGAGCGGATTTTCTCGAGACCTGGCTCGCACCGATCGAGAATCAGCGGGGCTTCGCCGAGTCGCACGGCTTTCATGACGGCGCCATGGCGCGGCACGTTGCGTTTGCTCCCCGGATGTCGCTCACCGGACAAAACGCCGACGAATGGCACGCGGTCCGGCCCGGGTCGGAAGCGGCGCTGGTCTTGGCTCTCGCCAATCTTCTGGTTACGGAGCACGGAGCCGACTCCGCAGGATTGGGCTACGCACTCGGCCGGTTCACTCCGGACATGGCCGTCAAGGAAACCGGCATCGATGCGGCCACGATTCGGCGCATCGCCAATGAGTTGTCCGAGGCCAGGCCCAGCTTGGCCGTGGCCGGCGGCATCGGGAGTCAGCATCGAGGCGCAACTGAGCTCTGCGCCGCGGTCAACATCCTGAACTATGTCGCGGGGAACATAGGGAAGACGGTGTTGTTTGGCGGCGACCTCGACGCCGGCGACGGCGCGGCCGGGCTCGAGGCTGTCGCGTCGGCCCTCGACGGCGGCCAGGTGGCCGTCTTGCTGGTTCACGAGGCGAATCCGTTATATGCCCTGCCAAAGTCCGCCGGCTTCGAGGCGCGTTTCAAGAAAGCCGGCTTCAAGGTCTCGACATCCCCGTATCTCGACGAGACCGCAGCTCAGTGCGACCTGATCCTGCCCAATTATCACGCGCTCGAGCGGTGGGATGACGTCCGCCCGCGGGCCGGCGTGGTGGGTCTCATGCAGCCGGTGATGGAACCGGTCTTCCACACCATGGCGACCGGAGATGTCCTGCTCAAGGTTGCGCAGAAAGTGGGAGGTGGGTTGGCCCGGTTCAACGCGCCGACCTTCGAGGCACACCTCAAGACCCGATGGGCGGAACTGGCCAAGCAGGAGGGCCAGGCCGATGCCGAGGCATTCTGGCGGGCTGCGGTCCAGCGAGGCGGATTATACAGCGACCGGCCGGCCCCCGCGGAGGTGAAGATCGCCGCCGGCGTGAGCGCGAGCTACACCGCTCCCACCTTCGACGGCAGCGGGGAGTTCTACTTCGCACCGCACGTCTCTTCCTTCTTGTACGACGGTCGGGGCACCAACAAGCCATGGTTGCTCGAGAACCCGGACCCCGTCAGCAAGATCACTTGGCACTCCTGGGTCGAGGTGCATCCCGACACGGCCGCCCGACTAGACGTGCGGAACGGCGAGATTCTCCGTCTGGTCTCGCCCCAGGGAGCCATCGAAGCTCCGGTCTACATCTATCCCGGCATTCACCGCGACGTAGTGTCGGTTCCGCTCGGTTTCGGACACACGGAATACGGCGCCTATGCGAAAGATCGTGGCGTCAACGCGCTCGACCTGCTCAGCACCGAGAGCGGGCAGCCCTTCGTCGCCTACCTCTCGACCAAGGTTGCCGTCGAGAAGACCGGCAAATACCAGAAGCTCGCCTCGACCGAGGGCAATCCGCGTCAGCTCGGCCGGCACATCGCCGAGGCGATGCCGGTCGCGCTGGCGGCCAAGGGACTTACGCCGGCGGAGGCTGACAAGGCCGAGGGTCATCCCGAGGAAGAGGTCAACACCGAGCGGGAGCTTGAGGCGCTCAAGGGTTGGAGGGCCACGATCCAGGAGCGCAACCAGAAGGGCAATTACGCCGGCGACCATCCCCAGTGGGGCATGGTCATCGACCTCGCCAAATGCACCGGCTGCTCGGCCTGCGTCACGGCCTGCTACGCAGAAAACAACATCCCCACCGTTGGGGAGGAAGAAATACACCGCGGGCGGGAAATGACCTGGATGCGGCTCGAGCGGTACTGGGAGGGCACCGGCGGACGGGATACCGCGCCCGAGCCCAGATTCGTGCCGATGCTCTGCCAGCATTGCGCCAACGCGCCTTGCGAACCGGTGTGCCCGGTGGGCGCCACGACGCACAGTGCCGAAGGCTTAAACCAAATGGTTTACAATCGCTGCGTCGGCACGCGTTACTGTTCGA
>DATJGL010000216.1:0-2369 GCA_035495075.1 Gemmatimonadales bacterium
TGCAGGTTGAATTGGTTGATTCCCGGACTGCTCGCGTCTCCCGCGAAGTCCCAGAGCTGAAAGACAAGGGCCCCGATATGATACCCGCCGAGTAGAGGCGTCGAAACTGTAACTACTGACAGGTTGCCGTCGCGGGAACCACTGGCCCCCCGGGCGCTTGAGTCGCTCCGGCGTCCGCGATACACTCATATCGGCGGCGGCAACCGTCCGTTGATTACCCCCTGGCGACGTATTCTCCAAAAGCGGAGCGACCCCACGTGAGCGGAGGCGCAGGGGACATGGCTGACGCCATGCCGCAGCTCGCCCAGGTCTCGGATCGCCCCTTGGGCGCCGACTTGGCGCAACCCCGTTCGGAAGGAGTACCGGCGGCTCCGTCGCGGCTGCGACTCGGAGGTCAGGCGCTGCTGCTTGCGCTGGCGTACTATACCGGCGCCCAGATCGGCTTCGCGCTGCAGTCACCCACCGAGCCTCACTCTGTCCTGTGGCTCCCCAACTCGATTCTGCTATCCGTCCTGCTGGTCACGCCTCCCCGGCGGTGGCCAGTCTACCTGCTGGCAGCTTTTCCGCCTCAACTGCTCGTAGGGTGGCAGACCCACTCGCCGATGTTGACGATGTCGCTGCTCTTCTTCACCAACTGCATCGACGCCATGCTCGGTGCGGTCACCGTGCGGTACTTGTCGGACGAGCCGGTACGGTTCCACGGGCTGCGGAGCATGCTGGTCTTCATTCTCTTCGGTGCCACGCTCTCACCCTTCGTGGTGTCGTTCGCCGATGCGGGGATCTCCGTTCTGACGAGGTGGGTATCGGACTACTGGCTCGCATTCAGCACTCGGACGCGCTCCAACGTCCTGACCCACCTCATTCTGGTGCCTGGGTTGGTGACCGCCCTTGCGACACCGAGCGTTAAGTGGCGGACCATTCCGCGGGGCCGGTACCTCGAAGCGTTCGCGGTACTGGCGCTATTGGCCGTCACCGCGGTTTTCGTGTTCAGCGGGCCCCCGGGGGTTCGCAGCATCCCGACGCTGGTGTACGTCCCCCTGCCGTTCCTCCTGTGGGCAGCGGTTCGCTTCGGCCCCGGCCTCACATCCGGATCCTTGCTGCTCGTCGCCTTCGTGTCCATCTGGAGCGCAGAGCGTGGAAACGGGCCGTTCTCGTCGGAGTCACCGGCCGACAATTTGATCTCGCTGCAGTTCTTTCTGCTGGCCATCTCGGTACCGCTGTTGTGTCTCTCCGCTGTAATCGCGGAGCGGCAGGAAACCGTGGCGGCGTTGCGCGCGAGCTATCAGCGAATCCAGAATCTGGCCGGTAGGCTGATTGCGGCGCAGGAATCCGAGCGTGCCAGGATTGCCCGGCATCTCCACGATGACGTCAACCAGCGACTGGCGGCGATCTCCATCGAGCTGAGCGCGCTTCGCCGCCGGTTCGCGAACACACCGGACCTCCTGGATGAGGTGTCGCAGCTGCAAGACCTGACGTACTCGCTGGTGGACGAAGTACGCGAGCTGTCGCACGAGCTGCACCCCGCCGTCCTGCGCCACGTCGGTTTGGTGGCCGCGCTCCGCCGCGGCTGCGAAGAGTTCGGCGGTCAGCATGGTATCCAAACGTCGTTCGAGGTTGGCGCCGTCGACTCGGTCCCGCACGACATGGCGTTGTGCCTGTATCGGGTGGCCCAGGAGGCGCTGCGCAACGTCGCGTCCCATGCCGCCGCTCGACAGGTTGAAGTCCGCCTTTCCGCCGTGCCGCGGGGAGTCGAGCTCAGAATCGCCGACAACGGGAAGGGTTTCGACCTCGAGGACGCACGCCGGCGCGGGGGGCTCGGGCTGATCGACATCGACGAGCGGGTTCGCCTGGTAGGCGGGAAGCTTCGGATCGAGACTCAGCTGCGCCGTGGCACAGCGGTCATCGTTCAGGTACCCGTGGCGCACTGACCCTGCATGAAACCATGAGCCATGACTGTCACATCTGACAGTTTCGGCCCCGTGCTCCCGCTCCTATCGTCATGAGATTCCCCGACGTGCCCCGCCGCGCTGGACAGCCTCCAAAGCGGGACTCCCGAGCGCCGTATGCAACTCGAGCATCGAACCACCAAGCCCATCGACAAGGGTAGTCCATTTCCCCTAGGCGTCACGCTTCTCCCCCACGGCGGCAACTTCGCGATCTACTCCCGAAACGCCTCCGAGGTTTTCCTCCTTCTGTTCGACCGGCCCGATGGCGAGCCGACCGACGTGGTGCAGCTGCGGGAGCGCGACAAGTTCGTCTGGCACGCGCATGTCGGCGGCGTCAAGGCGGGACAACTGTACGGCTACAAAGTGCGCGGGGAATACCGGCCCGATTGGGGTCTGCGGTTCAACGACGCGAAGCTGCTGCTC
>DATJGL010000217.1:0-2180 GCA_035495075.1 Gemmatimonadales bacterium
GGCTCGCCTTCTCGGCCGTACACGAAGAGCTCGAGCTGGAAGCTTCCCCGCTCGCCGGTGCCGGTGCGGTAGTCGCGGAACGTCGTGCCGTTCGAGACGATCGCGGCCTCGAGTATCCGGCGAAGTTCCGCGTGGAGCCGCGGAATCTCGTCGGGGCGGATGCGATTGGCCGCGCGGGACGGGTCGATGCGGGCTGCGAAGAGAGCCTCGTTCGCGTAGATGTTGCCCACCCCAGCCAGGTGGCGCTGATCCATCAAGACCTTCTTCACCGCCTGCCGCGATCGGGCGAGGATGCTGGCCAACCGCTCCGGCGTGAATGCCGGATCCAGGGGCTCCGGCCCGATGGCGGCGTCGTAGGCCCGCCAGCCGCGATCGTCGAGCAGGAGCAGCGTTCCGAGCCGACGCACATCGCGATAGACCAGGCGGCGACCATTGTCGAGATGGGCGGAGAGCACTGCATAGCGGCGCTCATCTGCGGTCAGGGAGCGCTCGTGCACGACGAGCGAGCCGGTCATCCCGGGCTGCACCACAAGGCGCCGCTCGCCCAGATCGAACACCGCATGTTTGGCTCGGCGGCCCAACGCGCGCACCGTGGCGCCTTCCAGCGCTCGCAACAGACGTCGGCGCGTCGTGCCGCGAAGCACGTCGTCGTGCGAGAGGGCGACCTGTTGCAGCGTGCGGCCCACGATTCGGGGTCGCAGCTCGCGAACGATGGTTTCGACTTCGGGAAGTTCGGGCATCGACGCCCGAAATTTAGTAAACCCGAACTTTCCTGTGGGTGGTCACGCCGTTCCGAACGGCTGCCGATAGGTCAAGGGTCAACAGGCTGATAGCTGCTGGCTGCTGATCGCTGATCGCGAACCGGGGGCCTTTCCCGCCAGATGCCGAGTCCGGCCCCCACTACGGTCAGGGATTGACGTGAATCGTGCCCTGCATGATTGGATGGATACTGCAGTGATACGGATAGTCGCCGGTAGCACTCAGGCTAATCGTGTATGTGGCATTCCCCCCCAGATTGGGCGAAGGGCTGAACGCACCATTGTTAGACACGATGTGGTGGACTACCGACGTGGCGTTGTAATCGGTGCCGCTGTAGTCCCGATTGACCCAGCGGATGGAAACACTGGCACCGCCGTTCAGGGCGACTGTCTTGGGATTAGGCGAAAACTGCCCGCTGGTTGAGGCTCCAGCGGGAATGTTGATGTCGCTCGTTGGGTTGGCCGTGGGCGGTGGCGGCGCCGAATTGGACGAGCCGGTGGAGTCGGAGCTGCACGCGGCAAAGAAGCAAAGGGCAGCGGGTACCGCGAGGAGCCTAAGGGCAGGCATGGACGCGCCTCATGAAAAGGGAAAAACGTCCCGTACGGGTCCACGAGCCCCGGCCGGGCGCAGGAACAATAAACACTTGACATATTTGACGTCGGGTGCAGAAAGGGACGCACAACCCTACCGGAAGGATCAGCGGCCGGACTCAGCCCACCGTGGTAAGCCGGCTTGCCTCACGCCAGCCAATGTCCCGCCGGAAGCTCTTGCCGGCAAACTCGATCGCCTCGGCCGTCTCCCGGCTTAGCCGCTGCGCCTCGGCGAAAGAGCTTGCCACGGCGGTCACGTTAAGGACTCTGCCTCCGGCCACTCGGAGTGTACCGGACCCGTCCCGGGTGGTGCCTGCATGAAAAACCATGACTCCCGGTGGGAGTTCCTGGGGGATGTGGACGGCAGCGCCCGGTTCAGGGCGATCGGGGTACCCCCTGGCGGCCAATACCGTTGTCACCGCCGCTGCCGATTTTGCAGCCAGGGAGCTTGGGGCCTGGCCGTGAGCGACGCGGTGGCAGGCGTCGGTAAACCCACCCTTGAGCAGGGGCAGGACGGCCTGGGTTTCCGGATCGCCCAGCCGGCAGTTGAACTCGACGACAAACGGTGCGCCCGACCGATCAACCATGAGGCCGGCGTACAGAGCGCCGGAAAACGGGGTTCCCCGCTCGCGAAGCTCGGCGAGGACCGGGAGGTAGATCTCCCGGCGAGCCCGCTCGAGCAGCTCAAGCGACGCGAGGGCGACGGGGCTGTACGCGCCCATTCCCCCCGTGTTGGGCCCCTGGTCGCCCTCGAGCAGGCGCTTGTGGTCCTGAGCCGCCGGCAGGAACTGTACGTCGGTGCCGTCCGTCAGCGCGAACAGCGAAACCTCC
>DATJGL010000218.1:0-9408 GCA_035495075.1 Gemmatimonadales bacterium
CACTTCAACGCGCGCCTGCTCGCCACATCCATGACGGCGAAGCCGCACCAGCGCGCGAAGGTGAACGAGATAGCGAAGGATGTCGCCAAAGCGGCCGGGGTCGGCCGCGCGAGCGTGCTACGGGCCGTGAAGCTATACAAGGCCGCAGGCTTCAAAGAGGGTCGCCTCAGCCCGGAATAGCCTCGGT
This sequence comes from Gemmatimonadales bacterium, assembly GCA_035495075.1. Classification (GTDB taxonomy): domain Bacteria; phylum Gemmatimonadota; class Gemmatimonadetes; order Gemmatimonadales; family GWC2-71-9; genus DASQPE01. Next base: position 188 of record DATJGL010000218.1, read on the forward strand.
CTCAGTTGGTCCGCTCTCAACGGAGAGCGCCTAACGCTTTACACCATCTGGCGCAGCCCATGAAATGGGCGCATGCAATACGACACCACGCCCAGCGCCAGCGCCGACGACCTCCGAAGCGACCTTGCGCGATTCCAGCGGCGGATCTACGACATCGCGCCCCTCGTGCGGATGCATCCCGCGCGACTGGGACAAGTGCTTCGCGGGAAGCTGCCGTTGTCGCCAGAGCTGGCCGCGCGAATCAGCGCGGCGATCCGCGGTGAGGTGGTGGCCACGCGGTGAAGTCGAAGCCCGCTCAGCGCGACCTCAATGTGGATGGTCGCCCGGAACTCGTCCTGAGCAACGAGGAGCGCGAGGCCCTCGCTGAGCTCCTCGCCGAGCTCCTGCTCGAGGCCCTCGGCGCCGCAGTGCCCGCCGGGGCCGCGTCATGAAGCCGGCGGCCGCGCTCACGCTGCGCGAAATCAGACGCGGCGAGGTGTCCGACGAGATCGAGCAGATCGACACGGCTGGCCATGTGACGATCTTGCACGCGCACGGCGTGCATCCCGACGAGCAGCTCCGAACCCGTGAGACTGCGCTGAAACTGCTGGCCACACGATGAACGCCCACCTCGAATTGCTGCTCTCTCGAGTGTACGACGGCGCGCTCTCGGCCACGCACCACGCCGATCTCCAAAAGAGCGGCTTGAGCCCGGCCACCATCGCGGCACAATTTATCCGCTCGGTGCCGCCGACGATGATTGCGCGGCTGCTTGGCTACGACCTCCCCAAGGTCACATCGGCCCTGCTCTTCCCCTATGCGTCCGCTCGCGGCGGATTCATGGACGCGGTTCGCCTCAAGCTCTTTCCGCCCCAGGTGGACGCCGCGGGACACGCGTTCAAGTACGCGCAGCCGAAAGGGAGTGCCCCTCGCGTGTACTTCATTCGGCACTGTCTCCGTGAGGTGCTCGACGGCGATGCGCCCCTCTGGGTTGTCGAGGGCGAAAAGAAGAGTTTGGCGGTCGCCCAGCTCGGGCTGCCCGCCATAGGCATCGCCGGCGTCGAGGGCTGGCATATCAGGGGATCTCGTGCCCTCCTCCCTGACTTCGACGCGATCCGCCTGGGAGGCCGCATCGTCGAGGTACTGCCGGACGCCGACTATGAGACGAATCCGAACGTACGGCGCGCGGTCGAGCGGCTGGGCACGGCGCTGGCCGCCTGCGGGGCCCATCCGCGGCTCGTCATGCTCCCCAGCGAGCTGCCCCGATGAAAACGGACCCGATGGGCGTGGACACCTTTGCCGCGAGCGGGATGAAAGAGGAGGAGCTCACGGCCCTGCCGCGCAAACCTCTCGGTGGCGACGGCGCGGTACTCGTGCGCTTGGCCGACGTCGCGCCCGAACCGATCACCTGGCTCTGGCCGCATCACCTCGCCCGCGGCAAGCTCGGTCTCTTTATCGGAGATCCTGGCACCGGGAAAAGCACGGTCATGAGTGATATCGTCGCGCGGGTCACGCGGGGCGCTGCCTGGCCCGATGGCGCTCCCGGGGTGGACGGCGGCGCGCTCTGGTTGACAGCCGAGGACGGCCTCGCCGATACCGTGCGGCCGCGTGTCGATCGCCAGGGCGGGGATGCCCGCCGCGTCTACATCTTGCGCGCCGTCCGCCTCGACGGCGTCGAGGCCCCCTTCACGCTCGAGCGTGATCTCCCTGCCCTGGAGCACGCCCTCGTGTCCACCGGGGCCGTGATCGCGGCCATCGATCCGCTCAGCGCGTACCTCGGCTCCCGCGACTCCTACAAGGACCCCGAGATCCGCGGCATCCTCACGCCCCTCGCCACGCTGGCCGAGCGCCTCAACGTCGCCGTCGTGGCCGTTCTCCATCTCACCAAGGACGCCCAGCGGCGCTTGCTCCATCGCGCCCAGGGCTCTATCGCCTTCGCCGCCGCCGCCCGCACCGTGCTCGCGGTGGGCGAGGATCCCGAGCGCCCGGAGCGGCGGCTCGTCGTGACGGTCAAGAACAACCTCGGCCCCCACGCGCCGGCCCTGGCCTTTCGCATCGATGATCACGGCCTTAGCTGGGAGGCCGCCCCAGTCGTCGGCAGCGCCGAGCGCCTGCTCGCCGTTGACCTCCCCGGGAGCCGCTCGGAGCGCCGCGAACGCGAAACGGCGCTCGCTTTCCTCCGCCGGCTCCTCGCGGAGGGCGCCGTCGCATCGAAGCAGATCGAGGCCGATGCCAAGGGGAACGGGATCGCGCAGCGCACGCTCTGGCGCGCCAAGGCTGAGCTCGGGATCATCTCCGACCGGAGCCGCACCTCGGACGGTAAGGCGGCCGCCTGGTATTGGGCACTCCCTGCCACGGAGGCCCGGTGATAGGCAAGGCTGCCAACCGAAGCGTTCAAGGCTGCCACCTCGCGCGCCCGCGCGCGCGAATTGCGCGGTTGGCAGATATGGCAGGGATAGAAGAAGTACGTACTACTACTACCTCTTCTTCTTCTCTGCCACGTGGCAGCCTTGCTCAACCCTGCCATGGCAGCCTTGCTAAGCCTGCCATCTCTGCCTTCTCTGCCGGGGTATATACGCGCGCGCGAGGGTTGGCAGAGCTGAGCCCCCCGATTAAATCCTGCGTGACGCCACAACGGGTTATAGCTGCCGCAGATCCCCAGAGATTGTCCCCCCCCCTCCCCCCTCGGCCACTGCCGCGCGTGCCGAGACCGTAGCTGATGCCTTACACCCTGCGAGCCTGTGTGGCGCCCGGCTGCCGGAACCTCGTGCTGAAGGGCCGGTGCGCCGTGTGCCGCCGGGCCTATGCAGCCCAGCGAGGCAATCCGAGTGCCAAGGGCTATGACCACGCGTGGCTGGCGATCCGGGCCGCGGTGCTCCTCGAGGAGCCTTGCTGTCGTGTCTGCGGCACTGAGCAGGCGCCCGCCCACGTGGATCACATCCTCCCGCTCTCGAAGGGCGGCACGCACGACCGCGGCAACCTTCAACGCCTGTGCCGAGCGTGTCACTCGACAAAGACGCTGCGCGACCGCGGCGGGTTCGGGCGATGACGCCCAATTCGATCCGTCACCCGTCTCCGCTCTCGCGGGTCCTCAAGCTGGCGACCGCTCCTGTTGACATTGTTAACGGAACCTCGCGACCACAAGGACAGCGACGGCGGATCATGCGCGAGAGTGTTCGACCGCGGGTGCGGGCCACCCCCGCGTTACTCACAACAAGCGCCGCGTCGCCACGAGTCGGGGCGGCGTGCGATGGCCCGTTTTCACGAATGAAAGGAGGCGGCAATGAACATCGAGGAGTGGCATGAGTCGAACCTTGCGGTGCAACGCCAGGCGCGGGACGCGGAGGTCGCGCGATACCGCGAATGGCGGGAGCGCACGGAGAAGAAACTGCGCGCCAAGCGACCGCTGCCGGCGGCCGCCGCGCAGACGAAGACGCCGCCCCCGCCGGCCGACTCGAGCCTGGGCTGGCGGGTGCTGGAGACGCCGCGCGCGTCGCACGCGGCCCTCGAGGAGCATGCGCGCGCGGTCTGTAGCTTCACCTGGCACCAAGCGGATTGGCCCACGTCCTGGAGAGTCCGGTGGGGCAGGCTTGATTCCGCGCTCCTGAGCGTCAGCGGCAACCAGTTCGGCCACTGCGCCGCCCGGGGCGGCCGCGAGGTGCTGGGCCTGTGCGTCATGTCGTCGAAGATCATTCTCCTCGACGAGGAGAATCAGCAGGGGCGCAGCGCGAGGCAGTTCGGCACGACGATCATTCACGAGCTCTGCCACGTGCAGGTCCGCTCCACCATCCACGGCCCCCAATTCCAGCAGGCGCTGGAGAGCGCGACGAGCTACGTCCTCGACTCGGCCACCGCCCCGGCGCCCCCGCGGTTCATGGCGAACGCGGCCGGCTGGTCGGGGCCGACGATCTGGCCGGGCGCGCGCTTCAGGCCTGGGCGCGATCCCGGGCTCGAGTACCGCGGCTAACCGACCGAGAGGAGACCTGACCATGGCGACGACGGGGAAACTCACCGAGAGCACGCTGCGATTCCGCTATACCCAGATGATGCAAGAGCGGCGAAGCTACCTGCGCCAGCTCGAGATCTGCGACGAACGGCTTGCGGACCTGAAGACGCGCGCCCACGAGGCCGGGCTCGCGAAGCTCCACCGCGAGCTGGAGAATCCGCCGGTGGCCCCGCCGCGCGTCGAGGAGCCGCCCCTCCGCGCGCGGGTCCTCGAGTCCTTTTCGGGCGAATGGCGCGGGATGCCCTACGACGCGCCGGCCGGCACCGTGGCCGATTTACCCGCGAGCTACGTCACGCACGCGACGACGTTGTTTGAACGCGTGGACCCCTCCACCCCGTTGTTCCGCCCGGCGCTGGCCGCGCCGTAGCCGCGTGACGTCGCGCCCGCGCCGTCGTCCTTCCGCGGATTGCTCGGCTAGCCCATGGGCGACCATGGATGGGTGATATTCCGCTGCCCTTCGGGACGAGCGCTAGGTCGCGAGTAGGGTTCCCCTTGTCTTCGCCGGAAACTCCGCCTGTAGCGAGCCCGGACGGCGTACGTGCGCCCGCTGGGACCCCGTGCTAGCCTCCCGGACGTGCCCGGTGTGCCGCACGGCCCCGATCCACGCCCGCCAGGAGGTCTGCTCCGGCCGGTGCCGGGCTGCTCGAAGCCGCCAGCGGAAGGCCGAGTCCCAGCGGGAGCGCGACGCGGAGCGCTGCTCGAGGCAGCACTGGAGAAGCTGAGGGAGGACCCATGATGCAGCGACACACCTTCCTAGCGATGGTCCCAGGTAGTCTCCTCGCCGTACCGCTCGCCACCGGCAGTTCCTGGCAATCGGGACTCCTGTGAGAGGCAAGGAGAGGCCGATTCGTCGGGGTGCAAAGCCTGCAAGAGCGAAAGGTGAAAGCAAGCGTCCGGTCGCCCGCAAGTCAGGGAAGGGGGAAGGCTCGAGGGTGGGCGACCTCGAGAAGCGCCTGGCGGAGGCGTTGAAGCGCGAGGCACAGGCCCTGGAGCAGCAGACGGCGACGGCCGGGATCCTGCGCGTCATCTCTAACTCACCGGCGGACGTGCAGCCCGTCTTTAACGCCATTGTGAGGACCGGTGCCCACCTCTGCGGAGCCGACTACGGCTTTCTCGCGCGATACGACGGCACGTCGATGGCGATTGTGGCGCACTTCGGCGCTACAAACCAGGAGATCGAGACCGTGCTCCGTGTGTACCCAATGGCCCCTACGCCGGACTCGCTCGGCGGCCGCACGATCTTGACGCGGGCGGTGACCCATATTCCTGACGTCCGCACTGACCCCACATATGGGCCGCGCGTGATTCAGGATGCTGGGTGGCGAACGGGCCTCGGTGTACCACTGCTTCGGGAGGGCGCGGCTATCGGGTTGGTGGGGCTGTGGCGGCGCGATGTTCGCCCCTTCAGCGACCGGCAGATCGAACTGTTGAAGATCTTCGCCGACCAGGCCGTCATGGCCATCGAAAACGTGCGATTGTTCAACGAGACGAAAGAAGCGCTCGAGCAACAGACGGCGACAGGCGACATTCTCCGAGTCATCGCCAGCTCGCCGACCGACTTACAGCCCGTGATGGACACCGTCGCCGAACATGCCGCCCGGCTGTGCGAGGCGAGCGACGCTCAGATCTTCCGTCTCGATGGCGGCGCCTTTCGCTTGGCTGCCTCCCACGGGCCGCCCCCGCCCGCTCGGCAGGTGCCTGTGACCCGAGGGTCAGTGGCTGGCCGGGCCGTCATCGATCGACAGACAATTCACATCCGTGATTTCGCCATGGAACCCGTCAGCGAATGTCCCGACAGCCTGGCGAAGGGCTCCGGCGTTCGGACTGTCCTTGCCGCACCGTTGCTTCGGGAGGGTGTTTCTATCGGGGTTATCGTAATCCGCCGGATGGAGGTCCGGCCATTCTCGGACAAGCAGCTGGCGCTCCTCCAGACCTTCGCCGACCAGGCGGTCATCGCCATCGAGAATGTGCGTCTCTTCAGGGAGCTGGAAGCTGCGAACCGCGAACTAGGCGCAGCGAGTCAGCACAAGTCAGAGTTTCTCGCCAACATGTCACACGAGCTCCGCACCCCGCTGAACGCGATCATTGGGTTTTCTGAGGTCCTAAGCGAACGGATGTTCGGGGACCTGAACGACAAACAGGACGAGTACCTCAAGGACATCTACGCCTCCGGCCAGCACCTCCTGTCGCTCATCAACGACATCCTGGACCTCTCTAAGATCGAGGCGGGGCGGATGGAGCTCGAGATGACGGACTTCGACCTCCCCACGGCGCTCGACAGCGCCCTGACCCTCATCCGCGAGCGCGCGGGGCGAAGGGGCATCACGCTGCACCTGAGCTTCGATGAGCGGCTCGGCCAGCTGCGGGCGGATGAGCGAAAGATCCGGCAGGTCGTCTTGAACTTGCTGTCGAACGCCATCAAGTTCACGCCAGAAGGGGGGCGGATCGAAGTCGCCGCAGTGCCACGGGATGAGTTCGTGGAGGTGTCAGTGAGCGATACCGGGGTCGGCATCGCCCCGGAGGATCAGGAGGCGGTGTTTGAGGAGTTCCGGCAGGTGGGGACGGCGGCCAAGAAAGTGGAAGGTACGGGGCTCGGCCTGGCCCTGTCGCGGAAGTTCATCGAGTTGCATGGCGGGAGGATCTGGCTAGAGAGCCGGGTGGGGATCGGTTCGACGTTCACGTTCTCGATCCCGGTGCAGCGGGCGGATCAGGTGATCGAGTGATGGCGGGCGCCGAATCACGGTTAGAAGGCACAAACCGAGAGGGGCCAGCTATGTACGCGATACTTGCGTTGCTATCAGTGGCGTTGTTCTCGGCCTGCGCGACAGGTGCCGGGGGTCGTGAAGCCCTTGGGCAAGATCAAGTGGCAGCCGCGACATCGGCTTGGCGCGCCGCATACGATAGTCGTGATCCGGGGCGGATAACGGCAATGTACGACGCGGACGCCGTCTTTTGGGGCACGACGGCGAAAACGGTTGCTGCAAGCCCGGCAACCATCGGCGAATACTTCAAGGATGCCGCAAAGCGGCCGAATGCGAGCGTCACCTTCGGCGAGCAGCATATTCGCGTTTACGGTGAAGTCGCCGTCAACACCGGTTACTACACATTCTCCGATGTGCGAGATGGCCAAGCAGTCTCGCGTCCTGCGCGCTTCACCATGGTGTTCCGGAATCGAGACGGACAGTGGCGCATCGTCAGTCATCATTCATCCGAAGTGCCGAAGTAGTCGCGTGCTCAATCCAACAATCGTCGTCTACAGGCCCGTGCCGGCCGTAGGGAAGTGACCCAATGATCGCCGCGATCTACGCGCGCAAGAGCACGTAGCAGCAGCTCCCCGACGAGGAGAAGTCGATCGCCCGCCAGGTGGCGCATGCGCGGACCTACGCCACGCGTAAAGGTTGGAGCGTCGCCGAGGCCCAGGTTTACGCCGACGACGGGATCTCCGGCGCCGACTTCCTCACGCGCCCGGGCTTCCTCCGCCTCATGAACGCGCTCAAGCCGCGGCCGCCCTTCCAGGTCCTCATCATGTTGGAGGAGTCGCGCCTCGGTCGCGAGCAGATCGAGACGGCCTACGCGCTCAAGCAGATCATCCAGGCCGGCGTGCGCGTCTTTTTCTACCTCGAGGACCGGGAGCGCACGCTCGACAACGCCCCATGGACAAGGTGATGCTCTCCCTCGCCAACTTCGCCGCCGAGCTGGAGCGGGAGAAGGCCCGGCAGCGGACCCACGACGCGCTCGCTCGGAAGGCGGCCGCCCGCCACGTTACCGGCGGCCGCGTCTACGGCTACGACAACGTCGAGGTCCTCGGCGCGGGCGGCGCACGCTCGCACGTGGTCCGCCGCATCAACGGGGCCCAAGCCGCCGTCGTGCGGCGGATCTTCGCGTTCACCGTCGAGGGCCTGGGTATCACCAAGATCGCGAAGGCGCTCAACGAGGACGGCGTGACGCCGCCGCGGCGGGCGAGCGGCTGGGCGCCCACGGCCGTCCGCGAGATCCTCCGCCGGCCGCTCTACCGGGGCGAGATCGTTTGGAACCGGATCCAGAAGCGGGACCAGTGGGGGATCAAGCGCTACCTCGAGCGCGCCGAGGGCGAGTGGCTGCGTGTGGAGGCCGCGGACCTCCGTATCGTCTCCGAGGACCTCTGGCAGGCCGCCCATCGGCGGATCGACACCACCCGAGCCCTTTACGCCACCGGGGGCCGGGCCACCGACCGCCCCGACCAGGAGAAATACCTGCTGAGCGGCCTGGCCACGTGCGCGACTTGCGGCGGCTCGCTGGTCGCCTTCACCCGCGACTACAAGCGCGCGGGCCAGCGCGGCCGGTTCTACGGCTGCAACTACAACCACAAGCGCGGGGCCAAAGTCTGCGCCAACCGGCTCCTAATCCGCCAGGAGCGGCTCGACCGGGTGGTGCTCGACGCGATCGCCGAGGCGCTCGACGAGCGGCTCCTCGACCGCGCGATGCAAAAGGCCTCCAGCGCCTCCGGCGGGCGCCAGACCAAGCGAACAATCGCCGGGCCGCCATCCGGGCCGAGCTTCCGCTCCTGGAGGCCCGCATGCGGACCGTCGTGGACGAGATCGCGCGCGGCTACGCCACGGACACCCTCCGGGCCGAGCTGAAGGCCGCCGAGCAACGCAAGCGCGCCCTGGTGGCCGAGCTCGAGGCCTTGACCGGGCGCTGGCAGGACGCGGCCAGCCTCGACGTCGAGCGGTTGCACCGCGAGCTGGTCCGTCACGCGGCCGAGGTCCGGACGCTCCTCGGCCAGGACATCCCGAGGGCGCGGAAGATCCTCCGGCGGCTGCTGGTCGGGCGGCTGGAGTGCGAGGCCTTCGAGGAGGGCCAGCGCCGCGGCTACCGCTTCAAAGCCCGCGGCTCGTACGCGGCGCTACTGCCCGCGGCGCTGGCCACACCTGACGTGGTGACCCCGGCGGGAGACGCCGACGCTCGCTAAGAGTCGCAGTAGATCAGCCGGTTACGTCGCTGTGTACCGTGCCTTCGTGTATCAAATTGTGGAGCAGCAAGCAAGGGGAAGCTCCTACCGCTAAAGCCGGCTCGTGCTCTTCCGGATAGCCAATACAACAGCGTGAGCGATGCGATCCGGAGCTCTCAACACGTCGCCCTCCCAAAACCGCAATACGGTCCAGCCGAGAGCCGTCAGTCGTTGATTCTGCTCACGGTCGCGCTCCATATTTCGAGCAATCTTCGGTATCCAGTACTCCGCATTTGCGCGACGTTG
>DATJGL010000219.1:0-25965 GCA_035495075.1 Gemmatimonadales bacterium
GCCCGCCTTCATCTGCCCGCCCTTGCCGGCCTGCTGGGTTCGCCTGACCGAGTGGACCGCTTTGGCGTGGCGATCCAGCCTGGCAGCGATCCACGCCGAGTTGCCGCGATACTCAACCAGGCCGCGTTCGGGTTCCGAGCCTTTCCCTCGAGTGAGATTGCATCGAAGTCGTCCCAGACCTTTCTGGTCGTCAGCCGGTTTCACCGAGCGATCGCGCTGATCACGATCGTTGCGAGCGCGATCTTCTTGCTGTGCATCATGCTGCTCAAAGTAGAAGAACGCCGAAGCGATGTAGCCGTCATGCGCTTCATTGGAGTGCGGCGCAGGGTGGTATTCCTGGCGTTGGTGCTCGAGGCGTCGCTCATCGCTCTGGTCGGCTCGGCGGTGGGCGTTGCGATCGGCCTCGCTGGGGGCACCGCGGCGAACGTCTACTACCGCCGGTTGTTCGACACCCCGCTTCTCTTCTCCCAGGTCACTCCTCGGATCCTGCTTTTCGGCGTGGCTCTCTCGGTGGCACTTGGAATTGGCGCTGGAGCGCTCGCGGCCTGGCGGCTGGTGCGGACATCTCCGTTGATGCTCTGGGGGCGGGCCGGATGATGCCGCTCGCCCTGCGCAATCTTGCCCGGCGCCCGTTGCGTTCGGTTCTGGCGGTGGGTGGCATCGCGGTGGCGTCAGCCATGCTCCTGGACATGGTCATGCTGAGCGGGGGCATCGAGCGTTCCTTCGAGCGCATGCTGCTTGGTCGCGGTTATCAGATCCGCTTGAGTCCCAAGGGCACGCTGCCCTTTGACACGGAGGCATCGCTCTCGGGCGTCAGTAGGTTGCTCGAGAGACTCAAACGGGATCCCGACATTGCCGCGGTGGCGCCGGTGCTGGGCGGTTCGATCTACGCGCATGTCGGTGATTCGCTGGTGACCCTGTTCGGCTATGGCATCGACCCCACCGCCCAGCCGCTCTATGAGGTGGAAGCCGGTCGGGACCTGGGGGCCGCCGATACGTCGGGGATCCTGCTGAGTCGTGCGTCGGCCCGGGCGATTTCCGCGCTCCCGGGCGACACGATCCGTGTATTGGGACGACTCGATCCACAGATCGGCGCAGCCGCGGTGAAGCGACCGCTCGTCGTTCGAGGGCTCGTGCGGTGGCTGTACGACTATCAGGATCAGCGCTCGGTCGGTGTGACGCTTTCGGTGATGCAACGACTGGCCGGTCCTGCTGGAGCCGATCGCGCCTCTCTCGTGATCGTGAAAGTGCGGAACGACTCGGTTGCCCCAACCGTCGCCGGGCGCTTACGTGCCGAACTGCCGCGGATCGAAGTGAACAGCGTCGCCCAGCTGGTCGCCCACTTTCGTGAACGCCTGGTCTACTTTCGCCAGCTCTCCTACATCCTTGGCACGGTGAGCCTCATTGTGACCGTCCTGCTGGTCGCTACCCTGCTCACGATTACGGTAAGCGAGCGGCTGGGAGAGATCGCCACCCTTCGAGCCATCGGCGTGTCCCGCGCCCGGATCGTGCACCAGATGCTGGCGGAGGGGCTTGCCCTCACCGGCATCGGGGCGGTGCTTGGCGTCGCTCTCGGGCTCGCCGCCGCGAGATATCTGGACGCCATTCTCAGGAGTTTCCCCGGACTCCCCGCGGCCCTGTCCTTCTTCGTTGCGGAGCCGCGGGCGATCTGGACTGCGGTTGCGGTGCTCGCGCTGACCGGCATCGTGGCGGGGGCATATCCCGCCTGGATTGCGAGCCGAGCCCCGATTGCGGTAACGCTGCGCGCCGAGGCTACGTGAGCCTGCTTCGCGCGCATGGGGTGCGGAAGGACTATCGGCTGGAAGGCGAGCCGATTCATGCACTCCGCGGCGTGAGCCTGAGCATCGACCGGGGTGAGTACCTCGCGATCGCAGGTCCCTCCGGCTGTGGCAAGTCCACGCTGCTCCACATCCTCGGAGGGATCGACACGCCTTCGGCCGGCGCCGTCGAGCTCGACGGCGTCGATCTCTCGAAGCTGACAGATCGTGAGCTGACACGCCTGCGGCTCACCAGGGTCGGATTCGTATTTCAGCGGTTTCACCTGCTGCCGGTGCTCACCGCCGGGGAAAACGTCGAACTTCCCATGGCCGAAGCCGGCCTCGCTGCTCCGGCGCGGCGAGCCCGCGCGCGGCAGCTGCTCGAGTATGTCGGACTGGCCCACCGGGAGCAGCACCGGGCGACCCAGTTGTCCGGCGGGGAAATGCAGCGAGTCGCAATCGCGCGGGCGCTGGCGAACCAGCCCCCGCTGGTCCTGGCCGATGAGCCAACGGGGGAGCTCGACGTCGTAACGGGTCGCCAAATCCTCGACCTGTTTCAGAAACTCCATACGGACGGAACGACGCTGGTGGTGGTGACTCACGACGATCGGCTCGCTGCCGAGGCCGGACGGGTCGCGCACATGCTCGATGGGCGGATTGTCAACGGTGTGGATCCCAGCCGATGATACTGACCCTTGCCCTCCGCCACCTCTGGGTGAAGAAGGGACGGTCGGCCATGCTTCTCCTCGGCTTTGCGCTAGGAGTCGGCGTGATGATCGTTCTGCTGTCGGTGGGCGAAGCAATGCTGGACCAATCACGCGACGCCGCCCTCGTCGGGGGCGGCGAGGTGACGGTGCTTCCGCTCGGAATTGACGTCGAGGCCATGCGGACCGGCGGCGTGAGCGGAATGTTTTTCGGGATCGACCGTGCGCGTTTCCTCACCCGGCAACTGCTTGGTGGAGCACGTTACGCGCCGATCGTTCGGGCCGTGGCGCCCGCGATCGAAGGGAAGATCGTGTACCTCGGACGAAACGGCGTGACACTGCCGGTCCGGGCGGGCGGAGAGATTCCGAGCCGAGCCTCGACGGTCGGCGCAGGCCTCGACCTACTGGCCGGAAACTGGTCCGACTCCCCGGCCGACTCCGCGTGGACCTCCCCGAGTGCCTCGCATCTCTATGATGAGATGGATCGTTTTCACTTGCCACAGAGAGCGGATTCGACGTGGGGGGAGTGGGACTACTTCAATGTGGTAACCGGTCCCGGCGAATGGTGGTACATCACCCTGATGGTTGGCGGTGAAGTACCAGACGGCGAGTGGGGCGGCCAGGTACTGATCACGCGACGCGCTCCCGACGGTCGCTACGAGCAATACGCGAACCAGGTTGCCCCGGCGCAGATTGCTCTCGACACCACCCGCGCGGACCTCGCGTTGGGCACCAGTAGCCTGCGACAGAGCGACGGTACCTATCACCTCGACGCCAGCGCAACGGGTGTTTCCGGCGACGCGAGGGTGCAAATCGAGATTCACCCGCTTCCCAACCGATACTTCCCGCCGGTCGAGCTCCGGGAAGAGCCGCTTCTGTCAGGGTATGTCGTTCCCGGGCTGGTCGCCAAGGCGAGCGGGACTGTTTGCGTACTGGACCGTTGCCGGCGGGTCGATTCCATCCCCACCTATCACGATCACAACTGGGGCGTCTGGCGAGGCGTAAGCTGGGAATGGGGGGCAGCACGGGGTTCTTCATTGGCGTTGCTATACGGCGGCATCTATACCCCGGAGACCGATAGCGCGGCGGCTCCGTTCTTCCTTACGGTGGTCGACTCGCTCGGGGTGCGGCAGATTCTCCGGTTTCGAAGGATAGAGTACAGCGGAGCCCGCCCTGCCGCCCCGACGGGGTCGGCGACGGCGCCGGGCCGGTTCGAAATTCTTGCGGGTCGGGAAGCGGACTCAATTCGTCTGCGGGTCGTTGTCGAGGATGCGTTGGCCAGCAGCATGGGGGTAGCGGGTATAGGCCGCCGCTTCTTGCAGATGCGCGGTCGGTTCACGGTCACGGGGCGGATCGGAGAGCATTTTGTTGCCGACTCGGGAAAGGGGTTTTTCGAGACGTATGTTCGCTGACTCGGCGTACTTTTCGGCATGACGTCCATCATGGAGTCCTCGGAGGCGACGCGCGCCCTTGGCCGGCGCCTGGTGGACACTTTCGGCGCCGGTTGGAATGCGGGGAACGTGGATCAGATCGTGTCGGTCTTTGCACCGGAAGCGGTCTTCGTGGAAACCCCGTTTTCGTCCCAGATTAACGGATTGGCGGGGATCCGGTCATACTGGAATGACGTCCCGTACCATCAGTCGGAAGTCCGGTTTAGTTCCGGTGAGATCTTTAGCGTTGGGCCCTGGTTTGCCGCTGAGTTCAAGTGCTCGTTCCGGCGCCGGCGCACCGGCGAATGGGTGGAAGCCCGAGGGGCGCTTTTCTGCGAAACCGAGGGCGAGAAAGTCACCGAGATGCGCATGTATTGGCACAGGTGGAGCGGGGGTCGAGAGACAGGCAACCCGTGAGTGCGCGCCGCGGGAACCAACGGGTCGGCTGGATTGTATCAAAAAGAGGACGTTAGCCCCGGTTAATCCGCCGACATTTCTATCAAGCCGAATTGGTTATCGGTGGCACGACCCTCGCTTTTCGGGTACTTGACCCTTCGTACCCGTCGAGCATCATAGAAGCAGTAAGGTGTCCGGAGGTTTTATGCTCTCCACGCTCATGTTGTCAGCTCTGGTCCTTGTCCACCCGGCCAATCCACCGGCTGCGGCTGTGCAGGCGGACCCGGCTATCCGCATTTGGCTGAGCAATGACGGCCACTATCAGCGAGGAGATGCAGCAGGCGTTCAGGTTCAGTCCCGCAATGACGGATACCTCCTGGTGCTCCATGTCGATCCCGACGGGCACCTGCGCGTGCTCTTCCCTCTGGACCCGAACGACAACGCTCACATAAGCGGCGGCAGGAAATACGACATAACAGGCCGCGACGGGCACGAAGCGTTCACGGTGGCTAACCGGTCCGGTCAGGGGACCGTGTACGCTGCGATTTCGCAGGACCCGTTCAAGCTCGAGGGTTACGTCGCAGGTGGCCATTGGGACTACTCGGCCCTGGACAATGTGCGCATCTCCGAGAAGCCAGAGAAGGATCTCAATGAGTTTGTCGAGCGGCTCGCGCGCAGCGACTTCGACTACGACCTCCTGAACTACACAGTGTACGAGAACGTCGTCTACGGTCAGGGGACGACGAACGTGTATAACTACGGTCCGATGGGGTACGGGTACCCGGGCTACTACGGTGGGTATGGCTACGGCTACGGCGGGAGCAGTTTGTTCATCAGCTTCGGCTTTCCGTTCTACTACAGTCCGTTCTATTACAGGCCGTTCTACTACCCGTACTATCCGGCGTTCTATTACCCGTATCCCCGGTACTACTACCCGGCGGTCTATTATCCCGCCGTGTACTACCCCGGGTACCATTACCCCGTCGTCAACCCGTATTTCCCGTGGCGTCAGCGGACGACCGTAGCGACTCCATCGCCGTATTTCCCCTGGCGAGCCCGTGCGGCGAACCAGGCGTACAACGCCACGGCATTCCAGTGGCGTGCCCGGGAGGTTGCATCCCGGACGCCTACTAACGGAATGCTCGCGGCTTCGTACCGTGGACGATTTGCTGATGTCACCCCGGTGGCGCGGGCCGCCCGGAGCTCCACGACCCCGGTATCGACTGCGTCAACGCCGATGCGAACCCGTGAACCGGCTGGGGTTTCGCCGTCGCCGCGTCGTTCGCTCGACATGACGCCTGGTCGGACCGAGCAAACTCGGCGTCCCGGCACTGTTCTCTCCGACGAGCCGCAGCGGGCGCCGGTTGGGAGGCGCGCGGTCGACCGGCCGGGCAATGCTTCATCGCAGCCGCAGCGGGTGAACCCCGGAGCCGGGAACGCTGCGCGCATGGAGGTCGCCGATCGCTCGGGTAGCATGCCGGATCGGGTCCCGCAGGCAAGACCGTCCAACCCACAGGTTGGCGACCCGAACCTTGGTGAGCAGGCACAAGTCATCAGGGGCGAGGATCGCAGCGGATACGAGGGAGTGCGGGTCATCCCATCGCGGGCTCCTGAGGCCCGCCGGGCCGAGGACGATCGACCAGCCTCCCGACCGAACGTGGAACGCGGCCAGATGAACTCGCCGGGAGGTCGCATCGATCGAGGTGGCGACCCGGCCCCGGCCCGAGGCCAATCCGGGGACAATTCACCTGGGTCACGCGGCGGGTCGAGCGAATCCCGGCCTCAGCCAAGCGGCAGAGGCGGAGGCGACGGATGGAGTGGTGGTGGACGCGGTGGCTGGGGAGGCGGAGCCCCGGCAGCACGGGGGGATGGCGGTGGTAGTCCGGGTGGCGGCGTTCGCGGTGGTGCCGGAATGGGTGGGGGTGGAATGAGCATGCCCAGTAGGCACCGCTAATACCGGTGTAGCTGTGAGAAGGAAATAAGGAGGGGCTCCGGCGCAATCCGGAGCCCTCTTCTTTGTCGCCTCGGCTCAAGGCGTGGGCTTGGTATGCCGCCGGGCGTACTCCACTCCCCAGGCCAGCAGGTCCGGGCTTTTCAGGCCGACCCGGACGGCCTGAGCAATTGCATCCTCCTCGTCCATACCCTCGTCTAGAACGAGATAAGGGATCAACGCGGCCCCGACCCGATTTCCGCTGGCGCAGTGGAACAGGAGCGGCCGACCTTTCATCTTGCGCAGGGCATCGAGGATCCGGCCCATCGTCTGATCGCCCACGGTCCCCGCGGCAACCGGTACGACCAGGTAATCGAGCCCAAGTCGTTTTGTGACTGCGACTTCGTCGAGGGGGCGAGGCTCAGCTGGAGCCCGGATGTCGAGGACCGCCGCGCCACCGGCAGCCCGGAAGGCCTCGAGCTGAGCCTCCGTCGGTTGGCCGCCTGTCACAACGTCCGCCAACGGCTGGCATACGTTGGGTATGGCCGCGAGGGCGTCGAACGGAGTGGGTCGCTGGTCCGACATGGCTAACTCTTCGACGAATAGGGCCTTCATATTGAACCGATTCGTCCTGCTCCGAAAGCGGACCCAATGGCACGCCCCAACTTTCTGATCATAGGCGCGCAGAAGTCGGGCACCACCTGGCTCGCGCGGCACCTTCGCAATCACCCCGAGGTATTTCTCGTTCGAGGAGAGGTTCACTTCTTCGACAAGGACTTCAACTTCGCGCGCGGTCGCGACTGGTACGAATCCCATTTCGCACCGGCTACGACCCAGCGAGCGATTGGCGAGAAGACACCGGAATATCTATGGGCCAACGGGAAGGGCGCGGAGGGTCACCTCCCGGACGTCCATCGAAACCTTGGCTCGATGTATCCGGATGCCCGCCTGATCGTGGTGATGCGAAATCCGGTGAGCCGTGCGGTCTCCGCTGCCCACCACCTGATACGAACCGGCAGATGCTCGCCGCTGCTCAGCATTGACGACCTTCTCATCGGCGAGGAGCGGCATCTGGCCGAGGCACACGGAGTCATCCCGAAGGGCCGCTATTACGAGCAGATCCAGGCCTATCTCGAGTACTTCCCTCGGGAGCAGTTCCTGTTTCTGTTGTTCGAGGAGGACGTTGTCAAAGCACCGCATGAGACCCTCGCGCAAACCTGCCGGTTCGTGGATGTCGATCCCGGCTTTCAGTTCGGGACCGTGAACCAGCCCGTTAATGAGTTCAATCGTTCGATCGCGGGTCTCGCGGTCACGTACTATTTCAAGAAGGCCGAGCGGCTGGGCGGATTCCTGGACCGCCACCTCTCCCATCGACAGAAAAGGCCAAAGTTCGAAACGCTCGCACGCCTGCACGAGCTCTTCGCCGAAGAAAACG
This sequence comes from Gemmatimonadales bacterium, assembly GCA_035495075.1. Lineage (GTDB taxonomy): Bacteria > Gemmatimonadota > Gemmatimonadetes > Gemmatimonadales > GWC2-71-9 > DASQPE01. The sequence goes on from DATJGL010000219.1 coordinate 7,674, forward strand.
AGAGACTTTTCGCATTACTTGGGCGCCGCAGCGAGGCGTGGGCCGCACCGCAACCGATCGCTCCAGTCCGTCGTCCGGCCGCGCTTGCAACGGCTGCCCGCCCCCGGTGGACGGTGCCGACAAGCCGGCTGGCGGCAGCAGCAGTGCTCGCGATTGCCGTTCTCCCTATCTCGTATTGGGCCCTCCGGCGCAGCCCGGCACGCGAGGTGCCGGCGCCTTTGGAGACTGGCATGGTGGGGGCCAAGTTGACGGCGGCACCACTGATCGCGACGCCGGCCGCGGAGGAGTCCCCGGCGTGGTCGCCGGACGGCAGCCGGCTCGCCTACGTCGACCACGAAGACGGCCACAAGCGAGTTTTTGTGCGGCCGGTCGCGGGCGGTGCGGCGCGTCCATTGTCCCCCGACTCGGCGGACGAGTCGCAGCCAGCCTGGTCGGCCGATGGACGCCAGGTCGCCTTGGTCCGCGCCAGCGCAGGAAGCGAAGGTTCAGATAGCGCCGAGGCCCTTCGTCAGGGTGACATCTGGGTTGTCGATGTCACGTCGGGTACGGAGCGCAAGCTGGTGGACAGCGCCTTTGCCCCTGCGTATTCGCCTGACGGGCGGCGGTTAGCGTTCGATGCGTCGTGGGGAGGCCCGCGCCGGATCTGGATCGCAGATGCAAATGGAGCCAATGCACGGCCGGTTACCCGCGTGGAAGGCGAGAACGTAGTGGATGCCGACCCCAGCTGGTCCCCCGATGGGACGAAGCTGGTGTTTCGCCGGACGGAGCAGAGCCAGACCGATCTCGTCGTAGTGGATCTGGCGGTCGGTACGACGGTGAAGCTGACCGATGACGATGCGGTTGACCAGGATGCTGTGTGGTCGCCGAGCGGCCGACACATCTACTTCAGCTCGTCCCGTGCAGGTGGCATGGATCTGTGGCGCGTGGAGGTGGGCCCCGATGGTCGCCCCGTCGGCCCGGCGGAGCGGCTCACGACGCGAGCCGGCGACGAGATGCACCCGGCCGTGGCTCCGGACGGACATCGGCTGGTCTTTGCGGCCCGCGACCCTGCTCCGGACCCCGACAATTCGCCGCAGTCGGACAGGTTTGCCTCTTTCGGAAGCACTCGAGATGGAGGGGACATCTGGGTTCTGGACGGGATCTAGGCGCTACATTTCCCGCATGAGGCTTCCGCTCGCCATCGCCCAGATACGCCCCCGCAAAGGCGCGTACGAGGACAACCTCTGCCGGCTGGGACGGATGTTCCACGAGGTGGCGGGGTGGGCGGAGCCGCCGGGGCTGGTCGTCGCCCCGGAGAGCGCGCTGACCGGATACTTCCTCGAAGGAGGTGTGCGCGACCTCGCCTTGCCCGCGGAGCAGCTCTTCGACGACCTCACCAAGCAGCATCAGGACGCCGGTGCACCGCCTTTCGACATTGCAATTGGCTTCTACGAAGTCTACCAGAACCGGCTTCACAATTCGGCTCTCTATGCGACGTTGGGAGGCCGGGACGCGGGCATCCGCCACGTGCACCGCAAGGTGTTCCTTCCGACCTATGGCGTGTTTGACGAGGAGCGCTTCGTCGAGGCCGGCCGAAGCGTCGAAGCGTTCTCCACGGCGTGGGGGCGCGCGGCGATCCTGATCTGTGAGGACGCCTGGCACTCGATTACGCCGATGCTGGCAGCGCTGGACGGAGCCCAGGTCATCATCATCCCTAGCGCGAGCCCGGCTCGCGGCATCCAGCCGGTCACCGGCACCAGCCGCCCGGTCAGCGTGTTGCGGTGGGAACACATTGTCCAGGACATCGCGGGCGAGCACGGTGTTTATGTGGCGTTGGCTCAGCTGGTGGGCTTCGAAGGCGGGAAGGCCTTCGCCGGCGGTTCGTTAGTGGCTGGGCCGCGCGGCGATCTGATCGCGCAGGGCCCCCTGTTCGACGAGGGCTTGGTCCCGATCACACTGGACTTCGAGGAGATTACCCGGGCTAGGGCCGATCTCCCGCTGCTGTCGGACCTGGAGATGAGACTGCCCCACCTGCTGGTCTCTCTGGGCGACGGGCGGAAGCGGGCGGGAGTAGACGAGAGCACGCAGGATTGGGCGCAGGGCGACCACACGGGAGCAGGCGGCTTATCCTCCAGCGTCGCGTCCGCTCCCGTCCACTCCCGCCCGCTGGCTGCGGCTCACGCCCCCTTGGCAATCGACCCCGGTCTCGCCCGCCGGTGGCTGGTGCACTTTCTCAAAGACGAGGTGGTCCGTCGACGGGGCTTCGAACGAGTGGTGATCGGCCTGTCGGGAGGGGTGGACAGCTCCCTGGTCGCCTATCTCGCCGTCGAGGCCTTGGGCCGGGACAACGTGCTGGGTGTCCGGATGCCGTATCGGACCTCGAGCCCAGAGAGCCTCGAGCATGCCGAGCTCGTGATCGATGCGTTGGGGATCCGCGGCATCACCGTGGACATCAGCTCAGCCGTGGACGGATTGGTGGCCGCGATCGGCGAGGACAGCGATCCTGCGCGGAAGGGCAATATCATGGCGCGCGCGCGGATGATCACGCTGTTCGATCTCTCGGCCGGCCATCGCGCGCTCCCCCTTGGCACCGGCAACAAGACGGAGCGGCTTCTGGGCTACTTCACCTGGCATGCTGATGACTCGCCGCCGGTGAATCCCATCGGAGATCTCTTCAAGACGCACGTCTGGGCGCTCGCACGGTACGTCGGCGTGCCGGAAGTGATCGTCGAGAAGCCAGCCAGCGCCGATCTCATCAAGGGGCAGACCGACGAAGGTGATTTCGGAATCTCCTATCACAAGGCGGACGGGATCCTGCACTGGCTCCTTCTCGGCTATCGCCCGGAGGAGATTACGGCGTTTGGGTACACCGTGGAGGAAATCGAGCTGGTGCGGAACCGGCTCGAGTCCACCCACTGGAAGCGCCGGCTGCCGACGGTCGCGATGCTGAGCCAGACGGCGATTGGGGAGTTCTATCTCAGGCCGGTTGACTACTAGGAACTACGTAAACAGTGAACAGTAGGCAGTGAACAGGGGACTCCGATGTAGCGCGGAGGCGCCTGTTTACTGTTCGCCGTTCACAGTTCACGCTCCATCCCGGAGTTCGCATGCGCCCTGACTCCCGTCCGATGTCCTACTCTCGCGGCGAAATCTCGACCTGGGTGATGCCCCACATGCAGAACGTGCTCGGCGACTTGTTTGGTGGGCACCTGATGGCACTGGTCGACCAGGCGGCTGCGGTGGCGGCCATCCGACACGCGGGCGGTCCTGCGGTGACGGCGAGCATCGACCGGGTGGACTTCCGTGAGCGCATTCCGGTGGGCGCGTTGGTGAGCTGCGTAGGAATGGTGGACTACGTGGGGAATTCGTCGATGGAAATCACGGTCGAGGTCTACGCGGAAAATGCGAGCACCGGAGAGCGGCGGCACACGCACACCGCACACGTGGTGTTCGTCGCGATCGACGACCGGGGTCACCCCAGGCGGGTGCCGCGGCTTATCCCAGAGACGCCGGAGGAACAGGCGCGGTATGGCCGGGCGCGGGAGCACCGCGAGCGGACGCGTCGAGTGTGACCAGTCCGCGGGTGGTCGCGCTCTTGAGCGGAGGCGGCGCCAAGGCGGCCGCGCACGTCGGGGCACTTCGTGCTCTGACGGAGGCAGGTCTTGCGCCAACGCACATCGTCGGCACGTCGATGGGCGCCGTGATGGGCGCTTGCTTTGCGGCCGGCCTCGCGCCGGACGAGATCCTGGCCCGGTGCGAACGAGTCGGAGGGAAGGGTATCGTTCGCTCGCCGTGGGCACCGTGGGGCGGGCTGTGGCTTCGGTCGCTGCTCAGGGGCGAGCCGCTGCACGCCGCGATCGGCGAGCTAGTCCCGGTACATGCGTTCGATCAGCTCACGATCCCGCTCACAGTCACCGCCGTCGATTTCGACTCGGGCAGCTTGGTGCTCTTTGGAGCCGGAGGGCAATCCGCCTCCCTGATCGACGCACTCTGGGCGTCCTGCGCTCTACCGGTCTTCTACCCCCCCGTCCTCATCGGCGGTCGCCGCCTGGCGGACGGCGGGCTGCGCGGCGTGGTGCCGTTCGGAGCGGCGGCGGGTGTCACCGCAGACCTGGTAGTGGCGATAGACGTCGGGCCCGGCTTGGATGAGGCCGGGGCTCCCGTGGCGGCGAGCTATCCGGCCCTGATCGAGGCGCACAACCGAACTACCGGTGTCCTGATGGCGGCCGTCACAATGGCAGAGCTCGCACGCTGGAGGGCTGAGCCGGGGCGGCCGGAGTTGCTCTACGTGCGGCCTCGGGTCGAGCGCGAGGCGACCTTTCGCATCGATCGCGCCCGCGAGTACGCGGACGACGGTTATCGCGCCACAGCGGCTGTGCTTGCGAACCGCGAGGCCCGCGCTCGCACTTGACCGGTCCTTGGACTGCCCCAAATTGCAAACCCCACCCTCCGACCGGGAGCTTCCTTGCGCGCGAGAGACGTCATGGTTGCCGATCCTCACGTCGCCGTCGCAGGCGCCATGGCCAGCGAGGTTGCGATCATGCTTAAGACGAGGAACATCTCGGTCGTACCGGTGGTCGACGATCATCGGACGCGCCGCTTTCTCGGCACCTTGAGCGACCGTGACCTGGTCACCCGCTGCCTGGCCGAGGGAAAGCACCCCTGGCACACTCGGGCCGATTCGCTGATGCGGAGCAACTCGCCGGTCGTGGGGCCGGACGAGGAGCTCACGGGATACGAGGTGCGCATGGACCTCGTGCCCGGGGAGTCGCACCTGCGTCCGACCATCACGGTGCTCGATCAGGGGTGCGTGGTGGGATTCATCAGCCATCCGGAGCTGGTGGAGGGGGTCAAAATCGTGTGGAGGGACGAACAGCGTGAACTGTGAACGGTGAACAGGCGTCTCCGTGTCGAGCGGGAGCGCCCCGTTCACTGTTTGCTGTTCACTGTTCACCTTTAGGCCAATGCCGGATTTCAAGCTTTTCACGATCGACGAAGCCAATCGCACGCTGCCGCTGGTGCGGCGGATCGTGCACGACTTGCTCGACGAATACCCGCGATGGCGACAGGCGGTGGCTCGGTTCGAGATCATCACGGGTGGCGCCCGGGCCGATTGGGGTGAAACCCGGGATCTCGTCGCCGCTCGCGATGCCGTCATCGGGCACGCTGCGCGGATCAACCAATACCTGCAGGAGCTGGAATCGGTTGGCTGTGTGTTCAAGGGCTTCGACGCAGGACTGGTGGACTTCTACACGCTGCGTGAGGATCGCGTCGTCTTCCTGTGCTGGCGACTGGGTGAAGACCGGGTGACCCATTGGCATGAGTTGGATGCCGGGTTCGCCGGGCGCCAGCCCATCGACTCCACGTTCTCCGGAGTACACTCGTGAGCAGTCTCTGGCTGTTCCTGCACTTTCTGGGTTTTGCGATGTGGCTGGGTGGCGGATTGGCGTCCATGTTCGCCGGCATCGCCTCCAGGTCGGAGACTCGGAGCGGGCTGGGTGCCGTCGTGCGGGCTCAATCCGCCATCCAGCGGATGATCATCGCGCCCGGCGCCCTCCTGACGGTCCTGTCCGGGCTCATGCTTACCTTCGCCTTGGCCGGGATGGCGAGCGCCAACGTGTGGCTCATGGTCATGCAAGGCGCAGGGCTCGTGGCCGGCCTGCTCACGCTGTTCGTCGCTCTCCCGACCGCCACCCGCCTCAGCAGGCTGGATCCCTCCGGCGAACAGGCTGCGTATTTCGACGAGCTGCGCAAGCGGCAGAAGGTGGTGGGGGTGATCTGGGGTGCGTTAGGGCTGCTGGCCTTGGTCGGCGGGTCGCTGGTGAGATAAACGCAGGAGAGGAGAAAGGGAGAAACGACTTTTCCCTTTACCCCTTTCTCCCGCTCGCGCACACCGTCCGTACCGGACAACGCCCGCACCTCGCCTCCCTCGCGGTGCAGACGACTGCGCCCAACTCCATGATCGCTTGATTGAAGAGCCACGCCGCTTTGCCATGGCGCGGGACCAGTGCTGCAGCGGTGGCCCAGATCCGTCGATCACTGCTGCCGTTGCCAGTCCGGGAGTGGAACGCGCGCCGGATGACCCGGGCAACATTCGTATCCACCGCTGGTGTGATCCGCTCATACGCAAAGCTTGCCACAGCGCCCGCGGTGTAGCGGCCGACGCCAGGCAGCTGGACCAGCTCCGCTGGGTCGGCCGGGATGACGCCCTTCCGCCGGGAGACCACTTCACGGGCCAGGCGGTGAAGATTCGCGGCGCGGCGGTAGTATCCCAGCCCCTCCCAGGCTTCCCGCACCATCAGCGGGGACGCCGTGGCCAGATGCCGAACCGAGGGGAACTGCTTCAAGAACCGGGTGTAGTAGGCCTCGACCCGGGACACCTGGGTTTGCTGCAGCATGATCTCGGACACCAGGACCCGATAGGGGTTGCGAGTGCGCCGCCACGGCAGGTCGCGTCCATGCCTCCGGTACCAGCGGGCCAGCATGCGGCGGAAGCGAAGGTATCGCTCGGGGGTAGCTTTTGCGGGCATGGAGGGCCAAGATACGGCGAACCTCGCTATCCGCTATCCGCTAGCCGCTATCCGCCGGTAGCAGATCGGGTAGCACAGGCATGCAGCGGATAGCGGATAGCGGATAGCATCCATGGCCTCCCGCGCTCTCGGCATCGATCGCCTCATCGGCAACCGGGTTCTCGACGGCGCCTCCCATGTAGGCCGGCTTACCTACTTCATCCTCGATGCGATCCGCGGTCTCGCCGAGGTGAGAATCTGGTGGCCGCGCACGATGGTCGAGGCATGGAACATTGGGGTGGGCAGCCTATTCATTGTGCTGCTCATCTCGTCGTTTGCCGGCGCCGTGACGGCCCTGCAGACGGGCTATCAGTTCACTGGCCGTCAGCTCCCCTATTACGTAGTCGGGACGCTCGTGGTCTCGTCGATCGTGTTGGAGCTGGGCCCGGTCCTCACGGCGCTGATCCTCGCCGGGCGGATCGGCGCGCGCTACGCTGCCGAGCTGGGCACCATGCGGGTAACGGAGCAGATCGACGCACTCGAGAGCCTGGGCCGCTCGCCGTCATCGCACCTGGTAGTACCTCGCGTCCTGGCCGGGCTCATCATGATCCCTACGCTCACCATTCTGGCGAACGTGACCGGTATTCTCGCCGGCTGGATCTCGGTCAAACTGGTATTGCCGGTGACGGACGCGGACTTCACCTACGGTGCGCAGTCCTACTGGCGACCTTGGGACGCCTGGTACTCGGTTATCAAGTCGTTCTTCTTTGCCGGCTCCATTACGGTGATCTCCTGCTACATGGGATTCAGCACTCAGCAGGGCGCCGAGGGCGTGGGCAAGTCCACTACCGGCGCCGTGGTCATCAGCTCGGTGCTTATTCTGCTGCTCGACACCGTTCTCACCCGGCTTCTGCTCAACCAATGATCCAGCTCCGCGGGGTCAAGAAGCGGTTCGGGTCTCAGATAGTTCTCGACGGCGTCGACTTCGATGTCGCCGAGGGGGAGACCGTGGCGCTCATGGGGCCTTCGGGAACCGGCAAGAGCGTCCTGCTCAAGCACATCATCGGGCTGATCAAGCCTGATGCCGGGACGGTGATTGTGGACGACAAGGACGTCAGCCACCTCAAGCGGCGGGACCTCGCCGAGCTGCGCGCGCACATCGGCTACGTCTTCCAGAACGGCGCGCTGTTCGATTCCATGGACGTGTCGGAGAACATCCGGCTCGGCATCTCGAACGAGGATCAGTACAACGACCTGGATTACGTGCGCGAGCGGGTGAAGCAGTGTCTCAATCTGGTGAACCTCCAGCCCGACGCGGTCTCACACAAGTACCCTGCCGAGCTGTCGGGCGGCATGCGGAAGCGGGTGGGCATCGCCCGCGCGATCGCAGGCCAGCCGAAGTACCTGCTGTACGACGAGCCTACGTCGGGCCTCGATCCGGTCAACGCCGACATCATCGATAGCCTGGTGCAGCGGCTGGCCGCCGAGATCGGGGTCACCAGCGTGATGGTGACGCACGACGTCCGCGGTGCCTTTCGAGTCGCGCATCGTCTGGCGCTCCTTACCGCGGGCCGCATCGTCATGCAGGGAACGCCGCAGGATTTCCTCGCGTCTCAGCATCCCCAGGTGAAGGAGTTCCTGGAGCGCGACTTCGACAACCCTTCATTCGCCGCCTGAGCCCATCATGGACATGCGCTATGGACGGGAAGCGATCGTCGGCACGCTGGTCATCGCGGCCATCGTCATTTTCGTGCTGGGGACCATGTGGCTCAGCGGGCGCTCGCTCGGCAACCGGCACCTCGTCCGGGTTCAGTTCTCGCACGTGAGCGGGCTCAAGCGCGCCTCCCCGGTCACGATCTCCGGGGTTCAGGTGGGGCGGGTGGAGCGCATCGATCTCGAGGATGTGGGGAAGGTGCTCATTTCCATCAGCGTCCCCCACAACATCACCCCGCGCGTCGACGCCTCCGCCCGCATCTCGGCGGTGGGGCTGGTGGGAGACTACGCCGTGGACTTCAACCCGGGGAATGACCCTCAGCCGCTGCCGGAGGGACGGGTGATCATTGGCAGCATGAAGAGCGGCTTCGAGCAACGGGCGGCCAGCCTGGGCGATCGGGCTGACAGCCTGATGGTCGGGCTACAGGAGTTTGCCAACAAGGAGACCGCGCAGGATCTGCGGAGTGCGCTGCAGTCGTTTCAGCAGACCATGAAACAGATGGAGCGAACCCTCAAGGGCCTGGGGGACGAGAACCATGGGGCGACACGGGAGCTCACCCAAACCATGCTGTCGCTGCAGCGGCTGAGTGCGCGGCTCGACACCACGCTGGCCAATCCGTCGATCGCGTCGTTGGTGCACAACACCGACACACTCACCAGGAACCTGGCCCAGATGACCAACCAGCTCACGCTTGCGAGCGCCCGACTCGACACGTTGCTGGGCGGGGTCAACCAGGGGCGGGGCACGATCGGAAAGTTCGCCACCGACTCGACGCTGTACTACGAGCTGCGGGACCTGACGGCCGCGATGAAGGGATTGGTGGCAGATCTGCGGAAGAACCCGGGCAAGCTCGGGGTGACGGTGAAGGCCTTCTGACCAACCGTTCACGCAGTACTTTCTAGACATGCCCACCTTCGACAAGAATCGCCAGCTCTCGGCGCGGTTCGACCGGGCGTTCAGCTACGCCAGCCACCTTCACACCTCCCAGACCAGGAAGGGGAGTCGAACACCGTATATCGCCCATTTGCTGGGCGTGGCGTCCTTGGTGCTGGAAGACGGCGGCAGCGAGGACGAGGCGATTGCCGCGCTGCTGCACGACACGGTGGAGGATCACCCGCGCGAAGGACATACCGAGGAAGAAATCCGGCTGTTGTTCGGCGAACGGGTGCTCAAGATCGTCCTCGGCTGCACCGACGCTTTCTCGCACCCCAAACCTCCCTGGAAAAAGCGGAAAGTTGCCTACCTCGACCATCTCGCATCGGCTCCGCCCGACATCAGACGGGTCTCAGCCGCCGACAAGCTCCACAACGCGCGTGCCGTCTTGCACGACTATCGCCACCAGGGCGAACGCCTCTGGCGCCGCTTCAACGCCGGCAAGAAGGATCAGCTGTGGTATTACCGGAGCCTGGTGGAGGTGCTCAAGAAAGGCCGGCGACGGCAGAGCCCGCTGGTGCGCGAGCTGGAGCGGGTGGTGTTCGAGTTGGAGCAGGCGGTGAATGGGAGATAAGGCTGTTCACTTTTCACTGTTCACGGCTTTCCGGCTACCTTCCGGCCCATGTTGTCCATCACCCTGCTCGGCACCGGCGCCGCGTGCCCGAGCGTGGAACGCAACGTCGCGGCGCTGGCGCTCGCCCGTGAGGGCGAGACGCTGCTGTTCGACTGCGGCGAAGGCACCCAGCGCCAGATGATGCGCTACGGGACCAGTTTCGCATTCCGAGAGATCTTCTTCACCCACTATCATGCCGACCACATGCTGGGCGTCACTGGGCTGATGCGCACGATGGGGCTGCAGGACCGGACCGCCGGTGTCACGCTCTATGGCCCACGCGGCGCCGGCCGGCTGCTGGGTGCCGCTATTGGGCTTGGCATCGAGCGGAACCGGTTCCCCATCGACATCGTCGAGCTGCAGGCGGGCGACCGGATCCGGCGGGACGAGTATGACATTCTCGTCTTTCCGACCGACCATCGCGCGGACACGGTCGGCTACGCCCTGGCGGAGCACACGCGCCTCGGCCGGTTCAATCCGGAGCGGGCCCGCGAGCTTGGTGTTCCTGAAGGTCCGCTGTGGGGACGACTGCACCGGGGCGAGAGCGTCGAGCTACCGGATGGGCGTCGCATCAACCCCGCCGAGATGGTTGGAGAGCCGCGCCGTGGCCGGACGGTGGTCTACACCGGGGATACCCGCCCGTCGCTCGCAGTAGTCGAGGCGGCGCGGGGCGCAGACCTCCTAGTGCACGACTCGACGTTTGGCGAGGAGGAGCGAGAACGAGCCATCGAGACCGGCCACTCGACCGCTGCACAGGCGGCAGAAGTTGCGCGGGAAGCGGGAGTCCGGCAGCTCGTGCTTACCCATATCAGCCCCCGCTATACCCGCGACGCGCCGGAACTATTGGCCGAGGCGAAGGCGGTATTTCCCGACTCCATCGTCGCCCGCGACGGACTGACCGTCGACGTTGCGTTCAGCGAATGAGGTACGACAGCGGCCTTCTCGCGCTGGTCGTCGCCGTGTTGATCTGGTCCGGCGTCAATCCCGGCGACCGCTTTACCTGGCTGATGGAGGTGTTTCCGGTCCTCATCGCCGTTCCCGTTCTCATCCTCACCTACCGCCGCTTTCGCTTCACCCCCCTGGTGTACGCCCTCATCGCGATTCACGCGTGCATCCTGATGGTCGGCGGCAAGTATACGTATGCCGAAGTCCCGCTTGGCTTCTGGATGGAGCGCGCCTTCGGGTTCGCGCGGAATCACTATGATCGGATCGGGCACTTTGCCCAGGGGTTCGTGCCGGCGATGGTCGCGAGGGAGATCCTCACCCGCCAGTCGCCGCTCCGAGGAAGCCGTTGGCTCCCATTCCTGGTCGTTTGTTTCTGCCTGGCGCTCAGCGCGTGCTACGAGTTCATCGAATGGTGGACCGCGCTCGCGACCGGAACTGCTGCGGACGCGTTTCTCGGGACCCAGGGCGATCCCTGGGACACGCAGTGGGACATGTTCTTCGCGCTTATCGGGGCGATTGTTGCGCTGGTCACGCTGAGCGGCGTGCACGACCGCGAGCTGCGCAAGGTCTGATTGCAGCGGTCGCGCAAGCCGCCGGGCGCTTTTGCAGGGCGCGGCGTTGTCGGTCGAGCTCAACATCGGCGAGGGCTACACCTTCGACCCATCTCGCAGTTACACCAGGCACCTCAGCGTGGCGTTCGGGTCGGCTGTGGGAGCTGGTGAGTTCTGCGGCTGGCAACTGAATGCGACGCCCTGCCAAAGGGAGAGTGCAGTGACTTCAGAGCCCACCTGACTACGTCGTCCCTTTCTCGCGTTCCCCCTTTCCCCCTTTCTCCCGCACTTCGGCTTCAAACGCCGCCGTTTCCACCTTCCCCCGCGTCCTGGCCTGCACCCAGATCCGGTACCGGCCCGGTCGCGGAAAGGCGTACGGAAAGGAGACCGTGCTGGTGGCGATCGTGTGGGCCATGCCGGCCATCGCCGAGTCATCGGCCGCGATGCGGCGCCCAATTTCACCGGTTACGGTGTCTCCCTCCTGCCGAATGGCAAACGTCGCCTGCGAGGCTGCCGAGACGGTACCCATCGGATGGAGGTGGATAAAGACTGTGCCGTCGTCACGCAGTACGACGGCGTGCCCGGCCATCCCGAGATACGGTTGCAGGACCGCCGGATCTCCTCCTGCGTCACGAATGGAGAACCGGAGCGGGGCGGGCGTCCCGGCCATCAGCGGCTCCGTTCCCCGCTCCCAGACCACCGTCCCTCCGTCGGCCAGCTTCGCGGTATCTCCGGCAGCAGCGCCACCGAGATAGACCGCATCGTCCTGACTCAGGGTAGGCGCGTTGCCGCCGGTTGTACGAGAGAGGTCGCTGTTCTCGGGAACATCCACCGTCGTCACCATCGTTCGGGCGAAGCCGCTCTCGTGCACAATGTCGCCGAAAACGCGGTATCGACCTGGCGGCAACGGCGGCAACGGGTTGGTCCAGTGAACCGAGTCTTTGGTGGTTGGATGGAGATGGGCGAGCGCACCCATGTCCGGATCCCGGACCAGGAAGAGATGCATCAGCTTGGCGTGATCCGTGACGAGGGGGCTCCAGGTGTTCTTGTCGTGCTCGCGGAGCCACATCGAGTCACCCCTCATGACCCATGCAGAGTCGGTGATATCGAACTGGAGGGCACGGCTCTGGCCGGCGCCGGCGATCGAAGCTGCGCTCGAGAACGGTCGGTCCATCGCGTCCTGGAAGGCTTGATCTTCCGCGTCCCACCACACCTTGCCGCCGAGGAGTAGGAGGCCGACGAACGCGGCGCTCCCGACCATAGCGCCACGAGCACCCCAGATCCGCCTCCGGGTCGGCGACTCGCCGGGGCGCAGCACGCTCTCTCGGACTGCAGCGCCGGTAATCGTGACCAGCCCCGCGAACAGGAAGACGCCGAGTCCGGCGAGGATGCCGCCGAGCGAGCGCTCGAGCGGGAGTCGGCGATTGGCCACGGCGGTGACCGGAACCACTACGGAGCCGGTCCCTTTCGATCCCTTCACCGCGACCGTCACGCTGTTGGAGCCCGGAGCCATGATCCAGAGTGGCGCCCGATACCAGCCGCCACCGCCAGGAGCAGGCTTCGCGACGTCTGGAGGCGGCGTGCCGGCGTTTGCATTGAACAGGTTCACCATGGCGGTGACCTGGTCGGGGACCGCGCCGACGACCTGGATGCCGATGTCTGCGATGCCGGGGACAACACCCGGCATCTGCACGTAGACCACGACGTGATACGGGCCCGCAGCTCCCTCGTACCACACATCCGGACTTCCGACGTGAGCCGAACAGAGCAGCGTGATACCCGCGACGGCAGCAATGCGGCCGATTCGACGGCTCACCGCATGACCCGGGACATGCCGTTTCCCCACCAGAGTCCCAGTCGCGAGGACACGATCCCGATGAGCGTGGCGATTCCGAGCCCGCGGGCCATCGCGACGGGATCGACGTTGCCCAGGGCGTCCTTGGGCACGCGCCAGAAGCTGTAGCGCCACTCGCCCAGTTGCGCCATGTAGGCCCACTGATCGCCGGCGAAGAAATAGTTGCGAGCTGCCGGCGAGAGGAGGAACTCGCCGAAGAACCACTGCACCGCGAGCAATAGTCCCACGAAGAGCACGCCAAGCGCAACCGAAGCCAGCCAATCATGGCGGCGGCCCAACCAGACCAGCAGGAGGTCAATCGCAAGCGCGGGTACCACCAGCAGCAACGGGAACGACGGCGGCACCATGTGCGTGACGGCGACGTAAATGGGCGCAAGCCTGGGTTGGGCGGGGAAGAGCTGCAGGATCCAGATCGTCGCGAGCATGATCACCGTGTACACTGCGGCGGCCGTAGTGGCCGGGAAGCGAAGCCGGCCGGCGCGGGCGAAGGCGACGATGAAAAGCGGGAAGGCTCCCGCGGCCACCTGGTAGAACCGCGGGCTATGCATGTGGTTGGGCCGAGCGGCGTACTCGGAGATCAGGGTCGCCACCATGACGACCAGGATGCCGCCGGCGACGGCGTAGGCCCAGCCGAGTTGCTTGACGCGGGCCGGGTCGGTGGCGCGGTTCTGCGCAGCGAGCACCATCAGCATGGCGCCCAGCTCGACGGAGATCATGCCGAGCGCGAGCACCATGTGGGGCGGGCTCACGATCTTGACGTCCAACCCGTACGCGTTGTGCCACCAGTTGTCGAAGGGCGCGGACGTGACCATCACGAACGTACCCCAGATCGTCGCCCACGCGCCCAGCGGTCCCCGGAAGCCCCAGAACCGCACCGACTCTGCCCGCTGCTCCGGCGTGCCGCCGAACGTGGTTCGGAGCACGAGCCAGCCGCAGCTCAGGCCGGCCACGATGGCGCCGAGCTGCTCGAGAAGGTGGGGCGCGGTCCAGAACGTGTCTCGACCGATCGTGCTGTGCCAGGAGATGTCCCAGAGAAGCCCGATCACGATGGCGGCCGAGGAAAGCACCACGGCGTAGAGCGGCCAGGTGAGGGCTCCGGCGGTCGACCCAGGATGGACGTCCGCAAGAGCGGGTCTGGCAGGAACGGCTTGGGCTGTCGTCATCAGGTCGTTCCTTTGGGCCAGGCCTGGTCCAGCCGTGCCGTGACGTCCGCAGCCTCCTGCCTCTTTCCCTGCTTCTCGAGCGCGGCCTTGAGTCCGCGGAGCGACCAGCCGTTCTCCCGGTTCCGCTTCAGATCATTCCGGAATGCCTCTTCGGCTTCCTTGGGACGACCCGCAGCGAGGTACGTATTGCCCAGCACTTGCCGCAGGGGCAGATACCAGGCCGGCGGCTCGTCATAGGTAAGTCCGTCTTCCACCGCAATACCCTGTTTCAACTCCTTAACAGCCACATCGGTCTTTTTCCGGGCCAGGGCGATCTCGGCATCCAGGTGATGGAGTGCGATGGTCAGGATGTTCTTCATCGTGTTCAGGTTCGCCATCTGGTCGGGCGGCAGCGCTTCCTGGATCGCCGCGAGGCTATCACGCTCAGGCTTAGCGCTGTCGAGCCCCTTGGTGGCGAGCAAGGCGAGGCCGCGGACGTAGTGGTAGTAGCCGACCGAATAGGGCAGCTCACGTGGCGGGGCCGGCTCCTTGAGGATGTCGTCCCAGCGCTCGAACCGGGCCAGCGCGGAATACACCGGCGGAGTGAAGTACTCGAGCGGCGGGACCTGCTTCATGAGGTCGAACGGGACGTACTTCCTTATCGCGCGCGCGGCCGTGATCGACTCCTCGGCCTTGCCCTGCATCACGAGTGCAACCGAGAGAAAGTGGTAGTTGTGCGTCGTGTAGATGAGCGGATACATCCCGGCCGGATGGCGCCGTCCGATGAACGAGACGTCCTGAGTGACCGCGTGCTGATTGTGCTGCACCGCGAGATCGTAGCGTCCCACCCTCATATAGATGTGGGCCGGCATGTGTACGATGTGCCCGGCTCCGGGCATGAGCTGGGCGAGCCGATCCGCGCAGGGCAGCGCTTTGTCGGGCTCAAGCGATGCCTCGACTGCGTGGATGTAATAGTGGCAGGCGCCGGGATGGATGGGGTCCTTGGCAATGACCTGCTCGAGGGTCGCGACAATCTCCTTGATGGCGCCCTTGGGTTCCCCCCCGACGGTCCAGTAGTTCCAGGGCTGCAGGTCCATCAGCGATTCGGCGTAGAGGGTGGCCGCATCGGGGTCGTCCGGATACTTCGCGGCCACGTCCTTCATGGCCCGCGAGTAGGCCGAGTCGACCGGCGTACGGTCGTCGTTCGGCTGCACGGCGTACCGGCGGGCGATTGCGGCAATGTAGTCGCGCTCGGCCGGCGTCAACTTGGGAGCGAGGGCCACCGCCTTCTGAGTCGCATCCCAGGCGTCGGGGACGGCCTTGGGGTCCATGGGAAGGTTGATGTTGGGCCCGAGGGCAAGGGCCACACCCCACCAGCACATGCCGCAGTCGGGGTCACGCCGAGCGCCTTCCTCGAAGGATGCGATCGCCTCGTCGTGATTGAACGCGTACACCAGCCGGAGGCCCTGGTCGAAGTACTTCTGGGCGTCGGCGGACGCCGTAATTGTGTGGTGATGGGTGCCGAGGTCGTCATAGAGCGGGGTCGAGCCGGCGTCGGCGACGGCTTCCGTCCGGGACTTGCAGCCGGTCAGCAGAGCGCAGGCGGCGGCGAGGATCCCGAGGACCGGTCGGGTGCTGCTAAGCATGGCGTCTCCTGGGCGCAGTGCTGGTATTTTACGCTATCGGCAGCAAATCGGTTTGCCCCCGCTCCCCGAACTCTCAGGACAACTCGATGCGACGCTCTTACGCCTGCTGGATGCTTGCCCTCGCGGTTATGACCGCTTGCGGAACTGGAGGGACGACGGAACCTTCAACCCTGGCCGCACTCCGGGTCTACAACGCTTCTCCGGACAGTCCGCCGATCGACATCTTCTTGCGCGGGGGCCAGATCACGCAGGCGCTCACGTATGGGAGCGGGCGGTTCTACGTGTACGTGAACGCGGGAGCCGGTGACATCCAGGTTCAGAACAGCGCTA
Organism: Gemmatimonadales bacterium; assembly: GCA_035495075.1. Taxonomy (GTDB): domain Bacteria; phylum Gemmatimonadota; class Gemmatimonadetes; order Gemmatimonadales; family GWC2-71-9; genus DASQPE01. The sequence continues at coordinate 23,891 of DATJGL010000219.1, forward strand.
CGGCGGATGTCTTGCTCACCTATTCGGCCAACCTCGCAGGTAGCACGCCCTATACGTTCGCATTTACCGGATTGACGGGGTCGCTCCAGGCGGTGTTTCTGACCGACGATACCACCGCTGCACCCACCAACCAGTTCAAAGTTCGCTTTATCCACGTGGCGCCGCTGGGTCCACCGATGGATCTGTACATCACCGATCCTGCGGATGATATCACAGCGGCAACGCCGGTGGCGACCGGGATCGCTTACACCAAGGCGAGCGCCTATGTGACGGCGCCCATCGGCACCAAGAAGCTCCGGCTAACGCAGGCAGGTACCAAAACCGTGCTGCGTGAAGTGGGGACCTTCCCCTTTACCAGTGGGCAGGGGGTCTCGTTGTTCCTGATAGGGGCGGCGGGCTCGGCTGGGGGCGGGGCGCCGTACTTGAGCCAGCTGGTGGCGGATCACCAGTAGGGGCCGGTAGGTACCGGATATTGCGCCGCCGGTCGTCGCTTGACGGCCGGCGGTTTGCTGAGCATATTAGGTAACCAATTGGTTACGGATTCGTCATAGTCGTCAACGGAAGTGAAAGCATGCACCGTTCAGCCGCCCATGCCGATGTGTACCACGCGGTGGCCGACCCGACGCGCCGAGCCATCCTGGATCGCTTGCGTCGAGGCGGGTCGCCGGTGAGCGAGCTCGCGGCCGGGTTTCGGATGACCCGGCCGGCGGTCTCCAAGCATCTCGGCATTCTCCGACGGGCGCGCCTCGTGCGGGAGCGGCGGGACGGGCGCCAGCGGATCTATCAGATCACCCCGGCGCCGCTCGAGGCGGTGGCGCAATGGGTCGAGACGTACCGCGCGTTCTGGCAAGTCAATCTGCTCAGCCTCAAGCGCCATGTGGAAGGAGATCAGTCATGACTGCAACAAGGGGGACCGCGCTCGGGGTGGTGCGCGCGGTGATGGAGGTCGCGGCGTCGCCTGAGAAGGTGTTCCGGGCACTTACCGATCCCAAGGAGCTGGAGCAATGGTGGGGATCGGCCGATGTCTATCAAACCTTCGGCTGGGTGAGCGATCTGCGCCCGGGTGGCGAGCGCAGCTGTCAGGCCCGGAGCCCGGGCCACACGGAACTCTCGACGGTGAAGGGTGAGTACCTGGTGGTGCAGCCGCCCAAGGTGCTCGAGTTCACCTGGGAGGCGAGCTGGGAGCCGGGCCTTCCCGCGACCCGAGTGCGGATCGAGCTGGATCCGGTGCCGACGGGCACCCGGGTGACGGTGGTCCACAGCGGGTTCGGGGACGAGAAGAAGCGGACGGACGGCTACACGGACGGCTGGGGCCGAGTGCTCGGGTGGCTGGAGAAGTCGGTCCGATAAGGGGGGAGAAGGGGAGAAAAGGACAAAGGGGCGTGCTGCTCGGGTGGCGCGCCTCTTTTCGCGTGCGCGCTCGGGGCCGAATCGGTTGACGATGTCGAGGCGCCCCGGTACTTTACGCGGGCTTGAGGGGGGCTGTAGCTCAGCTGGGAGAGCGCTGCAATCGCACTGCAGAGGTCAGGGGTTCGACTCCCCTCAGCTCCACGGGTCACGACAATTGATGAGCACTGCCCCTTGGTGTAACTGGCAACACGCCTGACTCTGGATCAGGAGAGTCCTGGTTCGAGCCCAGGAGGGGCAATGGCCGGCGCAACCGCGCCGGCCTTTTTATTTAGGGCTCGTGCTTCGGCGCTGCGCGCCTGCGCATCGGGCCCAGGAGGGGCAAATGAAAGCGCCGGATCGGATTTCCCGGTGGCGGCGCTTTCCTTTTTTGAGGCGGTGATGACGACGACCTTGCCGGCAACGTGGTTGCTGCTGCTCAGGATGCCGAGCCTGAGGTAGTGAACGCGCCGCCCGCCGCCTTGGAAAGATCGGCGTGGGCCCGGAGCTCCGCGAGGCGAGCCTCCACCACGGGCGTGATCGCGTCGAGGGCGTCGCTCCCAGCGGCGAACAACTTGGGTGGGTGCTCCATGTCCGCGATCTGGACCAGCGCCTCGCCCAGCGCCGCCGGGTCATCGGGCTGCTGACCGTGGTAGGCCGCCCACCCGGCCGCGACGTTGCCCGCGGGC
>DATJGL010000220.1:0-16129 GCA_035495075.1 Gemmatimonadales bacterium
ATACGCCACCGACCAGGCCGCCCGCGCGTCGGCCGTGAACGCCGACCCAAGGCAGCACTCGAGCGCAGTAAACAATGCGTCTGCCGCCATTCCGTAGTGCCGCCAGCAAACCCCTCGGCTCCCATGACGCCGCCCCGCGTCGCCCACCACCTCGAGCAGCGCGTCAGGCTGGTCCAACAGCTCCAGAACGGCGTTGAGCGAGTCCGTGAGCCTCCGGCCATGCTGGCGCAGATCGATCCCGCTGAAGAACACCCGGCTGCTCGGGTCGAGCTCGAACAGGCGCTCGTAGAACACGGCGGCAACGCGGTCGCTCATCGGGCGCACCCGGTGCCACGTCCGCCGGACGATGGCTATCTGGGAGGGCGTCATGGCTCCCTCAGCGGCCCGCGGTAGCGTTGAACGAGCCTTCGATGGTGACCGCCTGATCGGTCTGGTCAGGCGCACCCGCCAGGTAGCCTTCCGCCTTCATCGCGAACCGACCGGTAAGCCGGTTCCAGCTTGAGCTCGTAATCGTGAGCGTCCCTCGACGAGGGCGAAACACTCCCGCTGGGTGCTCCGCGCTCCCGGTTACCACCAGTACCTGCACACCATCGGCCTGGGGCTCAGCGGAGATCTGGTACGTCCCGGGGCTTGGGCGGTGGCCGTCCCAGAGGGTGAGGACCACGGCGCCCTCTTCGCCATTCGCGCCAAGGGTAATGACGAAGGGCCGCTCACCTTCACCGTTGGCCGGACGGCCGAACTCGGCCGATCCATCGAGGCTCGCAGCGAGGGCGCCCGATACGCGGGCCGAGTAGTGCGACGTGACATGGTGAGGCCGGGGCAGCACGACGCCGCCCAGCAGTAGCAGAGTGCCGAGGCTGTAGGTGGTCTGTTGGGCCGGCATGGCTGCATCCTCCGTTCGGGTTCGCCTCACCTGGGCTTCTTTCCCCAGGTTTATACGCAGCCAAGCTAGGAATCGGCTTCACTTCGAAATCACGCCGTTGTCACCTGACGCAATCAGTTGATTTGGGTGGAGATACGGAGGCAGGAATTGTGGCGGGCCTGGTCAGCCCCAGGAGGCGACGCCGCTCCAAACCGAGCGGCTGACTGCTACTCCCATTTGAAAGTGGGTCTCGAAGTCGGCTCGGAACGCCGCAGCATGGTTCTCAAGGTATCGCGCCAGGTCGCCCGAAGCCGCTGCTTCATAAGAGGTCCGGAACGTGGTCGGACCGGCACGCTCGAAGCGGATGGCGCGAAAGCACCCGGTCGCCCAGATGTCCGGGATATGCTGCCCGCGCATGTACCGCTCGACCTCGTCGGCCAACTCGGGCTCGACCTCCAGCCTCACCTCGTAGACCTGTGCGTCGCTCAGAATGGGGGGTCCTTCTGATGGATGGGCTCGTCGAGCAGAATGGCGTTGAGCTCGGCTCCGGCAGGGGTTTCGAACTGAGCTTCGGGAATCACCAGCAGCGCGTTGGCACGCGCCATCGAGCTGAGAAGACCCGACCCCTGCGGTCCGGTGAGACGGGCCTCGAGCCTGCCTGCGTTCTCGGTAACGACGGCGCGGAGGAAGTGCTGCAACCTTGGCTTGAGTACGATGGTCTCGGTCACTCGGACTTTGATCGACCGCCGGAACGGCAGCCGGTGCCCTGACATGATCCGGATAGCCGGGCGGACGAACAGCTCGAAGGTGACCATCGTGCTCACCGGATTGCCGGGGAGCCCGATCCAGGGGACGTCGCGGACAAATCCGAAGCCGACCGGCGCGCCCGGCCGCATGCGCAGTCGCCAGAACCGTTGCTCGGCCCCCAACTCGTCGAGCACGGTCCGCACGTAGTCGTGCTCCCCCACGCTGATGCCGGCGCTCGTAATCAGAAGGTCACAATCCACGGCGCGCCGGAGATGCTCCCGCAGGCTTTCCGGTGTATCACGCGCGATGCCGAGGTTCACTGGTTCGCCACCGGCGCGATGCACCAGCGCAACCAGCGTGTGGGTATTGCTGCTTGCGACCTTGCGACCGCTCAGAATCTCTTCGGGCTGGTCCACGTCCGCGATCTCGTCGCCGCCGGCCAGTATGGCGACGCGAGGCCGGCGATAGACCAAGGGATGGGCTGCCGCGAGGGATGCGAGGATGCCGAGCTGCGCTGGTCCGAGCGCGGCGCCGGCGGTGAGAACCGTGGAACCCTTCTTGATGTCCTCACCTGCCTCGCGGACGTTGGCGCCGGCGTCGCGATCGTTAAAAATCGCTACCGTCTCCGCGCCGAGATCGGTGTCTTCCTGCCGGACGACGGTGTCGGCTCCATTCGGGACCGGCGCCCCGGTAAAGACCCGGGCACATTCACCTGATCCGACTGGGCGTGAGGGGAATCGGCCCGCGGGAATCTCTTCCACCACCCGGAGCCGGATCGGCGTCGCCTGCGAAGCACCCCGCACATCCGCGGCCCGTGCGGCGTACCCATCCATGGCGGAGTTGGCCCAGGCAGGAACATCGAGCGGGCTCACGATGTCCTCCGCGAGCACGCTGTCCAGCGCGTCGTCGAGCGGTACCCGCAACACCGGCTGGGGCCGCACTTCGGCGAGAATGCGCCGCACCGCTTCTGCCGCGGCCAGCGCGACGTCGGTCACAGGGTCAATGCGCGATCCCATGCCAGGTTCGCGAGAGTGTGCAGCCAATTCGTGTCGCTGAACGACAGGACGGGGCACGCGGCCTCGACACCCATGTCGCGGTCGTCGGTCATGATGGCGATCCACTCGGACGCGTTGGGTGCCGTGGGATCGTAGAGCGGCTTTCCTCCTATCGCTCGGCGCCAGACTTCGATCTTGGGCAGCGACGACTGCTTGAACCCTTCGCACAGAACCAGATCCGCGCCGTCCATGTAGCGCCGAGCCAGCGCGACGGGATCGTAATCGTCGGGGGTTCGTTCGAAGAGCACGCGAAGGGTCGGGGCAGCGATCAGGGTTCGCTCGGCCCGCCCTTCGTGAAAATGCCGATACGTGTCGGACCCCGAGCGATCGACGTCGGCCGGATGGTGCCCGTGCTTGATTGTCATGATCCGCCGGCCCCGACGGATCAGTTCTGCGGCCAGCGCTACGGTGAGCGTGGTCTTACCCGCATTCTTCCGCCCGATCACTGTCAGGATACGCATCACGTAAGAGCGTCCGCCTTCGCGAGATCGTCCGCCGTGTTGACATTGAAGAATAGACGCGCCGGGTCGCCCAGCTCGAGAATGGCGTTGCGCGCGAGGGTGCCGACCCGGACGGAACCGTGGAAGCCGGTGGCGCGGAGGTCGCCCGCGTCGAGGCTTCGCGCGATTGCCGTCGCGCAGCCTGGGCCGTAGGCGGCGCACAACGGTTCGACCCCCCGAGGCCCATCACTTTCCGGCAGAAAGACGTCCCACTGCTCTGCGCCTGCCGCAAGCCTGGCGACCAGCGCGGGCGTGACGAACGGCATATCCCAGGCAACGCACACCACCGGAGCAGGCGCCTCGATTACTGCGGTGTAGATCCCGCCCAGCGAGCCGGATCCCGGACGAAGGTCCGGCACCACCCGAAGGTCGGAGCGCCAGGTCCGCGCGTCCGGCGTGTTGGCGACGAGCAGAGGCAATCGTTGCAAGGCTCGCTCGAACACCGCGACCAGCCGGTCGAGGATCCGCTCACCGCCCACCGTCTCGAGACCCTTGGGCCGGCCCCCGAAGCGCGTCGCGTCGCCTCCGGCGAGGATCGCTCCTGCGATCACGGCGTCACGTGACCCCGGTGCAGTCGGCATACAGGGTGGGATCCTCTGCGACCCGCACGCGCGCGAGCGTGATCCCCTGCGGGAGCCGGGCGGAGAGCCGGCGAAAGAGGTGCTGGGCGATGCCTTCGCAGGTGGGAAGGGTTCGGGCGAACGCGGGAATATCCCGGTTGAGATACTTCCCGTGGAAAGGCTCGACGATCTCCTCGCGGAGGATGCGATCGAGCTCGGCGAGGTCGACCAGCAGATCCTGCGGCCCCCCGGGCTTGCCTTGCAAGGTGACCGCGCACTGGTACTCGTGTCCATGCGGCGGCTCTTCAGACAACGGGCCGAAGGCCTCGCGGTTTTGCTCGGGGCTCCACTCGGGCCGAAAAAGCCGGTGAAGCGCAAAGAAGCTCACGGTGCGGGTGAGCGTGGTCGGCATGGCCCCGCAGCGACTAGAGAATGAATCCCAGACCGAACCCGAACCATGGGCTCAGATTCCACTCACTCGCATCGAGCGTGACCGGGACGGTCCCTGCACCGAAGCTAGGCGGATACGAGAGCTTCCAGAAGTTCCCCCGTACCTCGCCCCGCAGATGAAGACGGTCGCCTAGAAAAAACCGGAACCCGGCCGTCGGCGCGAAGAATCCTTTGGTCCCGAAGTTGTATCCGCTGGGATCGGCCGGCGTGCTGCTGCCGATCGCGGCGCCACCAATCAGCGAGACAAACGGCGCCAGACCGTGCCAGGTTTTGCCGCCAGTGATGTTGAAGGTCACTACCCCTTCGATGAACGTGACATTCTGATCGACGGGGCCGGACACCCGCTCGCCCGGCGGTTGGGTGGGGTCGACGATGTTCCGCTGCAGCGCACCGTACTCGACCCCCAGGCCGAACTCCAGCGGGCGCGCGGCGTGGAAGTCGAACCGGGCGCCAAAGGTGTAGCCGTCCCGCGGCCCTACCCCCACCCGTCCCCCATCCCCCATGAAGTACCCGCCCATGAACGTGATGCTGCTGCCCTTGTGGAGGTCGTGGTAGGGGCTGCTCTGCGGGGGATGGCCAACCTGCGCGACGGCGGTCATCGGACACACCAGGGCCAGTGCGCTCAGCGCTTCGAGGGCTCGTCTTGTCATCAGCACTGGCGGAGATCGCGTCCGGTCATGTCGGCGGGTTGCTCCAACCCGAGCAAACCGAGCACGGTCGGCGCCACGTCGCACAAGGCGCCGCCCGAGCGTAAGCCGGAGCATTCACCGCGGACGGCGACCAAGGGCACCGGGTTGGTCGTGTGCGCGGTGTGCACCCCGCCGGTCGCGGGATCTATCATCGTTTCCGCGTTGCCGTGATCGGCGGTGACGAGGACGCTCGCTCCCACCCGCTCCGCGCTCTGAAGGACCCGCTCGAGGCAGCCGTCGACCGTCTCCACTGCCTTGATGACCGCGGGCAAGACCCCGGTATGGCCGACCATGTCTGCGTTGGCATAGTTGCAGAGCAGGAAGTCGTGCGTCTTTCCCTCGAGTGTCCGGCAGAGCGCATCGGTAATGCCGACCGCGCTCATCTCGGGTGCGAGGTCGTAGGTCGCCACGCGCTGAGACGGGATCAGACAACGCTCCTCATTGGGGTAGGGAGGCTCGACGCCGCCGTTGAAGAAGTACGTCACGTGGGGATACTTCTCCGTCTCCGCGGTTCGAAACTGCGACATGCCGGCATCAGCGAGCACCTCGGCCAGGATCCGGGCCAGGGTGAATGGCGGGAAGGCCTGGGGCAACGGGAATGTTTGATCGTACTGCGTCATGGTCACCCCGCGGAGCACCGGTCGATCGCGGACCTCGAAGCCGTGAAAGGTGTCGAGACACATCGCGGCGACGATCTGGCGCATCCGATCACTGCGGTAGTTGAAGAAGAGCACGCCGTCACCGGTACGCACCCGGGCGACTGGTGCACCGTCGCGGTGATGGATGAGTGGCTTCAGGAACTCGTCCGTTTCGCCCCGCTGATAGGCCGCCTGCACCGCGAGCACCGGGTGCGTGATGGCGTCGCCTCTGCCGTGGACGATCGCGTCGTACGCGACCTTGGTGCGCTCCCAGCGCCGGTCGCGGTCCATGCCGTAGTAGCGGCCGCACAGGCTCGCTATCTCGACCCGGTTGCCGGCGATCCGCCGCATGTCCTGCAGCAGCGTCCGAACCACCTCGGCGCCGAGGGTGGGCGGCGCATCGCGACCGTCGAGAAATCCGTGAATCGCAATGGCCGGCACCTTGAGGCGCACACCCAGCTCGATGCACGCGAGGAGGTGGCGGTCGAGTGCGTGAACGCCGCCTGGCCCCAGCAATCCGACGAGATGGAGCGTTCCGCCGCTCTGCCGAAGAAAAGCACCCAGCTCTACCAACGGCTCCATTCGATAGAAGTCACCGGATGCTATGCTCTGGGAGATCCGCACCAGGTCCTGCGGGACCACGCGCCCGGCGCCCAGGTTGAGGTGCCCGACTTCGCTGTTGCCCATCTGACCTTCGGGAAGCCCCACCCGGAGACCACTCGCTTCCAGCAGGGTCCGCTGCCCGGAAGACCACAGTTTGTGCCAGACGGGTGTTTCGGCGAGCTCGATGGCATTGCCCTCGCGTGCCTCCCGGTAGCCCCAGCCGTCGAGAACGACGAGAACGACCGGGCGGCGCGCGCTTCGGTTTGACATGGCTCTCCGCGGATTCTACTATGCGCCAGAGTGACTCAAGCGCCGCAATCTAGTCCTGCCCTCCGCCGGCTACCAGCCTGCGCGTTTGCGCTTGCCTTAGCGCTATCTGCTCCGCTCGCGGCGCAAAACCGCGTCGGAATCAACGGCACTACGGATCTTCAGCGGGCCAGCAACGGCGGAGCGCTGGGCACGCTCACCAATGCAGCGACGGTGAGCGTGGGCAAGCTGCAGGGTGCGTGGGTCCAGGTTACGCTCAACGGGTGGATCATTCGCAGCTCGGTGAGCCCCACCACTCGAGACGGCTTCGATCTCTCGGTGACACCGGCTGACGGCGAGAATCTGCGAGCCGAGCCCAATGGAACGGTGATCGCGCAGTTGAGACACGGCACACTGCTCGAAAAGATCGGAACCCGCGGCAGCTGGCTGCACGTGAAGCGGACCGGGTGGGTCCGACGGCGGTCTCTGGAGGCGCCGATGGAGACGGGGGCGCTCGCTGAGCGGCAAGCACCCGCCGCGCCACGCCAGTCACCTCGCTCCCCAGCTGCCGCCCGATCCAAGCCACCTGCACCCTCTACTTCGCCTGCTCCATCCAAGCCAGCGGCGCCCTCTCAATCGCCGGCGGCATCGCCGTCGCCGGCAACGTCGCAACTCGCAACCGCACGTGCCGCCTCGCCATCCGGCGCGGGGAACTGGAGCGGGGTCGAGCAGCGGGTTGAGGTCGCTCGGTCGGCGACGCTGGCAGTCACACCCGAGGGAGGCAAACTCGGCACCATCGAGCCCGGCACTGATGCGCGAGTCATTGGGAAGGCGGGGGACTGGGTGCGGGTGCAGGTCGAGGGGTGGGTCCACGAGGACGACATCAAACCCTCTGCCCAGGGTGCGCTGATGGGGGTGTCGGCCGCCGAGGTACGGGCCGAACCGCAGCGTTTCGTCGGCCAGACGGTCGAGTGGCGGGTGCAGTTCATCGCCATTCAGCAAGCGGACGAGCTGCGCCCGGAATTGCCGGCCGGGCAGCCGTTCCTCCTGACGCGCGGCCCTCTGCCCGAGCCAGGGTTCGTCTACGTTATCCTGCCCCGGGATCAGGCCGCCCGCTTTCAGGCGCTGCCACCGTTGCAGGAGATCGTGCTCCGGGTGACCATCAGAGCCCCCCGCACCAAGTATCTGGCGACGCCCGTGGTGGAGCTGGTCGGCGTCGTGAGCGGCGTGGCGGACGCGAGCCGCCAGCCATGAACGATCTCCTTCGTCAACGCATCCTCCGTGCCCTCGAAACTCTCGGCGACGAGCGTGCGTACGAGGTGCTGGACTACATCGAGTTCCTCTCCAGCAAATATGCCGAACGGGCCCGCCCAACCGGTCTGTTCGCCAAGCTCACTGAGACGGTCGAAGACACCATGCGCGCGGGAAAGATTCCGCTGCAGGCGATCACCGGCACGATGGGACTCATGGACAGCGCCGCGAAGGTAATGCGCGGGCTCGCGGCGGCGGGACAGGCCGTGGTCGAGGAAGCAGTGCGAGCGGCGGAGACTCCCGGCAGTCGACCCTTGCCGCCTCGCCCGCCCTCGGAACGCGAGTCCGGCACGAGCTGATCTCCCTCACCCCCGACACTCACCTCTTACCCAACACACTCCATGGCCGCATCCGTCGAGGTTCGCGCGCCGGCCGTCTCGGACGAATCGCAGTTCGTTCGGGGGATCGGCCCGCTCGCCGCCGTCTCGCTGGTTGTTGGGTCCATGATCGGCTCGGGGATCTTCATCGTCTCCGCCGACATCAGCCGGCAGGTCTCCGCGCTCGGCCCCGCCGGGTTATTGCTGGTGTGGGCAGTTACCGGTGCCATCACCATCACCGGCGCCCTGGCCTATGCCGAGCTTGCCGCGATGATGCCCAACGCCGGCGGGCAGTATGTGTTCCTGCGCGAGGGATTGTCTCCGCTGGCCGGATTTCTCTACGGCTGGACCCTGTTCATGGTGATCCAGAGCGGCACGATTGCCGCAGTCGCCGTGGCCTTCGGCCGATTCCTTGGTGTTCTGGTCCCGAGCCTCACTCCCGACGTCTTCCTCAAGCTCGGTTCGTTCCACATGCCCGGGGGCACCATACAGCTGGGCCTCTCTCCGCAACGGGTCGTCGCCATCGTCATGGTCGCGGTGCTCACCGCGGTCAACATTCGCGGCGTCCGGCTCGGCGCGGCCATTCAGACCGCCTTCACCGTCGCCAAGGTGGCCGCACTGAGTGCGCTCATTCTGCTCGGGCTGACGATTTTCCGCCGGCCCGACGTCGCCGACGCCAACTTCGGGGCGTTCTGGGGAACGGGGCCGTGGAACCTCGCGGTGCTACCGGTAATCGGCGCCGCGATGGTCGGCTCACTGTTCTCGAGCGACGCCTGGAACAACGTGACCTTTGCCGCAGCTGAGGTACGGGACCCCAGGCGCAATTTGCCGCTCGCGCTGGGGCTCGGAACCGGGCTGGTCAGTCTTCTCTACCTGATCGCCAACGTCGCCTACCTGAGCGTGCTGCCCTTCCACGGCGACCCGAACGGCGCCGACGTGTTGGCCCGCGGCATCCAGCACGCGGCGCAGGATCGGGTGGGGACCGCGGCGATGGAAGTCATGCTGGGTCCGGCAGGGGCGATCGTCATGGCGGTCGCCATCCTGATCTCGACCTTCGGCTGCAACAACGGGCTCATCCTGGCGGGCGCGCGAGTGTACTACGCGATGGCGCGCGACCGCCTGTTCTTCCGTCGGGCTGGAGAGCTACACCCGGAATTCCGCACCCCGGTCTTCGGGCTCATCGCCCAGGCGATCTGGACCATGGTGCTGTGCGTGAGCGGCACCTACAGCGAGCTGCTCAACTACGTAATCTTCGCCGCCCTGGTCTTCTATCTGCTGACTGCGGTGGCACTCTTTCGCCTCCGCAGGCTCCGGCCCGATCTGCCACGACCGGTGAAGGCAGTGGGCTATCCGGTGCTGCCGGCGCTCTATATCCTGGCAACCGGGTTCATTCTCGTGGTACTGCTGGTGGACAAGCAGCAGCGACTCTATTCCGGCCTCGGGTTGTTGATCGTGCTTCTCGGCGTGCCAGTATACGCACTTTGGCGACGGACGGCGCGATGAGAGACGGAAGCTCGACCTGTTGTTTGCCCGCCCTGCTCTGTCTGGGCGCTCTGGCCTGTGGAAGCGGATCAGCGCCCTCCGCGCCCGCGCCGGCGGCTTCGCAATCCACGCAGGTCACCGGCATCGCCGACGAGCTATTCGCCGGCTTTGTCCAGCGCTTCCCTGAAGCAGCGACGCAGTTCGGTCTCGCCAAGGGGCCGCATGATCGCCTGACCGACCTGTCCCCCGCCGCCCGACAGGCTTGGCAGACGCGCGAAGACGGCTGGCTCGCGCGCCTTCAGGCGATCGACACTGCGCGGGTCATCGGCACTCCGGACGCTCCCGTCTACGCCATCATGCGACAGACGCTCGAAGCGAACCGGGCCTCGCGAGTCTGTCGCCTGGAGCTATGGAACGTCAGTCAGCTGTTCGGCTGGCAGGTCAATCTTCCGCGCCTCACCCGCCTCCAGCGCCTCGGCACGCCGGATGCCCGGGCTCAGGCACTCAAGCGGTGGCAGGCGATTCCCCACTTCATCGACCAGGACATCGCCAATCTGCGGGAGGGGCTTCGCGAGGGGTACACGGCGCCTCGCACCAACGTCGAGGAAGTGCTCAGGCAGGTAGATGCGCTGCTCGCCGACCCGCCCGAGAAGTCCCCGTTCGCCGGATTCATCGAGCGCGATTCGACCCCTGAATTCCACACTGCGATCGTGAGCACGGTTAGGGACCAGATCAATCCGGCGCTCCGCCGGTACCGGAGCTTCCTGGCCGACGAGTATATCGGTCACGCCCGCACCAGGCCCGGCGTCTCCGCCAATCCCAACGGCGCGGAATGCTATCGTGCCCGGCTCCAGTTCTACACCACGCTCAACCTGGATCCGCGCGAGGTGCACGAGCTGGGTCTCTCGCAGATGAAGCGTGTCGAAGCCGAGATGCGAACCATCGCCCAGCGGAGCTTCGGCACCACCGACGTGCCCGCACTGCTCGAGCGTCTGCGCTCGGACTCCCAGTACACGTTCCGGACCCGGGAAGAGGTCATCGCGGTGGCCGAAAGCTCGATCGTCCGCGCGAAGGCCGCGATGCCCAAATGGTTCGGGCATCTGCCCAAGGCGCCGGTTATCATCGATCCGTGTCAGCCCTTCGAAGAGGCATCGGGCTGCCCCGGCTCGTACGTGCCTGCCGCGGAGGACGGAAGTCGGCCGGCCCGCTACCGGATCAACGCCGGCGATCCCACGCATAAGCCTCGGGCCAGCGCCGAAGCCACGGCGTTTCACGAAACGATCCCCGGACACCACCTCCAGATCGCCATCGCCCAGGAGCGTCCGGGGGCCCACCCGATCACCCGGTTCTTCTTCAACAGCGGCTTTGTCGAAGGCTGGGCTCTCTACGCCGAGCGCGTAGCGGACGAGATGGGCCTGTACACCTCCGACCTGGATCGTATGGGCCTTCTCTCCAACGATGCACTTCGGGCCGCTCGACTCGTGGTCGATGCGGGGATTCACGCCCTCGGCTGGAGCCGGCAGCAGGCGATCGACTACATGCTGGCCCACACGGCACAGTCACAGGCATTCGTGGAATCCGAGGTGGATCGGTACATCATCACGCCCGGGCAAGCGACCTCCTACATGGTCGGGCGGCTCGAGATCGAGCGGCTCCGGGCTGAAGCCGAGCAGCGGCTGGGCAAGCGGTTCGACATACGCGCGTTTCACGACCGGGTGCTGGAGGACGGCAGCATTCCGCTGGGGCTCCTGCGGAGCAACATCGAACGCTGGCTCGCCAATGCGCCCGCGGCGGGTGCCGCCGTGCCGGCGACTTCCACGCACTAGGAGCCGGGAAACCAGCCAGGCCCTACCTTGATTTCGGGCGTCCGGGTCTTCATCCTTCTGGATGGCGCCCCGCAACGAACTCGGCCCGCCCTGCGCTCTTCTCGGACGCCGGCGGGCCGTCTTGTATCCACCTCGCAAGCGCGCATGAGTCGCATTCGCCAGACGGTCGGCCTCACCTTCGACGATGTGCTTCTCGTGCCCCGGCACTCCACGGTGCACCCGCGCGAGGTTTCGACCCGCAGCCGCCTCACCCGCACGATCCCGCTCAACATTCCACTCATTTCCGCTGCCATGGACACGGTGACCGAGGCCGACATGGCGATTGCCATGGCACGCGCCGGGGGCATCGGCGTCGTGCACAAGAACATGTCGATCGATCGCCAGGCGGCGGAGGTGGACCGCGTCAAGCGCAGTGAGAGCGGGATGATCTTGAACCCGATTACGCTCGGCCCGGACCGGCCGGTTCGCGAAGCGTATGCGCTCATGCGGCGGTTCAAGATCTCCGGCGTGCCGATCGTCGATGGCGACGGGCGGCTTATCGGCATCATCACGAACCGCGACCTCCAGTTCGAGCGGAACCTCGACCAGCCCATCCGCGAGGCCATGACCAAGGACAAGCTGGTCACGGCACCGGTCGGCACCGATCTCGATGAGGCAGAGCGCATTCTGGCCCGGCATCGGATCGAGAAGCTGCCCGTGGTGGACCAGCAGGGCGTGCTCCGCGGTCTGATCACGGTGAAGGACATCTTCAAGCGCCGTGAGCATCCGAACGCCAACAAGGACCAGCACGGCCGTCTCCGGGCGGCCGCCGCACTCGGCGCGGCGCCGGATACTCTCGCCCGAGCCGGCGCATTGGTGGCGGCCGGCGTCGATGTCCTGGTGGTGGACTCGGCCCACGGGCACAGCGAGGGGGTGCTCAGCACGGTGGACGCGGTTCGCGATGCCTTCCCCGACGTGCAGCTGGTCGCGGGGAACGTGGCCACCGAAGCCGGGGCTCGCGAGCTGGTGCGGCGGGGGGCCGATGCGGTGAAGGTCGGCATTGGGCCGGGCAGCATCTGCACTACCAGAGTCGTCACCGGCGTGGGCGTGCCCCAGGTGACGGCCATCATGGACGCGGTGCGCGGCGCCGGTGACGTGCCGGTCATCGCCGATGGCGGGATCAAGTATTCGGGCGACGTGGTGAAAGCGATCGCGGCGGGAGCCTCCTCTGCCATGATGGGATCGATGCTCGCTGGCACGGAAGAAAGCCCGGGCGAGGCGATCCTGGCCGAAGGCCGTCGCTTCAAGATGATCCGCGGCATGGGCAGCCTCGCCGCCATGCAGGACGGCTCCGCTGATCGCTACTTCCAGGAAGGCGAAATGACGTCCACCAAGATGGTGCCCGAAGGCATCGAGGGGCGGGTGCCTTACAAAGGGCCGGTGGGCGATGTGCTCTTTCAGATGGTGGGAGGGTTGAGGAGCGGGATGGGCTACGTCGGCGTGGCCGACATTCCCGCGCTCCAGTGCGAGGTGGAGCTGATCCGGGTCACCTCGGCCGGCCTTCGCGAATCCCACCCCCATGACGTGACGATCACCCGAGAGGCACCGAATTACAGCGCATGAAGAAGCGTGAACCGTAAACAGTAAGCAGGGAACAGGGGGCTCCGGTTTTCGCGCGGAATCCCCTGTTCACTGTCCACCGTTCACTGTAGTTCCCCCTCACTCCGGACAACCGATGAGCCTCTTCCGCCGCAAGGACATCACGGGCCTTCAGGCCGAGGTCGCCACCGATCGGAGCCTGAAGCGCGCCCTGGGCCCGGTCAATCTCGTGTTTCTCGGCATCGGCGCCATCATCGGCGCCGGCATCTTCGTGCTCACCGGCCAGGCGGCTGCGGCCTACGCCGGTCCGGCGATCGTCTGGTCGTTCGTGCTCGCCGGAAGCGCCTGTGCGTTGGCCGGTCTGTGCTACGCCGAGTTCTCCTCGATGATCCCGGTCGCGGGGTCGGCGTACACCTACGGCTACGCGACCCTGGGTGAGCTCATCGCCTGGATCATTGGCTGGGACCTGATCCTCGAGTACCTCTTTGCGGCGTCGACGGTCGCGGTCGGCTGGTCTGGCTACGTTGTGTCGTTCCTGAAGGACCTGGGCATCAACATCCCGGCGCAGTTCACCTCCGCGCCGTACGTACACACGGTAGTCCCCGACGCGAAATGGTGGAACGTGTGGCAGCTGTTCACGGAGGGCTGGTCATCCACGGGTGCTGTCCTCAATCTCCCCGCCATGTTCATCGTCGCCTTCATCACCATCCTGCTTATCATCGGCATCAGCGAATCAGCGACGTTCAATAACGTCATCGTGGTCATCAAGGTCACGGTGGTCCTGCTCTTCATCGCATTCGGGCTGGCGTACATCAACCGAGAAAATTGGGTTCCGTTCATACCCCCGCAAGAAGGCCCCGGGAAGTACGGAGTGAGCGGGATCTTGCGCGGCGCGGCCGTCATTTTCTTCGCCTACATCGGATTCGACGCGGTCTCCACGGCCGCGCAGGAGGCCAAGAAGCCGCAGCGCGACATGCCGATCGGCATCCTCGGCTCGCTCGCGATCTGCACCGTGCTCTACATTGCGGTCGCGCTCGTCCTCACCGGCATTGTCAAGTACACCCAGCTCAGCGTGCCGGATCCCATCGCCGTCGGCGTCAATGCGGCCGGCCCCGGCCTCGCGTGGCTGCGTCCGATCGTGAAGATCGGCGCGATCGCCGGGCTCACCTCGGTGATTCTCGTGATGCTTCTCGGCCAACCGCGCATCTTCTACACGATGTCGAAGGACGGCCTGCTGCCGCCGGTGTTCGCGGCGGTGCACCCTCGGTTCCGTACTCCGTGGCTGGCGAGCCTGCTCACCGGCGCGTTCGCGATGGCGATGGCCGGACTCCTGCCGATCGGCCTCCTGGGCGAGCTCGTGTCTATCGGCACGCTGCTCGCCTTCGCGATCGTTTGCGCCGGGGTCCTCGTCCTGCGGTACACCGATCCCGGCCGCCCGCGGCCGTTCCGAACCCCATGGGTTCCTATCGTGCCTCTTCTCGGGATCGGAGCATGCGTCTATCTGATGGTCCAGCTCCCTAAAGACACCTGGGCCCGGCTCGTTGTGTGGATGGCCATTGGGCTCGCGATCTATTTCCTGTATGGGCGCAGGCATTCCAAGGTGGGTCAAGCAGCAGGGTGAATAGCAGGCGGTCACAGGTGAACGGGCGCCGCCGGACCTCGGTCGCCCCGTTCACTGTTCACCGGCCACCGTTTACCATTTTCGCATGCCCTACACCCTGACTGACGCGGACCGCGACGCTGCGCTGAACCTCGCCGCGGGCCTCCATCCCGGCCAGCGAGTCTGCGTCACGACGCACGTGAATCCAGATGGCGACGGTCTCGGCAGCGAAGCCGGGCTCGCACACTTGCTCAAGGCTGCAGGGCACGACGTCGCGATTACCAACCCGTCCCCGACGCCCTCCCGATTTCGTTTCTTGCTCGACGACCTTCCGGGAGTGGACCGCACGGCGGAGGCGGTCAAAGAGCTACGGCGGGCCGACTTGATCATCGTCCTCGACATCTCCGATCTGGGACGACTCGGCATGCTGGCTGAGACCGTGCGCAGTCGGGGCGTCCCGGTCGCTTGCATCGATCATCACGTGAGCCCGGGCTCGCTCCCGGCTGGGCCTCGCTATGTCGATCCCACCGCGGCCGCCACCGGTGAGCTCGTTTTCGAGCTGGCCATCGCGAACGAGTGGCCCATCACGCAGGCGGCCGCTCGCGGGTTGTACGTGGCATTGCTCACGGATACCGGCGGCTTCCGGTTCAGCAACACCCATCCGCGAACCCTCCGCATCGCGGCGGAGCTCCTCGAAGCCGGCGTCGATCCTGAACAGATCTATCTCGACGTGTACGCCCGCGCGCCGGAGGGGCGGCCGCGCTTGTTCGCCGAAGCCCTTCAGACGCTCGTGGTTGAACCGGCGGTGGGGCTCGCCTGGGTGACCGTACCGCCCGGAGCCATCGAGCGGCTCGGCGTGTCATCAGACGACCTCGACGGCGTGGTCGAGTTCCCTCGTTCGATCGACGGCGTGCGAATGGCTCTGCTCTTCCGCGAGGTGTCCCAAGGACGGGTGAAGGTTTCGCTCCGCTCAGTCGGCAGCGTGGACGTTGCGTCGTTCGCGCGTCGCTTCGGCGGGGGTGGGCACACGAAAGCCGCCGGGCTGGCGCTGCCCGGTAGTCTGGCCGAGGTCCAGGAGACCGTTCTCGCGGCGGCCCGGGCTTATCTCAACGACGACGGTCGGGTTTGATCCCCATGACTCGGCTCTTATATTGCCGAATCAGACGGTAGGAATTGGGACCACGACCCATGGACACCATCGAACGCATTGAGCGCACGCTAGATACGCTGCGGCCCTACATCTCGTCGCACCGAGGCCAGGTTGAGGTCATCGACTTCGACGAGGAGGAGGGACGGCTCCTGCTGCGTCTGGGCGGGACCTGCCACGGCTGCTCGGCGTCGACCGTGACGCTCAAGCAGGGAATCGAGCTGCGGCTGCGTGAGATGGTGCCCGAGGTGAAGTCGGTGGAAGCCGTCTGAGGACCTCGTGACCGACTCGCTGGAAGCCCGCGTCACTTCGGCGCTCGCCCGTATCCGCAATCCCCGCCTCGAGACCGACCTTCTTTCCGCCGGCATGATCCGCGACCTCGCGGTCACGGAAGACGGCAAGGTCTCGTTCACGTTTCTGCTCGCGCGCGAAGATCCGGCGACGCTGGTTCGAGAGGCCCGGAGCGCGCTCGCGGCTCTCGACGGCGTGCGCCGGGAAGATGTGAAGATCAACGTGGT
>DATJGL010000221.1:0-5979 GCA_035495075.1 Gemmatimonadales bacterium
ACGACATGTCCCATTTCGTGAGAGAGCAGCACCCGCAACTCGTCATCGTCCAGCATCTCGAGCGCCGCCGAGTGGACCACGATGAACGGATCGTCTACGCCGTAGGCGCCGGCGTTGAATACCGGCGTCTGCGAGACGTACAGCTCCGGAACCTTGGGCCAGTCGAAGGTCGCGGCCACCTCGGTTTGAAGGCTCCAGAGCTTGGGGAATTGGACGCCGCTGGCCCGGACGGCGTTGCCCTGGAACAGGAGGCGAATGCCCCGCTCGCCGCCGAGGAAGCTGATCACCTTGCGAACGAGATCATCGAAGCCGGGCAGCGCGCGCAAGGACTGGAGCGCAGCACGGTCCGCCGGATGCTCCCAGGACACGCCGGCAATCTCGGGAAAGCGAATACGGGGTCGGGTGGTGGGAACGGACGTCATGATCTGCTCACGGCTGAGGGTCTGGCACCCTACGCCCAGCGGCTAAGGATGTTTCAGAATGAAAAGCGTGGGCAGTGAACAGTGAACAGGGAGCTGTATGCCACAGAACCGCCCGTCCACTGTTCACCGATTCACGCCGTTTTTTCAAACGCCTGCTCCAAGTCTGCAATTAGGTCTTCCGTATCCTCGCAGCCGCAGCTCAGGCGGAGCAGGCTGTCCGTCAGCCCGATCTCCTGGCGCAGCGCCGGCGGGACGGAAGCGTGGGTCATCGACGCCGGATGGCCAACCAGGCTTTCGACCCCACCCAATGACTCAGCGAGGACAAAGATCCGCAGCTTCTCGACGAAGCGACGAACCCGGCCGGTGTCTCCCAGGTCAAACGAAATCATCCCGCCGAAACCGGTCATTTGCCGGCAAGCGAGCTCGTGCTGCGGATGCGAGGGCAATCCGGGGTAGTAGAGCCTGGTCAGCTCGCGCCGGCTGGTCAGCCACTGGGCGATGCGGCGGCCGCTGGCGTCGTGCTGACGCATTCGCAACGGCAATGTCTTGAGACCCCGAAGCGCGAGCCAGCAGTCCATCGGGCCCGGCACCGCCCCCGCGGCATTCTGGAGGAACCCGAGCCGCTCGGCCAGGTCGTCCCGGTTCGTCACCAGCAGCCCACCGACCATATCACTGTGGCCGTTGAGATACTTGGTAGTCGAATGGAGCACGATGTCGGCGCCGAAGGTGAGCGGGCGCTGAAAGAACGGCGTGGCGAACGTGTTGTCTACGGCGTAGAGAAGGCCGCGAGCCTGAGTGAGGTCACCGACCGCGGCCAGGTCGGTGAGGAACATCATCGGGTTCGTCGGGGTCTCGCAGAACACGAGTCGGGTTCGCGGTGTGATCGCCTGTTCGATCGGCCCGATCTCGCGCATGTCGACGAAGGAGAACTCGAGCCCGAGCTCGGTGTACACCCGCGTCATCAACCGCATGCTGCCACCGTAGACGTTCTCCCCGCACACCACATGGTCGCCAGCCCTGAGCAGCTTGAGCAGTGCGTCGAGCCCGGCCAGGCCGGACCCGAAGGCGAAGCCATGGGTGGCCCCCTCCAGGCTCGCCACGTTGCGCTCTAGGGCCTCGCGGGTCGGGTTCTGGGTTCGGGCGTACTCGTAGCCCTTGTGCCGGCCGAGTGACTCCTGGACGTAGGTAGATGTCTGATAAATCGGAGGCATTACCGCGCCGGCCAGCGGATCGGGATCCTGTCCGGCGTGAATGGCACGGGTGGCAAAACCGAGGTCGGTGTCCTGGGGGCGCGCGCGGGTCATCGAAAGAAGCCGGCAGATGTCGGGGAAGCGTAACGGCCTTCGCCACATCCCTGCAAGCGGCTGGTTGAAGATTTCCACCCTCGAACCTAGTTTCGCGGGGTGACCTCCCCTTCTCAGCGCGGATCTGGCGCTGCGCGCTGCCTCGTGGTGGACGACGACCCCCAGGTGCGCGGTGCCTTGGTGCGCGTCATCCAGTCTCAGGGTCTTTCATGTGTTGAGGCGTCGTCCGGGACGGAGGCGCTCGATCTCCTGCGGCGCGACGGTGAAATCCCCGTCTGTATCTCCGACATCTACATGCCCGAGATGGACGGCGTGACGTTCCTCCGTCAGGCGCTCCAGCTCTATCCCGACATGGCCATCATCATGCTGACCGGGGTCGCCGAGGTGAGCACAGCTGTCGAGTGCCTCCAGATGGGGGCACTCGATTACATCTCGAAGCCTGTGCTGATTGACGAGGTGAAGGCCCGGGTCGAGAAGGCGCTGCAAAAGCGAGATCTGATTTTGCAGAATCGGTTTTACCAACAGCATCTCGAGAGCCGGGTGCGGGACCTCGACCGCCTCAACAAGCAGTCGCTCATCAATGGCGTGCAGATGCTGGTCCACGCGCTGGAGGCCAAGGACGCATACACCAGCGGGCACTCAGCGCGGGTCAGCAAGTACGCCGTCAAAACCGCCGTGATTCTGGGCTTCACCGGCGATCGAATCGAGCAGGTGAGGCTGGGCGGGGAGCTGCACGACATCGGCAAGATCGGAACTCGGGAAGCGGTGCTGAACAAGCCCGGCCCCCTCACGCCCGACGAGTTCGAGCATATCAAGGTCCACGTCACC
Source organism: Gemmatimonadales bacterium (assembly GCA_035495075.1). Lineage (GTDB taxonomy): Bacteria > Gemmatimonadota > Gemmatimonadetes > Gemmatimonadales > GWC2-71-9 > DASQPE01. The sequence goes on from DATJGL010000221.1 coordinate 2,555, forward strand.
CTTGGTGAGCGGATCCTGGCGCCGTTTCTGAGCGAATCCCCGAACGTGCTCCGGATCGTCCGGTCGCACCACGAGCGGATGGACGGTGAAGGCTTTCCCGACCATCTGCGCGCCGACGAGATCCCGATCGAGGCCCGCATCGTCGCGGTGGTGGATGCCTTCGACGCCATGACTACAAACCGAGCGTATCGTCCGCCGCGTACGCCGGAAGAGGCCGTGGAAGAGCTTCGCTGTTCCGCCGGCCCCCAGTTCGATCCCGATGTCGTACACGCGTTCCTGACGGCGTTCCCCGACGCCGCCGCGCTGCCCCTTCAGGTCTAACCCGCCGCGAACGTGTCTGCCACTCTGATGATCAGCGTTTCCGGCATGCGGGGCATCGTCGGCACCGACCTCACGCCCGAGCTGGTGGCGCGTCACGCGGCCGCACTGGGCGCTTGGGCCAAGCAGGCGAATGTGCCCCTGGTTGTGCTTGGTCGCGACGCTCGCACGAGCGGCCCCATGTTCGCACGGGCGGCGGCTGCGGGACTGATGTCCGCCGGAGTCGAGGTCATCGACCTCGGTGTGGTGCCGACCCCCACGGTGCAGCTGGCGGTGGAGCACCACCACGCCGGCGCCGGTCTGATCCTCACCGCTAGTCACAACCCGATCGAGTGGAACGCCCTCAAATTTGTCGGACCCGACGGAATCTTCTTGGATGCCGAAAGCGGTGCGGCGGTCCGTGCCCTGGCTGAGGCGGGCCCGCCGAGAGCCGACTGGAGCGACATCGGCACGGTGCGGCCCGACCCGGACGCAGTGGACCGCCACCTCGCCGCGGTTCTCGCGCTGTCGGTGATCGACGTCGCGGCCATTCGCGCCCGAGGTTTCCATGTTGCCCTGGATTGTGTAAGGGGGGCCGGAGGTGTCGCGCTCCCGCCGCTGCTCGAGCGCCTCGGCGTGCGGGTGAGCGGCATCCACCTCGAGCCCGATGGACGGTTTCCCCATCCGCCAGAACCCATTCCGGAAAACCTGCGCGATCTCGGCAACCTGGTCCGCCAGAGCGGTGCGGATCTCGGCCTCGCGGTGGACCCGGACGCCGATCGGCTCGCATTGGTGGACGAGCAGGGAAACGCGATCGGCGAGGACTACACGCTGGCTCTGGCAGTCCGGGCCGTTCTGGCGAATACCGGGAACCTCGACGGCCGCCCGCCGGTTGTGGTCGTGAACCTTTCTACCAGCCTGGTCGTGGAAGACGCTGCGCGCGATTTCGGCGCCCGCTTTGTGCGGGCTCCCGTGGGTGAAGCGAACGTGGCGCGAGCGATCCGTGATGAGGGGGCGGTAATCGGGGGGGAAGGGAACGGCGGTGTGATCCTGCCCGCTCTGCACATAGGACGGGACGCACCCCTGGGAGTGGCCTTGATCTTGCACCATCTGGCCAAGATTGGTAATTCCCTATCTCGTGTCGTAGCAGCGGCGCCGCGGTACACAATCCTCAAGGCAAAGGCGCCGCGCGGCCGGGAATTAGGGCCGTTGTTTGAGCGGATGCGTGAACGCTTTCCGGACGCGTCCGCGGATGAGCGCGACGGTCTCAGGCTCGCTTGGCCCGATCGCTGGCTGCACGTTCGACCTTCGGGAACCGAGCCGATCGTTCGCCTTATCGCTGAAGCCCCGACGGCTGCCGATGCGGAGCAGCTGGTGGCGGCGGGGAGAGAACTCCTGACCTAAAGGACCACGCGCGGATGTGTGGAATCGTCGGATATATCGGCCCTCGACCGGCAGCGGGATTGCTGCTCGACGGCCTGAAGCGCTTGGAGTACCGCGGGTACGATTCATCCGGCATTGCCGTCGTCAACGGCAAGGGCCTCGAGATCGCTAAAGCGGCCGGCAAGATTTCGGCGCTCGAGCAACAGCTCGACGGGCAGCTACCCGCCGGCACCGTCGGCATCGCGCACACCCGTTGGGCTACCCACGGGGCGCCTACCACCCCGAATGCCCATCCTCACACCGATCAGTCCGGGCGCATCGCCGTCATTCACAACGGCATCATCGAGAACGCCTCCGCTATCCGGAAGGCACTCGAGCAGCGCGGCCACACCTTCAAGTCGGAGACCGACACGGAGGTCCTGGCGCACCTGGTCGGTGAGTTCTACCGCGGCAACCTCGAGGAGGCGGTAGCGGCGGCGCTGCGGGACGTGGATGGAGCTTACGGGCTCGCGTTCGTCTCCGCGGACGAGCCCGGCGTGCTGGTCGCGGCGCGGAAAGGCTCGCCGCTGCTCGTCGGCGTCGGCGAAAACGAGTGGTTCGTCGCCTCCGACGCGTCGCCCCTGTTGCAGCACACCCGTTCGGTGATCTATCTCGACGATGGCGAAATGGCCGTGCTGTCGCGCGACGGATACCGGATCCGGAACCTGGAAACGGTGAAGATCGAAAAGCCGGTCAATCAGATCGAGTGGGACTTGGCGACCATCGAGCGTGGGGGCTACTCGCACTTCATGCTCAAGGAAATCTGCGAGCAGCCGGAGAGCCTGCGGAACACGTTGCGGGGCCACCTGCTCGAAGACGAGGGTACCTCGCGCGTCACAGGCTTGAACCTTTCGGATGACGACCTGAAGCAGGTCCAGCGGATCATCATCACCGCCTGCGGTACCTCGTGGCATTCCGGTCTCATCGGGGAGTACATGCTGGAGGAGATGGCCCGGGTACCGGTCGACGTCGAGTACGCCTCCGAGTTCCGTTATCGGAATCCGGTTGTTGACAGCAAGACGCTGGTCATCGGGATCTCCCAGTCGGGAGAGACAGCGGACACGCTGGCGGCGATTCGTGAGGCCAAACGGCGCGGCGCCCGCACAATCGGTGTGGTCAACGTGGTGGGGTCAACCATTGCCCGTGAAGTCGACGGAGGGTTGTACCTCCACGCGGGTCCCGAGGTGGGGGTGGCGAGCACCAAGGCTTTTACCAGCCAGGTGGCCGCGCTTGCGCTGATCTCCCTGCGTATCGCCCGACTTCGGAATTTGAGCATTCTGCAAGGCCGCCAAATCATTCACGCCTTGGGAAGGCTCCCGGATCAGATGGCCGACATTCTGGAGCGCTCGTCAGATGTCGAACACCTGGCAGATCGCTTCCTCAGCACCACCCACAACGCCCTCTACCTCGGGCGGGGGGTGAACTTCCCCGTGGCCCTGGAGGGGGCGCTCAAGCTCAAGGAAATCTCCTACATCCACGCGGAGGGGTACCCGGCCGCGGAGATGAAGCACGGGCCCATCGCCCTGATCGACGAGAACATGCCCGTGGTCTTCATTGCCCCGAAAGATGCGGTTCACTCCAAGATCGTATCCAACATCGAAGAGGTGAAGGCGCGGGGTGGCAAGGTTATTGCGTTGGTGAATCCGGGGGACGCGGAGATCGAGCGGTTGGCGGATGCGACCTTCACGATCCCGGAAACGTTGGAC
>DATJGL010000222.1:0-8349 GCA_035495075.1 Gemmatimonadales bacterium
AGTCCAGGAGACGTTCTATGGCCCTCACCCAACCGATCACTCCCTGCCTGTGGTTCGACGACCAGGCCGAAGAAGCAGCCAAGTTCTATACCGGGATCTTCAAGAACTCGAAGATCGGAAAGATCTCCCGTTACGGCGAAGCCGGACATGAAATCCACGGGCGTCCCCCCGGAAGTGCGATGACGGTTCCCTTTGAGCTCGAGGGACAGCCGTTCGTGGCCCTGAACGGCGGCCCACACTTCAAGTTCAACGAAGCCATCTCGTTCCAGGTCATCTGCAAGAATCAGAAACAGCTAGACTACTACTGGGAGAAGCTGGGCGAGGGCGGCGACCCCAACGCGCAGCAGTGCGGCTGGCTCAAGGACAAGTTCGGCCTCTCCTGGCAGGTCGTCCCCGAGGTCCTGATCGACATGCTCAGCGGGAAGACCTCCGGCAAGTCCGAGCGCGCGATGAGCGCGATGTTGCAGATGAAAAAGCTCGACATCGCGGAGATTGAGCGGGCCTACAAAGGCGAGCCATTGCACGCCTAAAAAGCTGCTGCCACCAGGGAGAACGCATGGATCTTGGCCTGAGTGGTCAGGTCGCCGTTGTGACCGGTGCCAGCAAAGGCATCGGACTGGCGGTGACCACAGCGCTGGTGGCTGAAGGGGTGCGGGTGGTCGCCGGTGCCCGAAACGTCGGAGGCGAGCTCGGCGCGCTGGCACAGGGCGGAGCCGTCCGCGCGGTGGCGGTGGATCTCTCGACGGCAGAAGGACCCCAGAAGCTGGTGGCTGCCGCTGCCGATTACGGCCAGCTCGACATCCTGGTCAACAATGTCGGCGCGGTGAAGCTGCGACTCGAAGGCTTCCTGAGCGTGGGCGACGATGACTGGCTGGCGTCGCTCAACCTGAATCTCATGTCGGCGGTGCGAGCCACCCGCGCGGCGCTGCCGGTGATGCTGAAGCGTGGCAAGGGCAGCATCGTCACGGTCAGCTCGGTGAACTCCTTCCTTCCGGACCCGGCGATCATAGACTATACCGCGTCGAAGGCGGCTCTCACTAACTTCTCGAAGGCGGTCTCCAAGGAGGTCGGGCCGCGCGGCATACGCGTGAATACCGTGAGCCCGGGGCCGGTCGAGACGGAGCTGTGGCTCGGGCCGCAGGGAGTCGCTGCTACCGTTGCCAAGGCTACGGGGACGAATCCGGCCCAGGCCCGGGAACAGGTCGTCCAGAGCCAGGGCGGCTTCGCCACCGGTCGCTTCACCCGACCGGAGGAGGTTGCTGATCTGGTACTGTTCCTGGCGAGCGATCGGGCGGCGAACATCACCGGTTCGGACTTCGTCATCGACGGCGGGTTGATCAAGACGCTGTAACGAATCCTGGAGGAACTCCAGTCGTGCTCCGGCTCGCCCTCGCTCTGTTGGCGGCGGTACCGTGCTGGGCTCACGCCCAGGCCCCCGCTTCACCCGAGACCGTCACCGTGCAGAGCGGCAAGCTCACGCTCCACGCGCTGCTCTGGCACCCGGGCGGAAACGGGCCCTTCCCTGCCGTGCTGTTCAACCACGGCAGCTACGGCCCCGAGGTGATCACGGCGGACGAGCCGGACGCCGTCGGCCCCGTTTTCGCCCGGCACGGCTACGCTTTCCTCTTCCTTTATAGACGCGGGGTCGGCCTCTCGGCGGACCAGGACAGTGCCGACGGCGATCTCATGACCCACGCCGCTCAAGCCCAGGGGCAGGACGGGCGGAATCGAGTGCAACTCGATCTGCTCGATAACGAGGGACTGAACCAGGCTCTGGCCGGACTCGCCTACCTCCGAACCGTGCCCGGAGTGGACCCTCACCGCGTGGCGGTCGTGGGGCACTCGTTCGGCGGCTCCATAACCCTCTTGTTGGCGGCACGCGACACGACCCTGCGAGCCGCCGTCATTTTCGGCGGCGCGGCGCGCAGCTGGGTGGGCTCTCCCCAGCTGCAAGCGCGCCTCCGCTCAGCCGTCGATCAGATAACGGCGCCGGTTTTCTTTATTCACGCCGGCAACGACTACTCGCTCGCGCCGGGTAAGGAACTGGCGGCCGAAATGAAGCGGCTCAACAAACCACAGCAGCTGAAGATCTACCCCCCGGTAAGCCCCAACCAGCGCAACGGACACGACTTTGTCTATCTGCGGGTGGACGAGTGGGAGAACGACGTGTTCGAGTTCCTCGACAAGTACTGTGGCGGGCAGGCTGCTCGGAGCAAATGAGCGGCCAAGTCTCTGCGCCACCAAACGTTCCCGAGCCGCGTTCGATCTCCAGTAGCTCTGGCCCCGCGCCCCGTGGCGGTGTAGCGTTGTGCATCCCCTCCCGGAACAAGCTTGCCCGCTCTGCTGAATCGCCTTCAGGCTTTGGCCGACCGCTACCGGATCGACCGCGAGCTGAGACGCGGCGGTATGGCCACGGTCTTCCTGGCCCAAGACCTCAAGCATAACCGGCCGGTAGCGCTCAAGGTTCTCCATCCCAACCTCGCTCAGGTGCTGGGTCGACACCGGCGTTCGCACCGCGCGGCAGCCGCGTGACGCTACTTGGTGAGCTTGAGCTCGGTGCGGCGGGGGCCAAGTGCGATCGCGACCTCCCGAAGCAGGTCGCGTTGTGCGAAGGGCTTTACCATGAGGCGAACGTGGCCCAGCGCGAAGGCTTCTCGCACCCGCTTGAGCTCATCCATGGAGTCGGGATCACCCGACATCGCGATGATGGGGACGTCGGGGTCGAGCGACCGAAACCCCAGAATCAGCTCCAGGCCACTCAGCTGCGGCATGTTCAGGTCGGTGATTACAAGGTCGGCCCGCCACTCGCGCCAAAGCCGAATGCCGGTGAAACCATCGGACGCCGTCTGCACGTCGAGGTATCCGGCACTTCTCAGAAAGCGGCTAACGATTTGTCGGGCGACGTCTGTGTTGTCGATCAGCAGTATGCGAGGCATGCACTACGTTGGGGCCAGGGCCCACGAGGTGGGAAGACCCTATCGTCGATGGATCGTAACAGAACTGCAACGGACGATCACCGTAGACCGACCCACACAGGGAGCGTGTTTATGGGAGTGATTCCACTAACGGATGCTTCTCGACGGCCCGGTCGTTTCCCCGCGGTAACAGCCGCCATTGTCGTGATCAACTTCCTGGTGTTTGGCGTCGAGCTGTGGGGCGGAGACGCCTTCGTAACCAACTGGTCGGTCATCCCCGCGGACATCGTCGCCGGCCGTCACTGGATCACGATTCTGACGGCGATGTTCATGCATGGCAGTTGGTCGCACCTCTTGGGCAACATGGTCTTTCTGTGGGCCTTCGGCCCTGAGGTGGAGGACCTGATGACCGCCCCGCGGTACCTGGTGTTCTACCTGGTGGGAGGACTGGCGGCGACCCTCGCTCAGCTGGCCGCGGGTCCGGCCTCAACCGTTCCCAACCTCGGCGCGAGTGGTGCGATTGCGGCCGTGATGGGCGCATTCATCGTCACCTACCCACACGACCGGATTCGCTCGCTGCTCATGATCTTCGTGTTTGTGAGGGTGGCCTATATCCCGGCGGTGCTGCTGATAGGAGTGTGGTTCCTCACCCAGCTGGTAAGCCTGGGCGCGGTGGCCAAGCTGCCGGAACAGGGCGGCGGGGTCGCGTACGCCGCCCATGTGGGAGGGTTCATCTACGGAGCCGTTGCCGCGCGTCTCTTCGCGGTCCGGCAGCGACTATTGGCCGAGTGATGATCAGACGGTTGCGGCTTCACGCGGTGACGGCGCACGCTCCTTCATAAAGGTGAGGAGCTCCGCATTGAGCTGATCTTTCAGGGTTGATGAGAGTCCGTGCGGAGCGCCGGCCATCGAGCGGCGAGCCTGGGCGTTGGCAGATGCACCACCGGAGACGACTCACCTGTTCCCTGCCGATTCTTTAGAATGAGTGTCGGGTTGTAGCTCCCAGGCCGCGCTCGTCAGACGGTAGGTACCGTGGGGCTGATGATGAACCAACTCTCGTTCGAGCGCATCGACAACGATATCCTGCTGATTCGCCTGTCGGGAAGCTGGCACCTGAGGGGAGGGCTCGGATCCTCGGGAGCCTTTGAAAGAGAACTGCAGGCCTTCCCCGCAGTCCGTCGAGCCGGTTTCGACGCACAGAAGTTGACCGATTGGGACAGCAGCATCCTGACCTTTCTCGCCAGGGTCAGCGACGTGTGCCGTCAACGAGGTGTACCCCTCGACTTGGCTGGCTTGCCGGCCGGTCTCCGCCAACTCCTCGTCCTTGCCGAAGCAGTACCGGAACGAGCCGGCGCCCGCCAAGAAGTGACGGCGCCCTCGTTGCTCGAGCGCGTGGGCGCGACCGCGATCGGCGTCGCGGGCTCCGCCGCCGAAATGCTGGCCTTCCTGGGAGACATGACGGTCACCTTCGTTCGGCTCTTCGGCATGAAGGCGCGCTATCGTGCCTCCGACCTCTTCCTGCTGATCCAGCAGTGCGGCGCTCAGGCACTTCCCATCGTCACCTTGATCAGCTTTCTGGTGGGGGTCATTCTTGCTTTCGTCGGCGCAATACAGCTGAAGCAGTTCGGTGCCCAGATCTACGTTGCCAATCTGGTCGGCGTGGCCATGATGCGGGAGATGGGCGCCATGATGACTGCCATTCTCATGGCGGGCCGCACCGGTGCGGCCTTCGCTGCCCAATTGGGCACTATGAAGGTTACCCAGGAGATCGACGCGTTCACGACCGCGGGTTTCTCACCCTTGGAATTTCTGGTACTCCCGCGAGCCATTGCTCTGATCCTCATGATGCCACTGCTCTGCCTGTACTCGGATTTTGTCGGCATTGCGGGCGGAGCCGCGATCGGCGTCGGAATGCTGGATCTCTCCTGGACAACCTATGTCCAGCAGACCATGCACGCAGTCCGCCTGACGGATACCGTAGGCGGCGTCTTCAAGAGCGCCGTCTACGGCGTCTTGATCGCTCTAGCCGGCTGCTTGCGCGGCCTCCAGGCCGGCAATAGCTCGTCCGCGGTGGGCGACGCGGCGACCTCCGCAGTGGTGACGGGAATCGTGGCCATCATCGCTGCCTGTGGCATCTTCGCGGTGGTCTTCTACGTCGTAGGCATCTGAATGAACGGGACAGCTCCGACCGGCAACGGCCAGAAGCCCCATATCACCGTGCATGATCTCACGATGGCGTATGGCAGCTTTGTTCTCATGCGCGATATGAACTTCACGATCAACCATGGCGACGTCTTCATCATCATGGGCGGCAGCGGCAGCGGCAAAAGCACCTTGCTCCGCCATTTGATCGGTCTCAACGAGCCTGCCCACGGTGAGATCCTTTACGAAGACGAGAGCTTCACACGGGCGGACGCGGCGCGGCGACAGCAGATCCTCCGGCGCGTCGGGGTCACCTTCCAGAGCGGCGCGCTGTGGAGCGCGATGACGTTGGCCGAGAACATCGGGCTCTTGCTGGAGGAGTACACCGATCTCAGCCCCACCGAGATCCGCGAGGTGGCATCGCTCAAACTCGCGTTGGTCGGCCTCAAGGGCTTTGAAGACTATTACCCCTCCCAAATCAGCGGCGGGATGCAGAAGCGGGCGGGATTGGCCCGAGCGATCGCGCTGGACCCGGCGATTCTCTTTTTCGATGAGCCGTCGGCCGGTCTCGACCCGATCACCTCCCGCCTGTTGGATGAGCTGATTCTCGACCTGCGCGACAGTCTCGGCACCACCGTCGTCGTGGTGACGCACGAGCTGGCGAGCATCTTCACGATCGGCAACAACAGTATCTACCTCGATGTCGACACGAGAACCATCACTTCCAGGGGACCCCCGAAGGAGCTGCTGGCCCGCTCGAAGGACCCGAAGCTGCGCCAGTTCCTGACGCGGGGAGGAAGGGAGAACCCATGAACCGAAAGGTCAGTCCAACCCTGATCGGCGCCTTCGTGGTGGGTGCCCTGGCGCTGAGCGTGCTGGCGGTGGTGATGTTTGGCTCGGGTCGCTATTTCCGCAGGAACTACCAGTTCGTCGCCTACTTCGGCAGCTCGGTGAACGGTCTACGCGTCGGCGCACCGGTCAAATTCCGCGGCGTCGAGATTGGGTCCGTGAAAGACATCCGGCTGCAACTGGAACCGGACATGGACGTCGGGCTCATTCCAGTGATCATCGAAATCGATCCCGAGAAGCTCACCAGCCGAGGGACCACCGAGACCATCCTGAACAATCCGCAGGTCCGAAAGGCTGCCATCGGTCGCGGGTTGCGGGCTCAGCTTCAAGTGGAAAGCTTCGTGACTGGGGTGCTCTTCGTCGCTTTGGATTATTTCCCTGGCAGTCCGGAGACGTATGCCCAGCAGCCGGGAAGTCGTTGGCACCAGTACGAGGAAATCCCCACTCAACCCGCCGCTCTGGAAAGGGCGCGAGGCGCGGTGACTGAGGTACTCACCAAGCTCGCAGAGGTCGACTTCAAGGCTCTCACCGACTCCGTCAGGGCAACCGTCAGCGGGATCAATCAGCTGGTCAACTCACCCCACCTGAAGACCGCTGTCCAGTCACTGGATGAACTTACTCATAGGCTGGGCGTCGCTGCGGCAAATGTTTCCGGACTGGCAACCACACTCGACGGCAATGTGAAGAGTCTATCGGGAGATATCCAACTGACCTCGGCAGAGGCAAGGGCGACGATGAAGCACGCCGACGAAGCCATCCAGCAAGCCGAGGCGAAATTCCAGGACGACTCGCCAACCTTCTACGAGCTGAACCGAAGTTTGAGGGAGCTCTCGGCCACTGCGCGCTCGCTGCGTTTGCTCACGAGCTATCTGGAGCGCAACCCGAGAGCACTCATCTTCGGCAAGCCCGCAACCAAGGAGGAATGATGCGAGGACGGGCGACTCCAGCGCCGCTGTGGGGGCTCGCCTGCTTGTTGCTGGCAGCATGCCTCCATCTGGGACCGAGACCGGATCCAACGCGTTTCTTTACCCTGACCTCTCTCCCCCAACCCGAGCAGGCCACCGCCCGGGATTCGTCCAATCCCGCCCAGGTAGCGGTTGGCGTTGGGCCGATCCAGCTCCCTGGTTATCTGGATCGGGAGCAATTCGTCACCCGTATTTCACAAAACCGCTTTGCGGTGTCCGAGAACGACCGCTGGGCGGAGCCCTTGGAGGAAAACTTTGCTAACGTGTTGGCGCTGAACCTTTCCACGTTGCTTCTGAGCGACAGCGTCACCCGCTATCCGTGGCCTAGCAATCAGCGGCCCAGGTATCAAGTGGAGATAGACGTGGCCCGTTTCGAGACGGACACCGCCCGCACGGCCCAATTGGTCGCGCGGTGGACCCTGCGAGACGTCGCTACCAAGCAAGCGCTCGACGTCAGCGAGAGTCGTCTGAACGAGCTGGCAAAGGGAACGACTACGGAAGAATCCGTGGCCGCCTTGAGCGGGGTCCTGGCGGACTTCAGCCGCGAGATCGCCAAGGCGCTGCGCAGCCTTGCTCATCGACAATGATTGAGGTAAGTGCATCGACCGCTATACTTCGACCACCGTGGGTGCCGGAGATGTGCGGCTTGCCGAAAAACTTGGCCTTGGGCGACGGCAGTTGATCGACCATGCGGTCGTAGATCCCCAGCCTGACCCCGACCACCAATTGGTGTCCTTCCCGCGATAGCGCCGGGGAACTCTCCCGCTCTCGGGGGACGTAGCGCGTCGTCCTCAGTGCCTTCAGATTCGTAGCATCCAACGTCTAGCTCGCAGGCAAGATCGGAGCACAAACCTTTCGCGTGGCTGGTCACGGGAGGCGGCTACATGGCTAACGAGGTCGTTGCGCATTACCTCGATGGACGCCTGGTGAAGGGGACCTGTCTGGATGTCGACCCCGCCAGGCCGACCTGCCACATCAAAACCGACGACCGGGGCATGGTGCAGGTGATGCTCGCCCAGCTCAAGGCGCTCTTCTTCGTGCGGACGCTCGGCGGCGACCCCCACTACGAGGAAGCGAAAACGGTGGATGCCGCCGACGCGCGCGCCCGTGGAGCGAGCCATATCGAGCTGCAGTTCGCGGATGGTGAACGGGTGGTGGGCCTGACGACACGCTTCCCGCCGGTGCGGCGCTTCTTCTATGTGTTGCCGGCCGACGCGCGGAGCAACAACATCCGCATCCTGGTCAACCGGTCAGCCGTCGAAAGCCTGGGGCAACCCGCCCCGGCGATGGGCTAGCGGGCACACCTCGCGGTCCCTCAAGGTCATGGCCGAGAACCAACGGCGGGTACTGCTGATCGGGCTGGATGCGGCCGATCCCGAGCTGATCGAGCGTTGGACCGCCGACGGGATGTTGCCGCACCTGGCCGCCCTGCGCCGCGGCGGGCTCTCCGGACGACTGGCCACCTCGGCGCAGTATCT
>DATJGL010000223.1:0-13351 GCA_035495075.1 Gemmatimonadales bacterium
CGCCTCCGCGATCGCCTCGGCGCCCGCGTCCGCGGCCGCGATGCGGGCCTCGATGCCCTCTTCCAGGATCCGCTCGGCCTCCTCGACCAGCGCGCTGACCATGTCGGCCTCGGGCACGACCCGCACGACGTGGCCTCGCACGAACAGGTGCCCCTTGCCGCGACCGGCCGCGATCCCGAGGTCGGCCTCGCGTGCCTCGCCCGGGCCGTTCACGACGCACCCCATCACCGCGACTCGGAGCTCTTCGACCCCAGGGCGTGCTTCGCGCCAGAGCGGCATCTTCTCGCGCAGGTACTCCTGAATGTCGAGCGCCATCTGCTGGAAGAACGTGCTCGTGGTTCGGCCGCAGCCCGGGCAGCTGGTCACCTGGGGCGAGAAGCTCCGAAGCCCAAGTGACTGGAGCACCTGCTGCGCAACCTGAACTTCGAGGGCGCGATCACCGTTTGGCTCGGGCGTCAGCGACACACGGATCGTGTCCCCGATCCCTTCCTGGAGAAGCATGGACAGCCCCGCCGTGCTCGCGACGATCCCCTTCATGCCCATTCCAGCCTCGGTCAGACCGAGGTGAAGGGGGTAGTCGCAGCGGGCGGCGAGCATCCGGTAGACATCAACCAGGTCCTGTACGCCCGATACCTTGGCGCTGATGATGATGCGATCATGCGGCTGCCCGATCCGCTCCGCCAGAGCCGCGGAGCGCACCGCGCTCTCGACCATCGCCTCCATAGTGACATCACGCGCGTCGCGAGGCTCCGCCAAAGCGGCGTTGGCATCCATCAGCTCGGTGAGGAGGATCTGATCCAGCGAGCCCCAGTTCACCCCGATTCGCACCGGCTTCTCGTGCCGCAGCGCGACTTGGATGATGGCCCGGAAATTCTCGTCCGCGCGCTTCCCGCCGACGTTGCCGGGATTGATGCGGTATTTGGCGAGCGCGCGAGCGCAGTCGGGATAGCGGGTCAGTAAGAGGTGACCGTTGTAGTGGAAGTCACCCACGATCGGCACCAGGACCCCGATCCGGTCGAGGCCCTCGAGGATTTCGGGCACCGCAGCCGCTGCTTCCTCGTTGTTCACCGTCACCCTGACCAACTCGCTACCGGCGCGGGCCAGCGCCGCGACCTGGCGCACGGTCGCCACGACGTCGGCGGTATCGGTGTTGGTCATGGATTGCACGACGATGGGATGGCACGAGCCGATGGCGACGTTGCCGATCCAAGCGGTGGGAGTCGGGCGACGGGTGGTGGCGGGCATGGGCGGAAGTTAAAAGCGTGAACGGTGAACGGTGAACGGGGCTCCGCTAACCCGAGCTCCCGTTCAGTGTTTACTGTTCAAGCAGTTCAAGCCCTGGAGAACTCTGCGTCGGAAATCCGTTGTAAGTCTGCGCTGCTGAGCTCAATATCCGCAGCCCGCGCGCTGTCAACGGCGTGCTCGACTTTTCGGGCGCTGGGAATGGCGATGACGGTGGATCCCTGCGCGAGGACCCACGCGAGCACCAATGCGTGAGCGGAGAATCCCAGATCTCGAGCCATGGTTCGGAGGACGGCATGGTCGGGGAGCTTCCGGTTGAGTCGCCCACCTCCGGTCGGGCTGTACGCCAGGAACCCGATCCCCTGCCGCGCGCAGTGGGCCACCACTCCGTCGGCGATGGCCTCGCGGAAAAACGGATTAAGTCGGTTCTGGACGGTCGCGATGGGAACGATGGCTTCGGCCTCGCGAATCTGAGCCACCGAAACGTTCGACAGGCCGACCCAGCGGATCTTCCCTCCGCGGGCGAGCTGCGCCAGTGCCCAGATGCTTTCGGCGAACGGCACATTGGGATCGGGGGCATGCAGCTGGTAAAGATCGATGCGGTCCACGCCCAACGCGCGAAGCGATCCCTCACATGCCTGGCGCAGCGCCGCCGGTCTCGCGTCCTGTTCCCAGCGGCCACCGGGCCGGGTGAGCCCCCCTTTGGTTCCGACCGTCACCGACTCAGGTCGCCCCGTCCACGTGGCGAACGCACGAGCGATCAGTCGCTCATTATGACCCAGGTCCTGCTGGTCGAGACAATAGACGTTGGCAGTATCGATAAAGGTGACCCCCGCGTCGAGTGCGGCGTGGATCGCCCGGATCCCCTGCTCTTCGGAAGGTCGGTCCTGAAGGGAGAGATGCATCCCGCCGAATCCGATTGCGGAGACGGCGGGAGCTCCCGGCCCGAGTGGCCGGCTATGCAAGGCCCAGCTGTTTGGTCAGGCGGGTCCAATCCGACAGCGACACGGTCCCGTCATCCTTGAGGGGCGAGAGTGCTGCCAGGATCTCGGCCCGCGAGCCCTCGATGCGGCGGTCGCGCAACTCACCGATCATCCGCGCAAACCGCTGGTCGTAGCTCGTCGCGTCGAGTTCACCGCTCTGCCGCGCGGCATTAAGGCGCTTCAGCTCCTCGGCCACGCGAGCCGGAGTCACTGGTTTGAGCGTTCCACCCTGCGGGTCAGACATCACACACTCCTTCGGGTTGGCGTTCGCACGACCGGCGCCGGTCGGTCCGGACGAAGATAGGGATGCGCGGCAGGGTTGCAAGCAGCCGCCTGAACCCCTCTGGGGTCCCGGGGCTAGGCGGCCGGGAGGATGAGAAGAGCTGCTAGAAGAACCGACGGACCAGGTAGGACAGCAGGGTCAGAGCGATCGACACCAGGATCATCGAGGTGAGCGGGAAGAAAATGCGGAGGCCGTCGCGCTCCACCCGCACGTCGCCAGGAAGCCTCCCGAACCAGCTCAGCGCTCCAGTCCAGATCAACAGCCCCAGCGCGACGACTCCGAGTCCGACTACGATGACCGCTGGGCCGACGCTCCGGCCTTCCATGCCTTAGGACTTGCTCTTGGGCTGAGGCGCGGGAGTGCTGATCGCTACCCGGACCCCGCCGTTCTCCAGCCGCATCGTTCCATCCTGCGGAATCGAGATCAGAATGTCCCGTCCTGTCTGGGTAAGAGCGGGATAGCGCGCGCCCACCTGCGACATAAGCGGCGAGAGAAGGGCCTCGGGCATCGCCACCCCGTTGACCAGCAGAGACCGAAGATGAAACCGCATCACGCCGGGCTGGTTCTTGAACAGCGCGACATCCGCCGCAATCACCGACGAAGGATCGAGAAACATGAGTGCCGGGCCGAGCGACGCTTTCACCGCCGGCGGCAGCTGCTGCACCTGACTGCTCAGCGTCACGGCGCCCGTGTCCACGCCAACATTGATCGCGAGGTTGTCGGGGAACGGCCGCACGCCCAGCCGGGCGATCAGGTAGGAGGCGAAGTCGCCGGCATCCACGAAGGCCTGGCGGTTGATTCGCGCCACATAGACCGAATCCACCCGCGCGGACGCACGCAAGACCCCTGCGCTCGAGAGCCGGTCCGGCCCGCGCACGGCGGCCGACCTGGCGCCTTCCGTGGGCGCCTGGGCGCTGCCACTGTGCGGCCCAGCCAGCAGCACCCCCAACAAACCCAATCCGATGTAATGACGCATGACGGGAGTGTAGTCGCCCGACACGCCGGGCGTCCAGCACCCGGCTACGGGAGGTCCCACTCGGCTCGCACCCGGTCGTAGACCTGCCGTGGTAGCTGGACCAAGACCGGCGTACGGAGCGGAGCCAGCCAGCGCATGATCTCCACCAAAGCGTTGACGTCGAGCGCCGTGCAGCCGACCGTCGGCGACTGCGGGCCCCGCCAGATGTGAAGAAAGATGCAGGACCCGGCGCCCGGTTCGCGGGCCCAGCCGCTGTTGTGCTCGACGACGACTCCCCAGCGATACAACTCGTCCGAGCGGCGCATGTCTTCCGCGCTGCGCCAGGCCGGTGGGCCGTCACCGGGGCGATAGACCAGCTCGTTGTAGCGGAGTGATTCGGGGTCGTCCACACACTGGAGCAAGGGCGTGGCGCTGACGTACGGCACCCGGAGCCATCGGACCGAGTCGGGCGGGGCATACCCGAACGCGTGACTCAGCTGAAACTCGCCGGCGGGGGACTTCTCATCTCCCTCCCGCTTGATCGGATCCCCGGGGTGCGGATCGATTCGCACACCTCGCCCCCAAGCGAGGCCCGCGCTACCGAGGACAACGGCCACCGAGTCGCCTACCGGAAGCCAGTTGAGACGATCCGGGACCCGCTCGTATCGGCGGAGCCAGCCCGTAGTCCCGTCCCAGCCGTCAGCGATTACCACAATCAGTTGTCGCGAACCCGGATCGGGCACCGGCACCGCTGGCCGCGACGGTCCGCCACAGGCCGCGATTCCGATGAGCGCGACCGTCGCCCCCTTCCGGCTGGCACCAGCTGCACGGCTCACAACCCTCATCCGAACTGCACCAATGCCGCGATTCGTCCGACGAGGGCCCGGCTCCCGCAGACGAGATCGTACTTGCCCGCGACCCGCGAAGCGCGCAATCGGCACTCCCCGCCGGCTTCGGCGATGAGCACCTCGGTCGCTCGAACATCCCAGGGGCTCAGAGCCGGCTCGAGCAACGCGTCCACCGCGCCGGCGACCACCAGCGCGTGAGCCCAGCAGTCGGTATATCCGCGAACGTGATCGCAGGCCGCATGGACGGCCGTGTAGGCCGCCTCCATGCCGGCAGCCCGAAACTCCCCCACGTCAGGCAGCGAGACGACCGCAGCCCGCAGGTCTGCGGCCGACGACGCCCGAAGCGCCTGACCGTTCCGAGTGGCGCCGAGGCCTCGGGCTGCCGCAAGCGTCTCGTTCGTGAGCGGCAGGTGGATCACGCCGACGAGTGCGCGGCGCAGCGCAGTTTCCTCGAGCGCCACGAGGGTGCCGAACGTGGGAAGCCCGCGGGCGAAGCCGCGAGTTCCATCGATGGGATCGACGATCCAACGATACTCGCCCACCTGCCCTTCCTGGCCCCCTTCTTCCCCCAGGATCGGGAGGCCTCCGAATTCCGATGATCTCCGGAGGCAGCGACGAATCGTCAGCTCGGCTTCGCGATCCGCCGCCGTCACCGGCATGCCGTCGGCCTTGGACTCGACCGGGAGCCCGGCGACGCGGAACCAAGCCAGGATCAGGTCGCTGGGTGCCCGGGCCGCGGCCGCGGCGAGATCGCGAGCACGCCCGAGCGCGGCCGCATCGAAGGGGGTCATGATGGGCCAATATCCCATGACGAACGCCGCCGGCCAAGCTGCGGCCGGCGGCATTCAGGCATTTCGGTTGGCGAACCCTTGCCCGGATTACTCCGGTGGTGCTGGCGGCCCGCGGCGTCGGCGCTCGTCAAAGCGGCGCCGCAGCTCGGCGTACTTGGTCCGCTGATCCGGGTCGAGCTGAGCCTCGATCTCCCGGCTCACCGAATGCTCCAGAGAGTCGATGCGCGGCCCGATATCGTGCCAGAGCGTGTCGAACGCCGGCTTCCGGCGCTCGAAGATCGCGCGCACGCTGTCCTTCTGGGATGGACGGAGGTCAAGGCGGCGACTCAACACATCGACTGCGTGGCCCGGGGTAGGTCTCCCCTCCCGCTCCCAGATACGCGGTCCAACCCAACGGCCGGCAATCCCTCCGACCGCTACGCCGGCGACGAACGCTCCAACGAGGAGTGCCGCCGCACGCCAACGGGGCCCTGCCATCACTGCTCCTCCAGTAGCGGGGACAGCAGCACCTGCGGATCAGGTACCTCGGCCGCCAAGAATTCGGCGGGGGCTTCGGTGGGTCCCAGCGCTTCGGCGAACTGCACGCCGGAGTGCCGCTCACCCCGACCGACACCGAGCAGGGCTCCGAGCAGAATCGCCACGGCCGCGGCCATGCCCGGACGGAACCACCCCGCCAAGAGGTCCCACTCGCGCACGCTGGCGGTTCGAGCCCCGCGCAGGCCCCGTCGCGCCGCGGCTTTCATGCGGACGACGAAGGCCTCGTGGTCATCCACCCTCAAGTGGTCACGGAGCAGCCCGCCGATGGTGGCGTCGGGCCGATGGTCGAACGGATCGTGTACGGTCATCCCACCTCCTCGAGAAACGGTGCCAAGAGCACGCGCAGATTGCGCCGCGCGTGGAACACGTCGGAGCGGACCGTGCCCTCGGGCACATCGAGCAGCTCCGCAATCTCCCCATGCGAATACCCCTCCGCATCGAAGAGTGTGACTGCGACCCGGGCCCGCTCCGGCAGCGTGGCGAGAGCCTCTGTCAACCTTGCCCGCAGCAGGGCCCGACCCGCCTGTCGGTCGGGAGTGGCGTCCCGGCTGGCCTCGTGGCCACCGAGGGGCAGGGTTTCCCGCACCAAGCGCCGGCGCCGGAGATCGCGCGCGGCGTTGAGCACGATGCGCATGAGCCAGGGGCGAAACGGCCGACGCGGGTCGAACCGTGCAATCGAGCGCCACGCGGCCAAGAGCCCGTCCTGGACCGCGTCATCAGCGTCGTTGGGGTCGCGCAGAACCAAGCGCGCGAGGCGGCGCGCCGCCGGCCCGTGCTCGGCGACGAGACGGCCAAACGCCTCCTCGTCTCCGGCCACCAGCTGGGAGATCAGTTCTGCGTCGGACACGGGGGACATACGCACAGGTCCCCCAATTCGTTGCGGAGGCGAACTATCGGGGACCGCCCGGCGCATAGCGGCGCTCCGTGATCCCGGGCTCACGACGACTCCGGAGGTGAACTGCCACCCGAACGCTCCCGGAACCGCTGCCGGCGCTCCTCCTCGGCCGCCTGTTTTTGCTGCTTTTCGTAATCCTCGTACTGCTTTCGCTGGTCTTTGCTGAGGAACGTGAGCGACTTGTCGAACGCGTCGTTCCGCTTGCGCAGTTCCTTCCCCAGCGCCGTCAACACCTTCGCCTGGTTCTGCACGGCCTCGCGGTCCCGATTCCGAAAGGCCGCTTGCATAGAGTCCCGAGCCGTGCGAGCACTGTCCCGCTGCGCTCCCGTCCCGTTCATCAGGCTGTCCCACGCGCTGGTGTACCGCTGGGTCTGCGAGTCCGACAGGGACAGAAGCTGCCGCATGGTGGCGGGGCTGGGCGGCCCGTCAACCTCTTCCGGCGTTGGAATGTCGGAAGGATCGATAGAAGGCCGCCCCATTCCACGGCCGCGTCCCCCACCCCCGCCCCAGCCCCCGCCACCCGTCGTCCCGCCCCCCGGACCATAGCCCCCACTCGGCCCGTACCCGCCACTGGGCCCATACCCGCCTCCCTGCGCCCTCGCGGTCGTGGCGGCGAGGAGGCTTGCGATGATGATCACCGATGACGCCCGCCGTATTACCCGAGACGCGTTTATTTCGGACGGCATCATACGGCGAGTTGGGCGCCATGCATGGCCAGCTCCGGCTCCCCTCGATATGCCGCCAGCCCGGCGCGTGCGAGCCAGTAGACGACCTCCGCGATGGCGTTTCGTACGCGGGGATCTGTCATGGCCTGGGCCTCCCGCTCCGGAAGCAGGTGGCGCACCTGCTGAAACGCGATACACTGCCCCACCAGCCAGATGGCCAGCATCATCACCTCGCCCGGCGCCGCATCGGTCCGGAGCTGCTCGGCGACGACGTCACCCGCCGTGGCCACGAACGGAGCCTGGTAGCCGGCGCTCCAGCTCATGCCTCGGGTGGTTCGCTCCAGCGTGTCCCAGGCAAGGAGGCGAGCCCGCTGGAGGTCCAGCGTGTCGTCCGTCGCGCCGCAGACGAGGGCGCGGACCAGGCGATGCAGCCGGTCCTCGGTACCGTTGGATCCGAGCACCGCGGTCGAAGCCTCGCCCGCCACAAGTGCGAACGCTGCGCGAACGACGGCGGTGTAAAGCCCGTCCTTGCCGCCGAAATGGTAGCTGATGGCCGCGATGTTAGTGCCGGCCCGGCCTGCGATCTCACGAATCGTCGCGCCATGGTAGCCGACCTCCGAAAAGACCGCCAAGCCGGCGTCCAGAAGCTTTTGACGAGTCTGTTGGGCTGTGATGTCTTCGGTCACTCTGTCCGCTCCGCGCCGGGGTAACCAACTCGCCTGAGAGTACGCGCGAGCGGCGGGGGACGTTGGTTCTAGCCGTCGGTTGGAACTCGCTCACCCTGCGGCGCTGCCGAGAGTTGGGCCGCGGCGGCCCGGTCCACCAGCCAAGTCAAGCCGCCCCGGGAAGGCCGGACAAGCTGGGCCGGCAGGCGATCCGGCTGGTAGGGACCCTCCAGGACCTGTTGCAAGACCCTGGCCTTGGCAGCACCGGCGACGGTGAACACGACGTCGGCAGCACTGTTCAGTACCACCGGCGCCAAGGTGACGCGCCACATCGTCACGGTCGGGACGTATTCGGCCACGACCCAGCGCCGGCTCGCCCGGGCGGCTCGCTGGTTGGGAAAGAGCGAGGCGGTGTGCCCATCCTCGCCGAGGCCGAGTAGAACCAGATCAACGCCCTGGCCGGGCGTGTCCGCCGTAGGGTCAACCCCCAGCAGCCCACGGAGCAGTGCCTCGTAATCCGCGGCCGCGTCGCGAGGATCCACCTCACCCCGGATCCGATGCACGTTGGCCGGAGGGATCGGCACCCGCTCGATGAGCACTTCCCTCACCATGCGGTAGTTGCTGAGTGGATCGTCGGGGGGAACGCATCGCTCGTCCCCCCAGAACAGCAGAACCCGGGACCAGTCGATACGACGAGCGAAGTCCTCGCCGACCAAGAGCGCGTACGCTGCTTTGGGGGTGTTTCCGCCGGCGAGCGCCAGGGTGAACTGTCCTCGGCTCGCAATGGCGGCCGTTGCCTTGGTCGCTATGAGATCGGCCAGCGCGCGCGCCAAGGCCTCGGGGTCGGATACGACTCGCACGCTCATGAGGTCTTACCGCTCGTTGGTCGGACGCGTTGCTCGATGCCGCCGGGTCCCGCCACGATGAGATCGGTTGCAAGCCCCAGAAAAAGCCCGTGCTCGACAATGCCGGCTCGCGCCGCGAGCCCCTGAGCCAGATCGGCCGGAGCGGCGAGCGGCCCGAAGAAGCACAGGAGGACCAGGTTGCCCTCGTCGGTCACGAACGGGCTGCCACCGGATCCAGACATCAGCTCGACGCGCGCGCCGAGCGATTCGAGGAAGCGGGCCTGCGAGCGCCAGCCGAAGCGGAGCACTTCAACGGGAAGCGGCGAATGAGTGCCCAGGCGAGGGGAGACCTTGCTCTGGTCTACGACGATGACCTCGCGGCGGCTTGCTTGCGCGACGACTTTTTCACGGAGCAGAGCGCCGCCGCGCCCTTTGATCAGGTCCAGCTCCGGCGTGACCTCGTCTGCTCCGTCAATCGTCAGATCCACCTCGCGAGCCAGCTCGGGCTCGATCAGCTGAATCCCAACGGTCCGCGCCTCGGCCTCCGCCGCAGCAGAGGTCGGCACGCCGACGACATCGCGGAGCTGGCCCGACTGGAGCAGCAGGCCGATACGTCTGATGGCAAAAACCGCGGTACTCCCGGTGCCCAGGCCGACAACCATCCCGGATTGCACGAGCTCAACGGCGCACTCGGCGGCGTGCTGTTTGTACGCCGCAGCTGAGCCTTGCGCGGCTGACTCAGGCATCGCTGAACGACTGCCCACGTCCGCGCGCCTCCGCCTCGGGCACCGCGCCGCTGGGCTCGCTCCAGTCCGGCGTCCAGCGCCAGTTCGCGATCTCCGGGAGGTCCTCGAGGTGTTCCCGAATGTAGACCCGGTGCTCCGCCAATCGCCGCTCGAACAGATCGATCGCGTCCGCGGCGACCGAGCGGAGCCGGCTTACGTACTTGAGCGCCTCGATGGCCAGATGGAATCGGCTCATACCGTTGAGCACCGTCATGTCGAACGGCGTCGTCGTAGTGC
Organism: Gemmatimonadales bacterium; assembly: GCA_035495075.1. GTDB lineage: Bacteria > Gemmatimonadota > Gemmatimonadetes > Gemmatimonadales > GWC2-71-9 > DASQPE01. The sequence goes on from DATJGL010000223.1 coordinate 9,732, forward strand.
CCTGGTCGATGAAGCCGCGAACGTGGAATCGGGACTCGCCGGTTCGCCCGTGGACCACGCTGTGGAGAACCCAGGGTGCTCCATGATAGGCGAAGATGACCGGCACCGCACCGGTGAACCAGGCCTCGAAGGCCTGATCCGAAACCCCATGCGGATGGCGATCAGGCCGCATCATGACTCCAAGATCCACAACGTTCACCAATCGCACCCGGATGCCCGGCACGTGCTTCTGCAGGAGCCACGAAGCGGCGCAGGTCTCGAGCGTGGGAACGTCGCCGGCGCAGCCGAGCACGACATCGGGCTCCCCGTCCCCATCGTTGCTCGCGAAGTCCCAGCGCGAGGCGCCCCGGGTGCAGTGCTCGATCGCTCGATCCATCGAAAGCCATTGAAGCTGCGGCTGCTTACCACAGGTAACCACGTTCACGTAGTTGCGGCTCCTCAAGCAATGGTCGAACACCGAGAGGAGGCAGTTCGCGTCGGGGGGAAAATAGATCCGGATGACCTGACTGCGACGGGCGAGCGCGTTGTCCACGAAGCCGGGCGCCTGGTGGCTGAATCCATTGTGGTCGTTGCGCCAGGCATGGCTCGTCAGGAAAACGTTGAGCGAGGCCAGCGGTTTGCGCCAGGGAAACTCGATGCTCTGCTCCAGCCACTTGGCATGCTGGGTCAACATCGAGTCCACGATCTGCGCAAAGGCCTCGTATGAGGACCACGCGCCGTGCCGGCCGGTCAGCAGGTACCCCTCGAGCCACCCCTGGCAGCAGTGCTCGCTCAGCACCTCCATCACGCGGCCGTTCGGGCCCACGTGGTCGTCGATAGAAACCGTCGGCGCGACGCTAGCGCGCTCGGTCACCTCGAAGACCGCGTTGAGCCGGTTCGAGTTGGTCTCGTCGGGGCAGAAGAAGCGAAAGGTCGTCGGGTTGAGCTTGATCGTGTCCCGGAGAAGCTCGCCCAGCTTGCGGGGAGATTCGGCCTCGAAGCCACCCGGCGCCTTGACATCTAGCGCATAGCTGCGGAAGTCCGGCAGCTCGAGCGGGCGCAGGATCCGGCCGCCGTTTGCATATGGCGTCGCACCCATTCGCCGGTCACCTTCGGGGATCAGCTCGCTCAGGAGTTCAGTGAGCCGGCCACTGGTGTCAAACAGCTCGTCGGGCCGATAGCTCCGAAGCCACTCCTCGAGCAGCCGGCGATGATCGGGGTTCTCGCGCACGTGCTCGAGCGGCACCTGATGGGCCCGGAAGGTGCCCTCGACCGCCACGCCGTCCACTTCCCGGGGTCCGGTCCATCCCTTGGGCGTGCGAAGCACGATCATGGGCCAGGTAGGCCGCGCATGGAATCCGTGACGCCGAGCCTCCTGCTGAACGCGGCCGATCTCCTGATAGCATGCGTCGAGCGCGCCCGCAAATAACTGATGCATCGTCTGGGGGTCATCACCTTCGACAAATAACGGCTCGTACCCCTCTCCCCGGAATCGCCACATGAGCTCCGCATCGCTGGTGCGGCCATCGACGGTGGGGCCTGCGATCTTGTAGCCGTTGAGGTGCAGGATGGGAAGCACGGCGCCATCGCGAACCGGATTCAGGAACTTGTTGCCCTTCCAGCTTCCCTCCAGCGGGCCCGTTTCCGCTTCTCCGTCCCCGACCACGCACGCGGCGAGGAGGTCCGGATTGTCAAAGACGGCACCGTACGCGTGGAGCAACGAGTAGCCCAATTCCCCTCCCTCATGAATCGAGTTGGGAACATGGGGCCCGCAGTGGCTGGGGACTCCTCCGGGCGTCGAGAATTCACGGAAGAAGAGGCGCATCCCCGCCGCATCGCGGGTGATACGGGGGTGAACCTCGGTATAGCTGCCCTCCAGATAGGAGTTCGCGTTGAGGGCCGGGCCGCCGTGGCCGGGCCCGGCGATGAACAGCACGTTGACGCCCCGCTGGCGGATCAGCCGGTTCAAATGGACGTAAATGAAGTTGAGACCGGGCGTCGTGCCCCAGTGGCCCAGGAGCCTGGGCTTGATATGCTCCGGCGCCAGCGGCTCCCGCAGCAGCGGATTGTCCGCCAGGTAAATCTGTCCCACAGCCAGGTAATTGGCGGCGGACCAGTAACGGTGCATCAGCTCGAGCTCGTCCGCTGAGAGCGGGCCCTCGGCAACCGGCGCCGGGTGGACCGTGGCCGCCTCCCGCGGCACCGAGCTGGACAGCGTTGGGTCGAAGACGAGACTGGTCATGGCAGCCGTACTCCCTAGTTCGCGAAGCGACAGGCGTGCCTCGCGATCATGAGTTCCTCGTTGGTCTTGATGACGCGCACTTTGACGTTGCTCGCCGCGGTGGAGACCACCCGGTCGTGGCACTGATTCCGGTCCGGGTCGAGCTCGAGCCCAAGAAACGCCAGCCGTTTGCAGATGCGGCGCCGGACGGGCGCCGCCCTCTCGCCGATGCCTCCGGTAAAGACCAGCAGGTCGAGCCCGCCCAACACTGCGACGTACCCCGCGATGTACTTCGCCGCCTGATAACAGAAGAGATTGATCGCTTCCGCCGCCCGCGTGTCGACCGACTCGCGCTCGAGAAGGTCGCGCATGTCAGAGCTGGTCTCGGACACACCCAGCAGGCCTGACTCGTGACTGAGTAGCTCACCTATCTGGTCGGGGCTCAGCTTCTCGTGCCGAAGCAGGTAAAGCACGAGGCCGGGATCGAGATCTCCGCAACGAGTACCCATGACCAGACCGCCGAGGGGGGAAAAGCCCATCGTTGTGTCAATGCTCCGGCCTTGGGAGAGGGCTGCCAGACTGGCGCCGTTCCCCAGGTGTGCGACGATGACCCGGCCCGATGCGGCCTGGTCTTCGATTTCGCGAAGTCGCTGAATCACGTACTCGTACGAGAGACCGTGGAATCCGTAGCGGACGAACCCTTCCGCAGCCAGCCGCCGGGGAAGGCTGTACATCCGCGCCACCGGCGGCATTCCGTGATGAAATCCCGTATCGAAACATGCGATCTGCGGCAACTCGGGATGCCTCTGGGTCATCGCGCGGATCAAGGCTACCGCCTGCGGCATGTGCTCCGGGTCGACTGGAACGAGTGCATCGAGCTCAGTCACGAGCTCCGGCGTGATCGGTGTGGGTTCCCAGTAGTGAATTCCGCCGTGTACCACGCGATGCGCCGCCACCCGCGGCGCCATGAGCTGATCGGAACGGCCGATGAGCTCTAGCAAGGCGTCGAGCGCGGCGCCGTGGTCGGGGAGGGCCTGCTTACCGTCGACCAGCCGGGACCCATCGGGTCCGATTACCTGGAGCCAACTATTGGAACGGCCGATGCGACTCGCCTCCAGACGGAGCAAGCGAGTCTCGCCCGGGCCCATGCAGTACACTGCGGCCTTGAGACTGGAGGAGCCAGCGTTGATCGTGAGAACCCGACGAGCCTGCGACTGGCTCACACGTGAGCCGGCCCGGTCCGACGGGCAAGCTGTTCGCGCGCCGCTGCAGCCACGTGGTCCGGGGCAAACCCGAAGTGCTGCGCCACCACCTTCATGGGGGCCGACATGCCGAACGATCGCATACCGAGGATGGTGCCCTGGGGACCGACATAGCGCTCCCAGCCGAAGGTCGCCGCTTCTTCGACCGCCACTCTCGC
>DATJGL010000224.1:0-2563 GCA_035495075.1 Gemmatimonadales bacterium
GACCGCCGCGTTGTTCACCACAATGGACACGGGCCCGAGGTCGCTCTCGACGGCGGCCAGAGCCGGTTGCAACTGGCTCCGATCGGCCACGTCGACTGACAGGGCCACCGCCCGTGGACCCACTGCCCGCAGGGCGGCGAGAGCTTCCGCGTTCTTCTCCCTATTGCGCCCCCAGATGGCAACCTGCGCCCCCGCTCCCGCCAATCCGAGCGCGATCGCACGGCCGATACCGCCATTGCCGCCGGTGACAACGGCAACCTGGCCCTCGAGGCTAAAGGCTTGGAGATCCGCCATGCCGCCCTCCGGAGGGTCGTGTGAGGCCTAACGAAATGCTAATCAGCTGCAAACGACCTGTGAAAACCTACGGTCCTTAGCGCGCCATCGGAGCGTGCTGATTCTAGGAGCAGAACCGCTTCGCGCTTGTCGGCTGCATTTGCGGGTTCGGCGGCGCACCGCACGGCGCTTCGTCGAAAGATTCTACGGATGCCCACCGGCCGCCGCCCCGCAGCAAGAGGAGCGCGACGGCAACTCGCGTCAGCTTCTTGGCGGCTAGGGAACACGCCGCGCTCCATCGGTGGGTGCCGCGCCCGGTTCCTGGGCTCGATCATCGGGTCTCGACTTGGCTGAGTCCCTAGCTGGGGTAGCTCCGTACGAGGGGTGTTTGGTACAGGCCCCAACTGGCGAGGCTAGGGCGAAAAGTAGGAGATATTTCCAAGTCATCTCGTACCCCGCTGGAAAACGGCGCCTAACTAGAATGGGTGCACGCACTCCGGACCTCACTGCGTCCGCCTAACGCGCCGCGCATCAGCTGCAAGCGACTCCCCGGCCCAGCACTAACCTACGTTCCATTAAACCGCCATCGGCGGGCGGCGTTTGACTGAGATCTGGTCAGGCGCGCTATTTGTCGGCTGCATGCGCTGGTTAGGCTGCGCCTTGCAACCAGAGCCCGGGAACATCCCTCACAGAATCGACGATATGCGTTTGTGGTCCAGCACTTAAGGCCGCCCGATCATGCGCTCCGGTCAGTACCGCGATCCGATAGGCAACACCGGCATCCCAGCCCGCCTCTAGATCCCGGACGGTATCACCGACTACTGCAACCTGATGAACGTCGAGCACCCCGCTGCGTTCCATTGCCCGGAAGATCATGAAAGGCGCCGGCCGACCTTGCGCGACGTCCTCGCTACACACCTGAGCGTCCAGAAGATCATTCCAGTCGACTGACTTCAGCACGAGCTCAACGATGTTTCGATCGAAGCCACTCGCCACCGCCACTCGGATACCAGCGGCTCGCAGCCGCTCGAGTGCCAGGCGCACGCCCGGCAATGACAGCGGCTGGGCCCGGGCGAGCCGCGCCATCAGATCTGCTTGAAAACAAGCATAAATATGATCCAATCGTGCGGTCATCGGTTCAGCTTGCCGCCCCAGGAGGTGGCGGAGCGCCTCGTACTTTGAGGCGCCACGCAGGGTCGTCAATTCCTGAGGGTCTAAGACGATACCCACTTCGCGCAATGCATCGGTAAACGCGTAGGAACTTCCCCGCGGTCGTAGACCGTCGTGCCGCCAAGATCGAACACCACCAATGCCGGCTTGATAGATCCCTCCTTCCTTCCATGCTTGCTCGGCGTCCGCCTAACGAATCGCGCTTCTGCTGCGGGGATCTGCCGCCCCCGCCACAGCGACCAGCCCAAAGGTACTCGCGGCAGGCCCTGTCAGCAGCAAGCGCTGGTTAGGCCGAGGTTACTCTATCGTAACCCCGCGAGACAGAGAGCGGCCGCCGTTGCACGACCCCACGGACAGATGAGACCTCAGTGCCATGCACCGTCACGACCAGGACACCCCGCGCCTGAGACGTGATTGAGACGTGATGCTGGAACATGCGCCTCCCAGGCACCAACCGATGGCACCGCCCATGTTCTCGTTCTCCACCCGAATGAGACAATGCCCCATCGTGCGGGCAGGATGGCCGTCGTCGGGTCGACACCATGAGCGTAGTAGCCGAACGTCCGATTGAACTGGGACAGTGCCGATAGCCCGTATAGAGGGGCTGCCCCAAGACCTAACGACCCCTATCAGACGCTGGGCACGCTACTGCGAAGGACCGTTTCGCAGACACCACCCAGTCGGCGTGCCGCGCGCGAGGTGCTAGAGGAACGCGCGCCGACCCTGCAACGGGATCAGGGACCCGAAGAACCGGACGGTGCCGGTGTCGAACGCGGTTTCGAGTTGCGTCACGAACAGGCGGCGGAACAAGCGAGAGAGGACGCGGACCGGCAGGAAGAAGCCCGGGCGCGTCTCAGAGCTGGTGGGGCGATGCCGCGTGGCGCTGCTCGGCCCGCATGGCGACGACCGACGCGATCGTGAGGACGATGAGCAGAATCTGGCTCAGCAGCAATCCCGGAATGGTCAGCGAGGCGCTCCACATGTGTAGCGGCTCCCGGAATACCTCCCTGCCCGCCGAGAGACCCCCGTGCTGCAAGACGGCGATCTCCTCGCCAACCATGCCCGCGATCGCCGCTGCCTGCGCGACAACGACCGCAAGGGCGAAGCCGCGCACGACCCG
>DATJGL010000225.1:0-3434 GCA_035495075.1 Gemmatimonadales bacterium
TTAACTAATTGATTAATGATGCGAGGATGCGCGCCCCCTCTACCCGTGATGAGATCCTCGCTGCAGCCCAGGCCTGTTTCGCCGCCCAGGGGTTCGTCGCCACCACCATCAAGGACATCGCCGCCCAGGCCGGCGTAAACAGCGCCCTCCTGTACTACTACTTCCGCGACAAGGAGAGCCTCTACCAGGCTGTGCTCGATTGCCTGGTGCGCGAGTTCGTCTCCCGCGGCATGGCCCGCCTCGACGCTCCCGGAACCCCCGAGGATCGACTCCGGGCCTTCCTCGCGGTCATCGGCGACACCTTCGGCGGCCACCCGCATTTCTACCGGCTCATCCTGCGGGAGTTGGTCGATTACTCCGCCACCCATGCAGTCGAACAGGTCAAGCTGGTCTCCATGACGATGTATCGGCGCCTGTGCGAGTTGATCGAGGAAGGCCAGCGGGACGGCGTGTTCCGGGCGGACCTCGATCCCCGCTTCGCCGCGATCTCCAGCGTGTCGGCGGTGGCCCACTTCTTCACCATTCGGCCGATTGCGAGCGTATTTCTGGGCCACACGACGAAAGGCCCCCCGGCAAGCGTCGTGCAGGCCTACGTGCGGCATGCGAGCGACTTCGCCCTCGCGGCGCTGATGCCACCCGGCCGCGCTGCACGGCGTACCCGTCAGGGAGCGGCTCGATGAGCCGAAGACTCTGTCTTGTGCTGCTGGGCCTCCTGGCTTGCCACCGCTCCGACGATCGGATTCGTGGTGTCGGGACGCTCGAGGCCACCGAGATGGATGTTGCACCAATGACGCCGGCGCGGGTGGTACGCGTGTTTCTCGAGGAAGGTGACCGCGCGAGGGCCGGCGACACGTTGGTCACCCTGACACAGCCAACCAGCCGCCCGGACGTCGAGCGGCGCCGCGCCCAACTCGCGTCGGCCAGAGCCACGCTCCAGGAGCTCGAGGCGGGGTCCCGGCCCCGTGAGGTGGACCGGGCTCGCGCGGAGCTCGCCGCCGCCCAAGCCGAACTCGATCGCACGGCCGACGACTACGCCCGGGCCAAGCCTCTGGGAGCCAGCGGTACGATCAGCCGTCAGGCTCTCGACGCGGCACGTGCCGCCGCTGAGCAGGCGGCCGCCCGTCGCTCGGCCGCTGCGGAAACGCTCCGGCTGCTCCAGGAGGGAACTCGCCCTGAGCGCATTCGGGCCGCACGGGCGGAGGTGGCAACCGAGGAAGCCGCCCTGGCAGCTTCTGAGGCGACCGCGGCGGATCTGGTACTCGTCGCGCCGGTGGATGGCACCGTGTTGTCCCGCAATGCAGAACCCGGCGAGATGCTCGGCGCCGGTCAGTCCGCGCTCACGCTGGGCGAGGTGCGCCGGCCATGGACCCGCGTCTACCTGTCCAGCCTGGTCGTCCCCCGTGTACGAGTTGGTCAGGCCGCGGTGGCGACGCTCGACGGATTGCCCGGCCGCACGTTTCGCGGCCGCGTCGTGTCCATCAACGATCGCGCCGAGTATACCCCGCGCATCGCGCTGACCGAGACGGAGCGCGCCGACCTCCTGTTCGGCGTGAAGGTGATGTTCGACGACACCACCGGGACACTCAAGCCCGGCCTCCCGGCCACGGTCGAGATTCTGCCGGAGGGACGCGGGCGATGAGCGGCCCGGCGCCCGCCCGCGAGTTCGACGTCGTCACCCGCGGACTGCGCAAGGTCTTCGGTAATCTCGTCGCGGTGGACGGGCTCGACCTCACGATCCGCCGAGGCGAGGTCTTCGGTCTCCTGGGCCCGAACGGATCCGGCAAGACCACCACGATTCGGATGCTCTGTGGGCTCATGATGCCGACCGCCGGCGACGCGACCGTCGTCGGGCTGGACGTCCGCAAGCAGTCGGAGGCCATCCGGCGGCGCATCGGATACATGTCGCAGCGGTTCGGACTCTACGAGGACCTCACCGTCGCTGAAAACCTTCGCTTCTATGCATCTGTGTACGGCCTCCACGGAGCAGAACTCGCTGCCCGAGTAACGGAGACCCTTGCCGATCTCGGCTTGACCGAGCGCTCCGGCCAGCTTGCCGCGGCGCTGAGCGGAGGCTGGAAACAGCGGCTCGCGCTCGCCTGCGCTATCGCTCATCGGCCGGACCTGGTCTTTCTGGATGAGCCTACGGCCGGGGTGGACCCGGCCAGCCGACGCCTCCTCTGGCATTGGATTTACAGCCTGGCAGAGCGGGGAACCACCATTCTGGTGACCACGCACTACATGGACGAGGCGGAGCGCTGCCAGCGCCTGGCGTTTCTGTCCCGGGGGCATCTCATCGCGGTCGGCAGCAAGGATGAGATCCTGGCTCACTTCCACCAGCCCACGATCGAAGACGTGTTCATCGAGCTTCAGCGTCGCGACGAAGGGGCGGTGGTCTGATGCTTCGCCGCATCCGGGACTGGACCCTGTGGCCGATGCTCTGGAAGGAGTTCATCCAGCTCCGGCGGGATCGCTTCACCATCGCAATGATGACGGGAATTCCAGCGGTTCAGTTGCTGCTGTTCGGGTTCGCCATCCAGACCGAGGTGCGCCACATCCGCACACTCGTGCTCGACGAGTCGAAGACACCGGAAAGCCGGGCGCTGGTCCAGGTCATGACCAACACCGGCAACTTCGATATTGTGGGGACGGTCGCGTCGCGGGCGGAGCTAGCCGACTTGATCGGACGAGGCAAGGCAGGCGCCGCCGTCGTGATCCCGCCCGGATTCATGGCCGATCTGCGTCGCGGCCGGTCGGCCCAGGCACAGGTCATCGTGGATGCGGCGGACCCCATGGCCTCGAACGCCGCTATGGCAGGTGCCGCGCAGGCCGCGCAAGCCAGGCTGCTGGAGCTGACCGGTCAGGGTCGGAAGACTCCACTGCTCGACGTTCGCATCCGTCCCTGGTACAACCCGGGCGTACGAAGTGCCGTATACATCGTTCCTGGCATCGTGGGCGTGCTGCTCTCGATGACCATGGTCATGATCACCAGCATGGCCGTGGTGCGCGAACGGGAGCGGGGAACGCTGGAGCAGCTGGTCGTGACGCCGATCAACAAGACCGGGCTCATGCTGGGGAAGCTGATCCCGTTCCTCGTGATCGGCTATGTGCAGATGACGATCATTCTTTTTCTGGGGAGAGTGGTCTTCGACGTGCCGCTCCGCGGCAATCTTGGGGCACTGTACGCGGTCACCCTCGCGTTCATCGTGGCGAACCTGGCCCTCGGGTTATTGGTCTCAACCGCGGTCAAGACTCAGACCCAGGCCATGCAGCTCAGCTTCTTCTTCCTCCTCCCCAACATCCTCCTGTCGGGGTTCATGTTCCCTCGCGAGGCAATGCCGGCCGCGGCGCAGTGGCTGGGTGCGGTCTTGCCGCTCACGTATTATCTGCGGATACTGCGAGGTATCTTGCTTCGGGGGGTGGGCCCGACCCAACTC
>DATJGL010000226.1:0-5420 GCA_035495075.1 Gemmatimonadales bacterium
GTGGGCAGCATGCGAGTAACAATGAACTGAAGCTCGCCCTTCGATTCGTACACGTCCGGTCGGCCGAGCGCGAACACCTCGGTCCCGTCGGCCGGAGGCCGGCCCGCCCGCTCGGCATAGGTGCGCCACATGGTGCAGCGCACCTGAGCGGCCGAATCGCGGAGCACGAAGTACCAGTGCCCGCTCGTGTGAGCGCGGCATTGCAGCACCTCGCCCCGAACCCAGAGAGGGCTGTAGCTGCCGCCGACAACGCGCTTGAGGGAGGCCGTGAGATCGCGAACTGAAAGAACCTCGTCGCCCGCCAGCGCCGACGAGAGGGGCAGCGGCAGAGTCATCGTGAGGGAACCCTGCAGCCGAGAAACGGTGGACACCGGGTCATGAGGCCTGCTCGAAGGCCTGAAGGGTGTTTTGCAGCAGCATGGCGATCGTCATCCGACCTACGCCGCCTGGCACCGGAGTGATGGCGGATGCGATCTCCGAGACCGCCCCGTAGGCGACATCGCCCACGATGCGATAGCCCTTGGGCTGGCTCGCATCGTCCACCCGGTTGATACCGACGTCGATCACCACAGCCCCAGCGCGAACCATCTCGGCGGTGACGAACTCGGGCTTGCCCATCGCCACGATGAGAATGTCGGCGGTGCGGCAGATGCCGGGCAGGTCGCGCGACTTCGAGTGGCACACCGTGACCGTCGCATCACCGCCCCGGCCCTGCTGGATCAGCAGACTCGCCATCGGCTTGCCGACGATGTTCGAGCGACCCACGATGACCGCGTGAGCGCCCTTGGTATCGAGCCCGGAACGGAGCAGCATCTCCTGCACGCCGTAGGGAGTCGCCGGCTTGAGACCGGTCGGGTCGCCGATCGACACCTTGCCCACATTGGCCGGGTGGAAGCCGTCCACGTCCTTGAGTGGATTGATCCGGTTGAGCACTCGCTCCGCGTTGATGTGCTTCGGCAGAGGGAGCTGCACCAGGAAGCCGTGGATTTTGGGATCGGTGTTGAGCCGGTCTACTACGGCGAGGAGCTCCGCTTCCGAGGCCTCCGCCGGGAGCCGTACCGTCTCGGAGTGCATGCCCGCTTCTTCGCAGGCCTTGCCTTTGGCACGCACATACACCGCGCTGGCGGGGTTGTCGCCTACGATCACCACCGCGAGGCCGGGCTGCCGTCCCTGCTTCCGATGCTCGGCAACCCGCGCTCCGACTTCCGCCCGGATTGCGTCGGCGATGGGTACTCCGTCGAGAACTCGCGCCGTCATCGCGCGAAGTCTACGGCGCGGGTCTCGCGAATCACCACGACCTTGATCTGGCCGGGATACTGCAGCTCATTCTCGATTCGCCGCGCGATCGAGTCGGACAGGTGCGCGGCTGCGGTATCGTCGATCCGTTCCGGTGTGACAACGACGCGGATCTCGCGCCCGGCCTGAATGACGTTGCTCTTCTCGACCCCGGCAAAGCCGTTGGCGATCTCCTCCAACCGAGTGAGTCGCTTGACGTAGCTCTCGAACGCCTCGCGCCGCGCTCCGGGCCGGGAGCCGCTGATCGAATCCGCCGCCTGCACCAGCACCGACTCCGCCGTCTCATGCGGCACGTCGTCGTGGTGCGCGTTGATGCAATTGATCACCGCCGCGGTTTCGCCGTACTTGCGCGCGATCTCGACGCCCAGCTCGACGTGGGTGCCTTCGGTGTCGTGGGTGAGCACCTTGCCGATGTCGTGCAGGAGCCCGCCGCGCTTGGCCAGCGCGACGTCGAGATGAAGCTCGGCAGCCATCATTCCCGCCAGCCAGGCCACTTCCTTCGAGTGGTCGAGGATGTTCTGGCCGTAGGACGTGCGATAGCGCATCCGGCCGACCAGCTTGATGATCTCGGGATGGAGCCCATGGATGCCGGTGTCGTACGCCGCCTGCTCGCCGAGCTCGACCAGCTGGGTCTCCAGCTCACGCTGACACTTGGCGACGATTTCCTCGATCCGGCCGGGATGGATTCGGCCGTCGGCGATCAGCGCCTCAAGCGCCCGGCGCGCGACTTCGCGTCGGATCGGGTCAAAGCAAGAGATGATGACCGTGTCAGGGGTGTCGTCGATGATGACGTCGACACCGGTCGCGGTCTCGAATGCCCTGATGTTTCTCCCCTCGCGGCCGATGATCCGGCCTTTCATCTCGTCGCTCGGCAATGCCACCGCAGCGACGGTAGTCTCGGCCGTATGCTCCGCGGCGAGCCGCTGCGTCGCCATGGCGATGATCCGCTTTGCATCGCGCTCGGCGGCCCGGCGAGCCTGCTCCTTGATGTCGCGCGTTAGCGCGCCGGCCTGAGTGCGGGCTTCGTCTTCTACCCGCTGCAGAATCTCCCGCCGAGCATCCTCCGCAGTGAGCCCCGCGATCCGTTCGAGCCGGCTTCGCTGCTCCTGCACCAGCTTGTCGATCTCGGCTTCCCGCGCGCGCAGGTCCAGCTCACGCTGGGCCAGTGCCTGTTCCTGTACCCGAAACTGGCGCTCCTGACCCGCGACCTCCTCCAGCTTGCGCTCGAGCGCGCGGCTCCGATCTTCGACGCGACGCTCGGCCCGCTCCCATTCCTCCCGCCGCCGCTGAATCTCCCGATCGAGCTCCTCACGGAGCTTGAGCGCCTCCATCTTCCCGGCCACAATCCCGGCGTTCTTGGCCGCCTCCGCTTCGCGCGTGGCATCGGCGGTGAGCCGGTTTGCCTCGGTCCGGGCTTCCTCCACGATGCCGCGCCCGTACCGCCGCTGGATCCGACCCCGAACCAGATCGACGAGCACGGCGATGACCAGCCCAACTAAGAGCCCCAGAAGGACGAGGACCGATCTATCGAGTCGCGCCAGCACGTCGCTCAGATTCGCCATTATTCGGGGACCGGTACGGTGCCCGCTGCGCGGTGGCCGCGCTTCGCGGGCGGAAGGAGCCGAGCCAGGTCGTCCGCGAGGGCGGAGATGCGAGTAGCGATCTCCCGATCCCCTCGACGCGCCTGGAACAGCTCGTCGGTGATGGACAGCGCTGCGAGAATGGCCGCCTTGTGGGTCTCGACCCCCGGCAACGACTCCCGCACCCGCTTGAGGGCGGCATCGAGATAGGCGGCCACCTCTCGAGTGTATTCCGGCGGTAGTTCCGACTTTACGGTGTATTCCTCGCCGCCGATGATGACCCGGACCGCATTCTTGGGTGCCGTCACGACGCGGTGCCTCCCTGTTCGAGAAACGCCAGCCGAGCCGCGAGCGAACGCACCCGTTCCTTGGCCGCGTCAATGCGTTCACGCAAAGCCTGATTCTCCGTTTCGAGCTCGATCACCCGTTGCCGGGCACCGGAAAGCTCGGGCCCTTCGTACACGCCGCCCTTGGCGCGAATCTCCTGAAGCTCGCCTTCAGCCTTGAGGGACCGGCGACGCCAGGCGGCGACCTCGGCGCCCAGGCTTTGAAACAGCTCCTCCAGCTCCGCGACCGCCTTCAAATCCGGACGCTCGTAGTTGTAGGTCACGTCTCCCCCTGGGCTGCGGATGGCCCGGCCTCACGCCGGCGGACACCCAGATCCCGCTCGAGCGCCGCCAGGACGCGTCGTTCCACCTCATCTACCTCCTGGTCGCGCAGGGTGCGGTCAGGGGCGCGGAAGGTCAGTCGAAACATGGCGCTGCGGGCACCGGCAGGCAGACCCGCGCCTCGATACTCGTCCAACAGGTCCAAGCCGACCAACAACGGCCCCGCAGCCTGCTGGAGAATCTCCCCGACCCGGGCCGCCGCAATCCCGTCGGGAAGAACCAGCGCCAGATCGCGCTCGGAGGCCGGAGTGGAAGGCAGGGAACGGTAACGGACTGGCTGCCGGGCCGACGCGTCGAGTTCCACCTCGAACCCCCAGACCGGCGCCGCCCACGGCTGAACCTCCGTTTCAAGCAGCGCGGCCCGAGCCACTTTCCGCCCGTCGGCCGCAACTGCAACCCACGCATTACCTTCAACTTGCACGACTGCACCAGGATTTGCCAGAGCCACCGCTGCCTGGAATAGACCAGCCAGATCCCAACGATCGAAATCGGCGCGACCGGTCCCGCTCCAATGCGCCGGCTCGCGGGCACCGGTCACGACGCCGGCAACGTGCTGGGACTCGAGCGGGCGCGCTCCGGAGCGGGCCTCGAAAACGGTCCCGACCTCGAAGAGACGGACGTCGCGGACATGGTGAGCCCAGTTGGCCCGGACCTGTTGAACCAGGGCCGGGAGCAACTCGCGGCGAAGCCAGGGCTCCGTTGCGGACGGTGGGTTGAGCAACCGGACGGACTGGGATCCGCTCACTGAGGTAAGCGGCAGGGTGGACGCTTCGAGGAGACCCAGGCCGGCGAGTCCGCGGCGAACTTGCGTCGTCACCACCTCGATCGAAGCATCGGGCAACGAGCCAACCCGCGCCGGGCGCAGCTCGACGGGAAGGTTCTCATACCCGTGCACTCGAGCGACTTCCTCGATCAGATCGATCTCCTGCTTTAGGTCGGGACGCCAGCCTGGAACATCGACAGCGATGCGGCCATCGTCGGGCTTGGACACGACCGTTGCGCCGATGGCGACCAGGCATCGCTCGATCTCGTGCCAGGACAGCTCGACGCCCAGCACCTGCGCGACCCGGCTCGGTCGGAGAAAGATCCGGGGTGGGTGCGTCGGCTCGGGCCAAAGGTCGAGCGGAGAGTCCACCAGCTCGCCGCCGGCGGTCACGAGGACCAACTCGATGCAGCGGCGCATCGCGTCGGCCCCACCCCAGAGATCGATTCCCCGCTCGAACCGGTAGCTGGCGTCGGTGATCATGCCTAGGCGGCGGCGGGTCCGCCGAATGCCGGATGGCTCCCACCACGCAGCCTCGAGCAGCACATCGGTCGTTCCCGGCCCGACTTCGCTGCTCGCGCCACCCATGATCCCCGCGAGCCCAATAGGCCCGCCGCCGTCGGTAATGAGCGTCATCTCGGCGTCGAGCGTTCGGGTGGCATTGTCCAGTGTGACCAGGCTGCTCTCGCCCGCAGTGGGACGCCGGACCACGATGGTCGCGCCGCGCAGCCGAGCCGCGTCGAAAGCGTGCATCGGCTGGTTGAGCTCCAGCATGACGTAGTTGGTCGCGTCCACCACGTTGCTGATCGAGCGCACCCCGACAGCCTCGAGTCGGCGGGCGAGCCAGGCCGGCGAGGGGCCCACCCGCGCGCCGCGAATGAGCGCCGCGTGAAAGCGTTTGCAACCGACGAGATCGTTAAGCTCGATCCGGATGTTCCCCGCAGCGCCGTTCGCGCCGGCGCGCCTTGCCGACGGCACGTCGAGCCGCTCCGCACCGGGGATCTGCGGAAGGCGGAACGGGACGTTGTACGCCGCGGCCAGCTCGCGGGCGAGGCCCTTGTGTCCGAGCAGATCGGGCCGGTTGGGGGTGACGTCGATGATCAGCCGGTCATC
>DATJGL010000227.1:0-2952 GCA_035495075.1 Gemmatimonadales bacterium
GGCGTTGTCAGATTCAGGCGCCACACGGGCCCGGAGTACATCGGCCCCTCGAATCGCACAAATGCGGGCACGTCGTCAGTGACGATCCAGGCGTCACTGTCCGGCGGCGCCTTGCCCAGCAGCGTCGCGAAAACCTTGAGCAGGGCACCCAGCTTGGGCTTGAGCTTGAAGTGGACCGCCGTTTCCGCGTGCTGGCCGAGCATCACCCGCTGCGAGTTAGAGGGTGCGATCTCAAGCCCGATGAGACGCGGCTCGGGTGTGAAGGCCACGATGTGGACCGTCTGGGTGTCGCGCGCGACGAGGTTCATCGCGATAGTGATGACCATGCCGTTGTAGACATCGGGTGGCAGGTCGAGCTTCCCGGTGTACTGTTTCTCGCGGCCGTCCTTGTGCGACTTCGTCTTGACGACGTACTGCCCGGAGCGCGATAGGGTCACCTCGAGATCGTCGGCGAACGAGGGCCCGCTTTGGACGAGGTGGTAGTTCTGCATCGTGAAGACGCTATGCTGAGTGAACGTGACGGCCTCCTCGAAGACGGAGGCGTCCGAGAAATGAAACACCATCCGCCTTTCGATCTCCCGGTCCCGGGCGACCTGGAGCAGATCCCCGTGCGCGAGGAGTGTGCCGGTTGCCGTGCGCAGCTCGAGGAAGCCGTGTTCCGTGCCCTCGGTGTAGCGCACGGGTACCGCGGCGGGTTCGAGCCGGCGCTCGCGCTGCTGGGCCGTTGCGGCCGTGACGACAGCGAGCAGGGCCAGCGTCATGCGCTTCGACGCCCATGACGTATGGGCGGTGCCACCCGATACCGTCCCGTGCTGCTCGATCCGTTCGGAGCTGACGTGCGGAGAGGCACCGAACCGCGCTACAGGAAGGAGCGACATGCGAGACACCTCCTTCGACACCCCAATGGGCACGGAAACGCAGTCACGTCGGCCTGCCAATCTCTTATGCGGCCCCCTAACTAAGAAGTCAACTGCAGCCGCGGGGCAAGATCACCGCACATCAAGCT
Source organism: Gemmatimonadales bacterium (assembly GCA_035495075.1). Lineage (GTDB taxonomy): Bacteria > Gemmatimonadota > Gemmatimonadetes > Gemmatimonadales > GWC2-71-9 > DASQPE01. Next base: position 1,007 of record DATJGL010000227.1, read on the forward strand.
CCCCGGACTTCCCCCAGGTGGCTCGAGGCCGCCGCGCATCGGCGAGTGATAGTTCGACGGGCCGCGGTCACGCTACTTCTGGGACGCCACTGTCAGTCTCTCCGCGTTGCAGGTCCGTCCGGGCATGCTCCGCCAAGCGCGCGTAGCCAGCGCGAATCTGATCGAGCTCGCGTTCCTCGAGCTCTTCGAGATCCAGAAGGGCGTTGTGGGCCCCTGCCGTAGCGCGAAGCAACTCGTCGGGCTTCACCTGCACAGCCTCGGCAGGCGAGAGCCGAGGCAGCGTCTGCAGTACCGATGAACCGCCAGCGGCGGCATCGGGAATCCGGATCTGTGTGACGCTCGCGACGCGCATCCTCCTGACGGGCCATTCTTGCCAAGCCCCCGGATCCGCTGCATCGTAAATCCGCAATGGCGGATTGAAGGGCCCCTTCGGTGAACGGGCACGACCTCAATAAAGAGGCAGATATGAAGCAAATCTTGCCATCATTCTGATTGTGCTGGTCAGCGCTTCGCTCCGACCTCGCCTTATCGCACCGGTTGGGGTAACACCCGAGTGGCGGGTTGGGCTTGGTGGTACTCATCCTGGTCATCTTGCTTCTGACGGGCCGCCTCTGACGGAAGTGTGAGGCGCCAGCGGCTCATGCCAAAGCACCGACCGCAAGCAACCGCCACGAGCGCCCCTCGGTCATGCGGCTACGCTGGTGAGATGGGGGCTCCCTGATTCGGCCGTCTGGAAGGGAATTTGAGAAGGGCGGTGATGGCCGGAGACCTCCCCGCTGATGTCCATCGCCCGTCCCGAAGGCCGACGAAGGTCCCCGCTCGGCTGGCTGGTTCTCGCCGCCATCGTTGTGGCGCTGGTCGTCCGTACGGTGGATGTCCTGCTGGTTCTCTTCTTCGCGGTCATCCTCGCGGTCTATCTGGATGCCATCGCCGGTTTCCTGCGCCGCATCTTCGGCGTTCCGCAGACTCTCGGTCTCGCCGCCGGTGTCGCGCTGAGCCTGGGGGCGCTGGTCGGCATGGTGGTCCTCATCGCCCCGGCGGTAACTGACCAGGTGAGCGACCTGCTCACCAATCTCCCCAAATACCTCACCGACCTCGATCAGAGCATCAACCGCCTGGTGGGGAGCGTGCCGGTGCTCCGCCGGAACGTCGCCGCCAGCGGGGAGCCCGGCGTTCTCGCGACGGCCCTGAACGGCATCTTCGGCTTCTTCCGGCGGGCAGCCGTCCCCTACCTCAGGTTCGGGGTCGAATTCCTGATCGAGGGCGTGAGCGTGCTCGTCATGGCGGTCTACCTCTCCCGCCACCCTCGAGTCTACGTCGACGGCATCATCGCCCTCGTGCCGCCTCCCCGACGGCGGCTCGCCCGCGATATCCTCGCGGATCTAGCGAGCACCCTACGGGCCTGGGTGGTTGGCCAGGTCATTGCGATGATCCTCCTCGGCGGGCTGACGACTCTGGGGCTCTGGGCCCTGGGCGTTCCCTACTTCCTGGCCTTCGGAGTCTTCGCGGGAGTCGCCGCGCTCGTACCGTTCTTCGGCACTCTGTTCTCCACGCTCCTCCCGGCACTCTTTGCGCTCGGCGTCTCCGGGCTCCCCAAGGCACTCGCCGTGTTGGCCGTCGGGGTGGGAGTTCACCTGATTGAAGCCAACGTCGTGGCGCCGGTCGTCATGGAGCGTCAAGTCAATCTCCCGCCTGTGATCACTATCGCTGGCGTCCTCCTCATCGGGAAGCTGTTCGGGCTGGCCGGGCTCGTGGTGGCGGTCCCCATTCTCGTGCTCGTCCTGGTACTGGTACGGCATATTCTACTGGGGGAGGTCTACGGCGATCCGGTGGGCGAGAGCCGGCCGAGCGAGGCCGAAGTCCGACCGACATCGAGCCCGTGATCACACCGCGGCCTGCAGCCTAAGCGCGGGCCCTAACCTTCACGAGGGGACGCTCTGTCAAGG
>DATJGL010000228.1:0-5697 GCA_035495075.1 Gemmatimonadales bacterium
GTTCCCCGTCGCCCCAGCGGATAGCGGATAGCGGATAGCGGATAGCGGATAGCGGATAGCGGATAGCGCCTTATCTTCCTGCGTGCCCCTGTCACAAAGCAGTCTTTCGACTGCGCTCGGCGACCGCTATCGGATCGAGCGGGAGCTTGGCGCTGGCGGCATGGCCACGGTCTGGCTGGCGCACGACCTCCGCCACGACCGCAGGGTCGCGGTCAAGGTCATGCGTCCGGAGCTGGCCGCCGTGATCGGGGCTGAGCGCTTCCTCGCGGAGATCAAGACTACCGCCAATCTCCAGCATCCCCATATCCTCCCGCTCCACGACTCGGGCGAAGCCGGCGGCACGGTCTTCTATGTCATGCCATTCGTCGAGGGCGAATCGCTGCGCGACCGGCTCACCCGTGAGCGGCAGCTCCCCATCGCCGATGCCGTCCGAATCGCCACCGAGGTGGCGAGCGCCCTGGACTACGCTCATCGGCATGGCGTCGTCCACCGCGACATCAAGCCGGAAAACATCCTCCTGCACGATGGCCAGGCCCTGGTGGCCGACTTCGGGATCGCGCTGGCGATGAGCAGCGCGGGCGGGACCCGGATGACCGAGACCGGAATGTCGCTCGGGACGCCGTATTACATGAGCCCCGAGCAGGCGATGGGCGAGCGGGAGATCACCGCCAAGACTGACGTGTACGCCCTCGGCGCTACGCTCTACGAGATGCTGGTGGGTGAGCCCCCGTTTACCGGACCGTCCGCTCAGGCGATCATCGCGCGGGTGGTGACCGAAGAGCCGCGCTCGCTCACGGTCCAACGCAAGACTATCCCGCCGCACGTCGCGGCCGCGGTGGAGATCGCGCTGGCCAAGCTGCCGGCGGACCGATTCGCCACTGCCGCGCAGTTCGCCGAGGCGCTCGAGAAGCCGGGTGTCACGGTGCCGCTGGCGCGGACTCAGGCGCGTCTCGCTCCAGATGATCGCCGGTGGCGGACCTACTTCGGGGTGGCTGCTGCGGCGGCGCTTGCTGCGGTCAGTCTCGCCGTGTGGGGATGGACTCGCGCCCGAAGCGCGTCCGTTCGGCCAGCAGAATGGCAGTACGTCTCGATCAGTGACAGCGGCAGTCTCACCCCAAACGACCTTCCTTTTGCGCTATCCCCAGACGGCGCGGCCCTGGTCTTCAGGGACGGCCGCCAGAACGGGCTGCTTTGGCTCAAGCGCCGGGGTGCACTGGACCCCGTTCCACTCACCGGCACGGAGCGAGCCAGAAGTCCGGTGTTCTCCCCGGACGGCAAGTGGATCGCGTTCGTCGCCGACCGACAGCTGAAGAAGATCCGGGCGCTCGGTGGATCGGTCGCGTCGCTGTCCGACTCGGCGGCGGGAGACTTCGGCGGTACAGCCTGGCTGGATGACGGCACGATTCTCTACGTGACGCCGAATTTTCAGGAGCTGCGAAGGGTGAGCGCCGCTGGGGGGCCGAGCAGTCTCGCGCTGCGCCTCGACAGCACACTGTCAGGTGGCGGGATCGGCGGCCCGATGCCGCTGCCCGACGCGCGAGGGGCTTTCTACCAGTGGTGCACGGCCACCTGTCTGAACATGAGGGTGCACGTGCTCGACCTGCGCACCGGCAAACAGAGAATACTCCTCGAGAATGCGGCAGCGGCCTGGTATCTGCCTTCCGGCTATCTGTTGTATGTACGCCGGGATGGAGTCGGACTGGTCGCGCCTTTCGATCTCGAGCGCCTGGAGGTAACCGGTCCCGCGGTTCCGGTGCTCGAGCGGGTCCAGGTGAACCCAGGCGGATATGCGCTGTTGGCGTGGTCCCAGTCGGGCTCGCTGGCCTACGTGATGGGAAGCGGCAGGTCGTCCGACGACATCGTGGTGCGGGTCAAGCGCGATGGCGATGCCTCGCCAATCGATTCGACCTGGCATGGGCAGTTTAACGCTCTCGCACTCTCGCCCGATGGACGTCGCGTGGCCGTAGGTGTCGGGGTCCCTAATGGCACCGGGGGGAATGTCTGGATCAAGCAACTCGACCACGGGCCGTTCACGCGATTGACGTTCGGAGGCGCTGATCGCCGACCGATCTGGTCGCCCGACGGCCGGACGGTGGCTTTCCTGCGCGACAGCGGGGCGACCACGATGCTGTATGCTCGTCCCGCTGACGGCAGCGGTGAGGACCGGCTCCTAGCTCGTCTCGACCGTCAGATTCAGGAGGCTCTCTGGTCCCACGACGGCCAATGGCTCATCCTGCGTACTGACAACGCCACGCCCGGCGCCGGCGACCTGGTGGGCGTGCGGCTCAGAGGGGATTCGACGCCGGTACCGCTGGTGGCGACACCCTTCACCGAGCTACACCCGGCGCTCTCGCCCGATGGGCGCTGGCTGGCCTACACCTCCAATGAGTCGGGAATCAACGAGGTCTACGTCCGCCCATTTCTCAACTCGGCCGGTGGCCGCTGGCAGATCTCGAATGGAGGCGGGTCCGAGCCGAGATGGTCCCCCAAGGGCAACGAGCTTTTCTTCCTCGATCGATCGCCCTGGCTCAACGCGGCACAGGTGCAGATGGCGCCCACGTTTGCCGTGAGTGAGGTCCGACCCCTGTTCGACGCAAGTCAGTTCTCGAGCGATCCTTTTCATCAATCCTACGATGTCACTCCGGACGGAAGTGCTTTCATCTTCGGCAGCCCGCGCCAACAGGGAGCAAGGGCGAGCGGTTTCAGGCTGGTCTGGGTGGACAACTGGTTCAGCGACCTGCAGGCTCGCGTGAAGCAGTAGCTCAGTTGTGCGGCGCGTTGGGTCCCAGCACAACCTTCACCAGATCGCCGGCCAGGTCCCCCCGATCCGGTACTGCCTCCAGGTTCATCATGAACGCGACGACGATGCGCTTGGCCGGAAGCAGATAGAGAAACGCGCAGACCTGCGGCGTGCCACCGCCGTGCATCACCTCCTTCACTCCGTACCAATCCCCTAACGCCCAGCCGAGTCCGTAGCCCTCGTTGGTGACTGAGTCCGTCGGCGCCCGCTGGACCTGCCACATGAGCCGGCGCGCGCTGTCGGCCACGAGTTTCCCGCCCAGCACGGCGAGCCCGAAGTGCACCAGGTCAGTCGGTGTCGAGACGAAACCCCCGGCCGGAATCCGGTTGCTCATGTCGTCGTGGATCGAGTTGCGGAGCTTCCCCTGGCCGTCCAGCAGGTAGCCGCTGACCCGGTGGGGGATGATCGCCTTCGGATCGTCAAGCAGCGTACGGGACATGCCGGCCGGTCCAAAGATCCTCCGGTTCATGTAATCCATGTACGGCATGCCCGAGGCCCCCTCGATGGCGCAACCCAGCACGTCGTAGTTGTAGGAGCTGTAATGGAACGAGCTGCCGGGCTCGAACAGCAGCGAATCGGCCCCGAAGATCGCGACCGACGCCTCGATCGTATCGTAGTGCTTGTAGTTGCTCTCCTCCTCCGCCGTCTTGTCGCGGATTCCGCTCCGGTGTGCCAGCAGCTCGCGTGCGGTCACGGGCCACTGCTTTCCCGGAAACGCGCGACAGTACGTCTGGATCGGCGCGTCGAGATCGAGCTTGCCTTCCTGCCAGAGCTGCATGACTGCGGTTGCCGTCATCGGCTTCCCGATGGACGCGGTCCGGAAAATCGACCCGGTGGTCACCGGGATCGAATCCTCCAGATCGGCGAGCCCATAGCCCTTCGACCAGACCAGCCGCTGATCGAGCCCCACCGCGACCGATAACCCCGGCACATGGCGCTGCGCCATGTACGCCACGATGACGGAGTCGGCTCGGCGGACCACGCTGGCGGGCAGAGCGGACGGGGCGCGCTGGGCTGCGGCGGACGACCACACGGCAACGGCGAGAAGGGCAGGGAACAGCTGAAGTAGAGCTGGGCGCATGCCGAACGATAGACTCGCCACCGTCGCCCATCTATCACGAACAAAAGGAGCTGTCACCGCCCTAAGTACCCATCACGTTTCCGTCCGGCCTCAGGCGATGGAGCCGGCGGTAGGCAAGCGGCGTTGTCCCGGCATGCTGCCGGAAGACCCGAGTGAAGTGCGATTGGCTGGAGAATCCCAGGCTGAGCGCGATCTCGTTGATGGATCGAGAGCGGTCCATCAGCGCCAGGCGGGCAGCCTCGATCCGGCGAGCCCGAACGTATTCGCCGACCGATGTGCCGAACGCCGCCCGGAACGCCGTGGCCAGGTGCACCGGATGAACGCCGGCCTCGGCTGCCAGGTCCGCAAGCGTGACGCGCTCTGTGAAGCCTGCATTCACCGCCTCACGGGTTCGCTCGAGCCATGCCGGAGCCTGCCGCGCCAGATGCGGCTCCGCAATCCGCGCGAACTCGGCGCCCAGCGCCAGCACCAATCCTTCGAGCGCAAGCGGCGTGACGCAGTCGGGCGACCTGAATTCGGCGTAGATGTGCTCGAGCAGCCAGCGCGCACGAATCCCGGACTGGTTCACAGCGGCGTCCCGATTCAACTGCGCGAGTCCCGATTCGGTCAGCCAGGCTCGCTCCGGCTCGATGATGAAGGACGCCGACCCTTCCGGTGATATCTGGTCGGTGTGCTCGGCCGCCGACGGGCGGAAGACCGTGGCTCCGGGCTCAAACGTCACCTCGGCGCGGCGATAGCGCTGCAGGTTGCGTCCTCTCAGAACCAGAGAGAAGGCCGCTGCCTCGTGCCCGTGCCATGGGGTGCGGAGGTTGGCGGGGAAATGGGTCTCACTCAGGATGAAATGGCCCAGCTGGGACACTCTCTTGCTGGTGCCGAAGTGCCAGCCGCGGCTGACCGAAGGATGATTCATGGTGTGCTCCGCCTCGGAAATATGAGCCCTGCGGCTTCCGCTACTCCGCCTGCGAGCCGTATCTTCGGGCATGTCGCCTATAGAGAGCCGGCTCACCGCCGCGCTCGCCGACCGCTACCGTATCGAGCGTGAGCTTGGTTCGGGCGGGATGGCGACTGTGTATCTCGCTGAAGATCTCAAGCACCACCGCCGCGTTGCCATCAAGGTGCTGCGTCCCGGCATCTCCGAGGCACTCGCCGCCGAGCGGTTCCTTCGGGAAATAGAGATCGCGGCAGGGCTTACCCACCCGCACATCCTGCCGGTGTACGACTCGGGCCAGGCCGACGGACTTCTCTATTATGTGATGCCGTACGTCGCGGGAGAGTCTCTCCGGCAGAAGATCGCGCGGGAAGGGGCGCTCCCGGTTCCCGAGACGGCCCGCCTGCTGCACGAGATCGCCGACGCCCTCGGCAAGGCCCACCGCGCCGGCATCGTCCACCGGGATGTGAAACCGGAGAACGTTCTCCTCGCCGACGGCCACGCGCTGGTAGCGGATTTCGGTGTGGCAAAGGCAGTCAGCGATGCCGGGAATCGGGGCAATCTGACCTCTGCCGGCATGGCCGTTGGGACACCGGCCTACATGTCGCCCGAGCAAGCAGCCGGTGACCCGAACGTCGATCATCGGGCGGACCTCTATGCGCTGGGCGTCGTCGCCTACGAGATGCTCACCGGGCAGCCGCCCTTCGCCACCGGGACGCCGCAGCAGGTTCTGGCCGCGCAGGTGACCACACCGCCGGAGCCGATACTAGCGCATCGCGCCGGCCTTCCGCCATCGCTGGCCGACCTGGTGATGCGCCTTCTGGCCAAGCACCCGGCCGACCGGCCTCAGACCGCCGAACAGCTTTTTCCGGCCCTCGAAGCCGCGGC
>DATJGL010000229.1:0-2726 GCA_035495075.1 Gemmatimonadales bacterium
GGCCTGCAGATTACGATCAAGTCCCAGAGCCCGCACGACAACATCACGAGCGGCTTTTTCTATCCGTGGCGCATGGACTTTGCGGATGGCAGCGAAGCAAAGGGAGCCAAGGACTACCGATCCCTGCTTTCCGACACTACCTGCACGCTGGCGGCGCCGGTCGCGCTCGGGAACACCTACGATATCGAGACCGGAGATATGGTCGGCCCGACCAAGCAGGCGATGAACGATCTGATGTCCTACGATCCCACTGCGTACTGGGATCCTACGTTCCCGGATGGACTGGGGCACACCGGAGCCGTGCGCGGCTCCAAGTACACCGACTGGCGTGATAGCCCGCGGGTGATCGTGCTTTCGTTGTTCGACCCGAACCAGATCGCCAACATCCAGAGCGGCGGAAGCCTGAACCTCCAGTTCAACAATCTCGCGCTGTTCTTCCTGGAGGGAATGGTCGGGAACGGAAATCAGGCTCCGGTCCAAGGGCGGTTCCTGTACTTTGTGCATTCGTCCGGCCCCAGCGGACCGGTGGCCGGCTCGCTCATCAAGAAGTTGCAGCTCGTCGAGTAGACGGGAGAGGCGCATCGCGTGACCGAAGGGCACATTCGAGTCGGGATCATCTCCACCGACGTCCGGTTCCGTGATCGCCTCCGCGAAGCGCTATCCGAAAGCGGACGAGGGTTCCGGATTGCTCTGGAGCTCTCCGTCCGCTTTGCCGATTTCGGCGAGGACCAGGTTCAGGCGCTGCGGCATGCGGCCCCCGATCTGCTCATCGTCGATCTCGAGGACGACCCCGAAGTCGGGGTCAAGCTTGTTCAGTTCCTCGCCGAGTCGCACCCCACTCATCGGGTGCTCGCGGCGGGCCCCACCCTGTCGCCGGGTCTTCTCCTTGCCGCGATGCGGGCGGGTGTCTCCGACTACGTGCAGAAGCCGGTCGAGCCGGACGCGCTCCATGAGTCTCTGCAACGGGTGGCGGCCCTTCTGGGGCGGGCCGGCGACTCCAGCCGGAAGCCGGGGCAGATCTTCTCCGTCTTCGGCGCCAAGGGCGGCACCGGCTCGACTACGCTGGCGACCAACCTCGCCATCGTGCTCCACCGCCTGACCAGCAAGCGCACCTTGCTGGTGGATCTCGATCTCGAGCTGGGGGAGGTCGCGGTTCAGCTGGGGGTACGCCCGCGGTTCAACCTGGTGGACATGATCCAGAACTTTCACCGGATGGATGCCGGGCTGCTGGCCTCTTTCATCGAGCAGCACCCGTCCGGTGTACACCTGCTCTCGGCTCCGTTTCATCCGGAGCGAGCCGAGGCCACGTCGGCGGAGGAGATCCGCAAGATCCTCGGGTTCCTGAAGCAGCATTACGACTACGTGGTGGTGGACACATCGAAGTCGTTTTCACCCACCACGCTCGCGGCGTTCGATCAGTCGGACAGCGTCCTCGTCGTGGTGGCCCTGGACTTGCCATCCCTGAGGAACGTGCAGCGCGGGTTGCCCCTGCTAAAACGGGTTCTCCCGCGCGGGCTGGAGCAGGCCAGGCTGATCGTCAACCGATACCAGCCGGACGAGGAGATCGGGCTCAAAGAGGTCGAGCAGACGCTGGGCCTCAAAGTGTTCTGGACCCTGAGCAACGACTACGAAGCTGTGATCCGGTCGATCAACCAGGGGAAGCCCATCGTGCTGAACGGCAGCTCCAAGTACACCAAGGACGTGAAGGGGCTCGGGGCCAAGATCGCGGGCCTGGGAGCCAAGGACCGGGTGTCGCGGCCAAGCGCGAGTCAGATCGTGGGGCAGTTGGTTGGCAAGATCGTACGCAAGACAGGAGATAAAGAGGGATGACCGAATCCGCCGGCCAGGACAACGGCCCGAAGCCAAGAAGCACGACCGAGACGCGTCTCAAGCTCCCCTGGGAGCGCGCGGCGGACGCCCCGCCTCCACCGCGGGCCGCCGCCGCCCCGAGCTCCGGTGCGAAGCAGCATTTCTTCCAGGAGATCAAGGGCCGGGTTCACCGCAAGCTGATCGAGCGGCTCAACCTGTCCAGCCTCGACAAGCTGTCCCGCGAGCAGGTGGTGGATGCGATCCGCAAGGTGGTCCACGACCTCCTCGCAGCAGAGGCGGCGCCGCTCAACTTCGAGGAGCGCGAGGAGCTGGTCCGGCAGGTATTGGACGAGATCTTCGGCCTGGGCCCGATCGAGCCGCTCATGCAGGATGCCGAGATCTCGGACATCCTGGTCAACACCTACAAGCAGGTCTATGTCGAGCGTTACGGCAAGCTGGAGCCGACCGACGTCCGCTTCCAGGACGACAAGCACCTGCTGCAGGTCATCGATCGCATCGTGTCTGCCGTCGGCCGTCGAATCGACGACTCCTCGCCCATGGTGGACGCGCGCCTGGCGGACGGATCGCGCGTCAACGCGATCATCAAGCCGCTCGCCATCGACGGGCCTCACCTCTCGATTCGTAAGTTCAAGCGCGACGCGCTGAGCGGTGAGGACCTCCTGAACAAGGAGAGTCTCACCGAGCCGATGCTCGAGCTGCTCAAAGGCATCGTACGTGCCCGGCTCAACGTCATCATCTCGGGCGGCACCGGCGCCGGCAAGACGACCCTGCTCAACATTCTGTCGTCGTTCATTCCGACCACCGAGCGGATCGTCACCATCGAGGACTCGGCCGAGCTTCAGCTCAAGCAACCGCACTGTGTGCGATTGGAAACCCGGCCCGCCAACATCGAGGGC
>DATJGL010000230.1:0-12507 GCA_035495075.1 Gemmatimonadales bacterium
GTCCACCATGGTCTGATTGCCCGCCTTGATGCCCAAGCGCATGCCGTACACGTAGTGCGGCGCGCTGGACATTGCCTCCTGCCCGCCCGCGACGACGCACTCCGCGTCGCCCGCGCGAATTGCCTGCGCCGCCAGCATCACTGCCTTGAGTCCGGATCCGCACACCTTGTTGATAGTCATGGCGGGAACGGTGCCGGGAAGGCCGGCGTGGATCATCGCCTGGCGCGCTGGAGCCTGACCCGAACCGCCTTGCACGACCTGACCCATGATCACGTCGTCGATCGTGTTGACATCGACACCCGCGCGCCTCACGGCCTCGCGGATCACCAATGTGCCAAGCTGAGGAGCGGTAAAGGAGGAGAGGCCGCCAAGATATCTACCGATCGGCGTGCGAACGGCCGAAAGGATGACGGGGATAGTAGCGTCGCTCACGAAACGGTCCTATGGAAAGCCCGGGGGGAAGATACCAGCGGCGTCGGCACCCCCGCCACAGGCGTCAGGGGGTGATTGCTTTGGTGCGCACCTCCTCCCGCACGCGGGCCAGAAACGCTTCAACCGGCATGACTTCCTGCTTCTTTCCCGCCCCCCGAACCCGGAGCGCGAGCGCATCGCTTTCGGCTTCCCGCTGTCCGATCACAGCCATGTAGGGAACCTTGGCCAGCTCGCCTTCCCGGATCCGGTAGTTCAGCGTCTCGTTGCGCTGGTCCACGTGCGCTCGCAGGCCGGCGAGCTTGAGCCGCCGAGCAACCCCGCAGGCTGGCTCCGCCTGGGCATCGGAGATCGGGATTACCCGGACCTGCTCCGGCGCAAGCCACACCGGGAAGGCCCCGGCAAAGTGCTCGATCAGATTCCCGGTGAAGCGTTCCAACGTGCCATAGATGGCGCGGTGGATCATCGCCGGGCGGTGTGGCTTGTTGTCCGGGCCGGTGTATTCCAGCTCGAACCGATCGGGGAGGTTGAAGTCGAGCTGAATGGTGGGACCTTGCCATAACCGTCCGATCGCATCCCGGAACTTGATGTCGATCTTGGGTCCGTAGAACGCGCCACCCCCGGCATCGAGCCGGTACGCGATGCCTTTGCGTTGGAGGGCGCGCTCGAGGACCGCTTCGGCACGGTCCCACACTTCGTCGGCACCCAGCCGTTCCTCAGGGCGCGTCGAGATCTCGAAGTCGAGCTCGAAGCCGAAGGCCTGACGGACCAATCGGTCTACTTGATCGAGGCACAGGAAGATCTCGTCCTCGACCTGGTCCATAGTGCAGAAGATGTGGGCGTCGTCCATGCACAACCCGCGAACCCGGAGCAGGCCGTGCAGTGTGCCGGATTTCTCGTTGCGATAGACGTTGGCAACCTCGGAGAGCCGGAGCGGGAGATCTCGGTAGCTCCGCTGCTGCCCCTTGTAGATGAGGCAATGCATGGGGCAGTTCATCGGCTTCACCCGATAGCGAGTGTCCTCGCTCTCTCCGGCGCCCGCCGCCATCGCGGGGTACTGGTTTGCTCCGTACAGCGGTAGATGACCCGAGATGTAGAACAACTCCTCCCGGGTGACATTGGGCGTGTACACCAGATCGTAGCCGCTGGCGAGGTTGTCCTCCTCGACCGCCCGACTGAGCAGCCACTTGATCATCGCCCCTTTGGGATGCCAGAGGATGAGACCCGGGCCGACCACGTCGGAGATCGAGAAAAGGTCCAGCTGCTTGCCGATGACCCGGTGGTCGCGCTTGCGAGCCTCCTCCAGCCGGTGGAGGTAGGCCTCGAGGTCCTCTTTCTTGAACCACGCGGTGCCGTAGATCCGCTGGAGCATTTGCCGCTTCTCGTCGCCTCGCCAATAGGCGCCGGCAGCGTTGAGCAGCTTGAAGTGCTTCAATAGGCCAGTGCTGGGCACATGCGGCCCTCGGCACAGGTCGGTGAAAGGGCCGTCCGTGTAGACCGTGATCGTTTCGTCCGGGCCCAGCTCGCTGATGCGCTCCAGCTTGAGGGGGTCATCGGCAAAGCGCCGGTTCGCCTCCTCCCGGGTCACGACCTCGCGCATGAATGGGAAATCCCGCTTGGCCACGTCGCCCATGCGCCCTTCGATCTGCTCGATATCCTCCGGCGTGAACGGACGGGGCACCTCGAAGTCGTAGTAGAAGCCGTCCTCGATCGGCGGCCCGAATCCGATGCCGGCGCCGGGGAAGAGTTCCCGCACCGCCGTGGCCAGAATGTGGGCGGAGGAGTGGCGCAGCAGCTCCAGCGCCTCCGGATCCTTGTCCGTCAGGATGGCGACCGTGCTGTCCTGCTCTATCGGGCGGGACAGGTCCCAGACCTTTCCGTTCACCCGGATGGCAAGCGCTGCCTTGGCAAGCCCGGGACCGATGCTCTCCGCCAGCTGGCGGCCGGTGGTGCCGGCTGGAACCTCCCGAACCGACTTGTCTGGAAGGGTGAGACGGATCGCGCTCAATGGACCTCCACGGAGGGCGCCTGCACCACCGACGGGGCATTCCGGCCGACCGCGAAATAGAGCCCCAGACCGGCAAGAATCAGGAACGCCAGAACCAGCCAGCGGGCCAGCCCACGCAGCGTTACCTCCTCGCGTTCATCCGCCATGGCCGCGTCCCGCGTTGGTTCGATGGAAATGGGTGCGCCGGAGTGAGAGAACGTATTAACTTAATTCGACATCTCCCGATTTTGAACGAGGTTGATGCATGGCGCAGCGCAGGGAGCTGAGCGGCTACGAGATCGTCGGATGGACCTCGCTGGGGGTGCTGACCGGCATGGTCGCGGGCTTCGGCCTGAGCGAGTGGATCGGGGCGGCCGGTCCGCGCCGGCTCGCGCGCATCGTGACGACGCGACCGCAGCCAAGGACCGGCCCCGTGTTGAGCGCCGCTGCCACCGCGCGTGCCGCCGGCGCCGCACTCGATGCCGATCCTACCCTGTGCGAGCTGGGGCTCGAGGTGACACCGGTGATGCTCGGCGTCGTCGAGCTGCATGGCTGGGTCCCGTCGCGGGCGGTACGCGCCTACGCCGGACGGGTGGCACGGGCGGTGAGCGGAGTTGACCGCGTGGTCAACAGCCTGCTCGTGCACGGTGAAGATGACCAGGGCACGCCCCGCAAGGATCGGCCTACCAACCAGAGCGCATGAGCAACCCGCTCGCCCCACAATACAATCCGGGTGCGATTGAATCCGACCTCTATCGGTGGTGGGAGCAGATCGGGCTTTTTCGGGCAGACGGCAATGGTCGAGAGCGAGCCCCGATCTATGTGATCGTCATGCCACCCCCCAACGTGACCGCCGTGCTGCACATGGGTCACGGGCTCAACAACACCATTCAGGACGTGCTGGTTCGGTTCGAGCGGATGCGGGGGAAGGACGTACTCTGGCTGCCGGGCACCGACCACGCCGGCATCGCGACACAGAACGTCGTCGAGCGACTGCTTGCCAAGGAAGGCCAGACTCGCTTCGACATCGGACGCGAGGCATTCGTCGAGCGAGTGTGGGCCCATGTGCGCGAGACGGGCCCCATCATCATCGACCAGCTCAAGGCCATCGGCTGCTCGGCCGACTGGCGGCGGACCTACTTCACCCTAGACGACGGCCTCTCACGTGCCGTGCGCGAGGTGTTCGTCCGGCTGTACGAGAAGCGACTCATTTACCGCGGGCACTACATCATCAACTGGTGTCCACGGTGCCTCACCGCCCTGTCCAACGAGGAAGCAGAGAAGGAAGAGGTCGAGGGGAAGCTGTGGCACCTCCGCTATCCGTTGGCGGACGGCTCCGGCCACGTGACGGTGGCGACGACGCGGCCGGAGACAATGCTTGGCGATACCGCCGTCGCGGTGCACCCTGACGACGAGCGCTACCGTGCGCTCATCGGCCGCCAGCTCCGCCTGCCCGTGGTCAATCGCCTGGTACCAATAGTGGGCGATGAGGCAGTCGATGCGTCCTTCGGGAGCGGCGCGGTGAAGGTCACCCCCGCCCACGACCCGACGGACTTCGAGATCGGCAAGCGGCACAAGCTGCCCAGCATCGACGTGATGACGCCGGAAGCACGAATGAGCCTCGCGGCGCCGGAACGGTTTCAAGGACTCGACCGGTACGAGGCACGACGGCGAGTGGTGGCGGAATTCGAAGCCGCCGGGATGCTGGAGAAGGTCGAGGACCATCGTCACGCCGTGGGTCACTGCTACCGCTGCGAGACGGTCGTCGAGCCTAGACTCTCCGAGCAGTGGTTCGTGAGGATGGCGCCACTGGCGGAGCCTGCGCTCGCGGCGTATCGGAAGGGCCGACTGCGGTTCGTGCCCGAGCGCAGGGGCGACGAATACGCCCAGTGGATGGAAAACATCCGCGACTGGTGCATCTCGCGGCAGCTCTGGTGGGGACACCGCATTCCGGTCTGGTACTGCGAGGACGACCGGTGCGGCAAGGTGGTGGCAAGCCGGACCGACCTCGCCCGCTGCCCTGACTGCGGTGGACCGGTCCGCCAGGACGAAGACGTGCTGGACACCTGGTTCTCCTCCTGGCTGGTCCCGTTTTCCGGCCTGGGGTGGCCCGACGACACCGGCGACCTCCGCCGGTTTTATCCGGGCAACACCCTGGTAACGGCTCCCGAGATTCTGTTCTTCTGGGTCGCACGAATGGTGATGTCCGGCTGCGAGTTCATGCACGACATCCCGTTCGACACCGTGTACCTGACCGGCACGGTGCGGGACACCCAGCATCGCAAGATGTCCAAGTCACTCGGCAACGGGATCGACCCGCTCGACGTGGTCGGATTGTACGGGGCCGATGCGCTCCGCTACACCATCGTGGCGGGGAGCGCCGTCGGCACCGACGTGATCTTCGACCCGAACGACATCGAGACTTCGTTCGCGCCCGGCCGCAACTTCGCGAACAAGCTGTGGAACGCCGGTCGCTTCGTGCTGTCGAATCTCGATGGGCCAACCCGGCCGCTCGCCGGCCAGGGGGTCGACGTGGTTCAGCGTCGTGAGCTTCAACTGGCCGATCGCTGGATTCTGGCCCGCTGCGACGCTGCCGTCGTCGAGGTCACCGATGCGCTACAACGCTTCCGTCTCAACGAAGCCGCCGCCGCCGCATACCGGTTTGTCTGGAGCGACCTGGCCGACTGGTACATCGAGCAGATCAAGCCCCGGCTGTACGGAGACCAGCCCGGCGGCGACGTCGCTCGCGCGGTCGTGGCCCAGACGTTCGACGTTGGGCTCCGGCTGCTTCATCCGGTCATGCCCTTCATCACCGAGGCGCTGTGGCGCCGACTGCTCGGACGATTGGCCCATGAGTCCATCGCTCTTGCGCCTTGGCCGGCGCCCGATCAGCGAGCCGCCGATGCGGAGGCCCTCCGAGGTTTCGGCCTCGTCCAGGAGTTGGTGACGGCCGTGCGACAGATCCGGGCGGAGTACGACGTCGCGCCGTCACAGGCGGTCCGGGTGGCCTTGAGCAATCTCGGGCCCGACATGCGAGGGGCCATTGAGTCAGAGCGCGGAACCATCACCCGGCTGGCCAAGGTCTCGGAGCTGGTTCTGGGCGAGACCGGCGAGCGCGTCGGCGGACATGCCGTATTGACCGACGGCACGGCCGTGTTCGTGCCGCTGGGAGATGCGATCGACGTGCGCAAAGAGTGCGACCGCCTTGCCGATGAGGTTGCGCGTCTCGGGAAGCTCGTGGCCGGCCAGCGAGCCAAGCTCGCGAACGAGCAGTTCGTTGCGAAGGCGCCGCCCATTGTGGTCGAGCGGGAGCGGCAGAAGCTCGCGACCTGGGAAGAACAGGAGGGGGTGCTCACGAAGAAGCGCGAGCTGCTGGGCTGTTGATGGAGGGCCGCCCGCTCCCGGCTGTTCTGCTCTTCCTTGCCGCTTGCGCCAACATCCAGCCCCCGCCCGGCGGCCCACCCGACACCACCCCCCCCAAGCTGGCCTCCGTGTATCCCGAGTCAGTGGCGGTGCTCCCCGGGTTCAAGGGCGATGTCGAGTTCCGCTTCAACGAGGTCATCTCCGAGGGCTCGACACCGAGTATGGGACATGGGACGGGCGATCTGGAGAAACTGATCATCCTGTCGCCGACCACCCGTGTCCCCGATGTCGGCTGGCATCGTTACCGGATCACCGTCAAGCCGGCCGAAGGGTGGAAGCCAAACCGGGTGTACCGGGTCGAGCTCCTGCCCGGCGTCACCGACGTACGACAGAATCGGTCCAAGGTCGAGTCGGTCGTGACGTTCTCGACGGGTGCCGAACTTCCCCACGATACGCTCTCCGGCCGTATGTTCGACTGGAAGGCCGGAGCACCGGCCCAGGCCGGGTTGATCGAAGCGATGCTTGAACCCGACAGCCTGCCCTACCGCGCGCTCACCGATTCGGCCGGTCGCTTTTCGTTCGGGCCGCTGCCCCGGGGGGAATATTTGGTCTACGGTGTAATCGACCAGAACCACAACTTCCGCCTGGACTCGCGAGAGGCGTTCGACACCGTGCGCATTCGGCCGGAGTCGGCCAAAGTAGCCGTGCCGGAGCTCTACGCCTTCGTTCACGACACGCTGCCACCCCGCATTCAGCAGATCACACCCACCGATTCCGTGACGGCGACGATTACGTTCGCCGAGCCGCTCGATCCCTACCTGAAGCTCGACCCGAGCAAGGCGACGGTGCGCAAGCTGCCGGACTCCACCGCAGTCCCGGTAGTTGCGTTGATCATGCACGATACGACCGGAATGATGCAGCAGCGGGGGCCGGGCGAGACGCCGCCGCTGGACACCGCCGCGCTCAGGCGGCGACTGGATTCGGCCGGCGTGCGCCGAGCGCGCCCCGACACCGGCGTGCGCCGACGGCCGGGCGACACGACGCGCGTCCAACCGTCCGATTCGCTGGCCGAGCGCCTGGGGCTTGCCGCTCCCGCCCGCCCGGCGATGAATCGTCCACCGCTGAGTGACCGCATTACTCTCCGCGTTGGTCAGCCGTGGCATCCCGGCGATCATTTCGAAGTCTCCGTGCTCGGCGCCCGAACCGTGAGCGGAGTTTCCGGCGACGTTCACTCGCCGCTGATCATCCCGGCCGAAAAGCCCCTCGGCCGCGCGGACTCGCTTCGGGCGGATTCACTGAAAGCCCGATTCCAGCCGTCCGATTCGACCGCTCGCGCCGATTCGCTGCGACAGAGGAAACCCAAATGACCGACCCGCGTCGCGAGCTGCCCTCGGTGGACCGGCTGCTCCGGGATCCGGGGGTTGCCTCGCTGCTGGACGTCGCGCCACGGGATGCGGTGGTGGCCGCGGTGCGCGACACGGTTGACGCCGCACGTCGTCGGCGGGCTGGCCCCCCCGACGATTGGGCGGAGGAAATACGCGAGCGCCTGGCTCTTCGCACCGGCAGTTCGCTCAGGCCGGTACTCAACGCGACCGGTGTGGTGCTCCACACGAACCTCGGACGTGCGCCGCTGGCCCGTGCCGCGCTCGACGCGCTGGCCACCATCGGCTCAGGCTACAGCACCCTCGAGTTCGACCTGCACGCCGGCGTTCGGGGAAGTCGGGCCGATCACTGCCGGACGCTGCTGACCGAGCTTACCGGAGCGGAAGACGGCCTCGCGGTCAACAACGCCGCCGGTGCGCTCGTGCTGGCGCTCAACGCAGTGGCCGTGGGACGCGAGGTCCTGATCTCCCGGGGGGAACTGATCGAGATCGGGGGCTCGTTCCGTATCCCCGACATCCTGGAGAAGAGCGGAGCCCGGCTGCGCGAGGTGGGCACGACCAATCGCACGCATGTCGCCGATTATCAGGCAGCGCTCTCCGGCGACACCGGTGCGATTCTTACCGTCCATCGCTCCAACTTCGAGCAGCGCGGCTTCGTCGCAACGCCACCGCCCCGGGAAATGGCCGACGTCGCGCGGGGGGCGGGGATCCCCTGGCTTTACGATGTGGGGAGCGGGCTCATCCCCGACCTCTCACCCTGGGGCCTGACCCGCGAGCCCAGGGTGCCGGAGGCGGTTGCCGCCGGGGCCGAGCTGGTTCTCTTCAGCGGCGACAAGCTCCTCGGCGGACCACAGGCGGGATGTTTGGTCGGACGGCGGGACCTGGTCGCGCGCTGCCGGTCCAATCCTCTCGCGCGTGCTCTCCGCGCGGACAAGCTCACTCTTGCCGCGCTTGAAGCGACCCTCGCGCTCTACCGTGATCCCGCAACCGCAGTCTCCGAAATCCCGGTTCTTGCCATGCTGACCGCGTCAGCCGCCGAGCTGGCCGACCGCGCACGCCAGCTTGCAGCGATCTGCCCCGCCGAACTCCGGGCCGAGATTCGTGCAGGCCAGTCCGCAGTAGGTGGAGGCTCGCTGCCCGGAGCCGCGCTGCCGACCAGCCTGGTTGCGCTCGACCCCGGTGCCATCGGCCCCGACGGTCTCGCCCTGCGCCTCAGGCTCGGTGAGCCTCCGATCGTGGCACGAGTGAGCGAGGGGCGTGTCGTGCTCGACCCCCGCACGCTACCGCTCAGCGTGTATCCGGAGATCGGAGCTGCGCTGCGTCACGCGATGGCGTTGTAGGGATGTACGATTAATTTCCCCCGCGCCATGCCCATGCGCATCGCCGTTGCAATTTCCGGTCGCGGGAGCAACCTGGCTGCACTACTTGCGGCTCTGCCGCCGGGCGCGCCCGCGCAAGTCGCCCTCGTCTTGAGCAACCGGGCCGATGCCGGAGGTCTCGAGGTCGCTCGGGAGAACGCCGTCCCCGCCATGGTGCTGGCAGACCCCGCCGATTCGTCCGCCTGGATCGATGCACTGTCCCAGCATCAGATCGATCTGGTGGTTCTGGCCGGTTATCTCAAGCTGGTGCCCGCCCCGGTGGTGCATCGCTATCGCGGGCGGATCATCAACATCCACCCTGCCCTGCTTCCCGCGTTCGGCGGCCGGGGCATGTACGGGCATCGGGTCCATGAGGCCGTGCTCGCGAACGGCGCTTCCGTGAGCGGGGCGACGGTCCATCTGGTGGACGAGATCTACGACCGGGGCGCCATTCTGGCTCAGGCGCGCGTGCCGGTGCTTCCAGCCGACACGCCGGATACCCTCGCGGAGCGGGTCCTGGCCGTGGAGCACCGGCTTCTGCCGACCGTGGTGCTGGCAGCCGCGGCCGCCGGCCACCCGGTGCCGTTGCCCGAGCCGGTAGAACTTTTCTCGTGAGAAAACGCGAATGCCCCGTGCGCTGATCTCGGTCAGCGATAAGCGCGGGATCATCCCGTTTGCCCAGGGCTTGATCGACCTGGGCTGGGAGATCATTTCGACCGGTGGCACCGCCACTGCCCTCCGTAATGCCCAGCTACCCGTCACGGCGGTCGACACCGTGACCGGGTTTCCTGAGTTGCTGGATGGTCGGGTAAAGACCCTGCATCCGCTTATCCACGGAGGGCTTCTGGCTCGCCGGGATCAGCCTCAGCACGTCGCCGCGCTCAATCAGCACGGGATCGTGCCGATCGACCTGGTCGCGGTCAACCTGTATCCGTTCCAGATGACGATCGCCAAGGCGGACGTGCCCTTCGAGGACGCGATCGAGAACATCGATGTGGGCGGGCCCTCCATGCTTCGATCGGCGGCCAAGAACCATCAGTTCGTCATTCCGGTGGTCGACCCCACCGACTACACCCGGGTGCTGGAGATGATCCGGCAAGGCGGAGTGCCGGAAGAAATGCGCCGGAAGCTCGCCGCGAAGGTCTTCGCGCATACCGCCGACTACGACGCGGCAATCGCGGGATATTTCACTCCCAAGGACGATGCGCTTCCCGGCCGCATCAGCCTGGCAATGGAGCGGCTGCAACTCCTGCGTTACGGTGAGAATCCAGACCAGCGTGGGGCGTTGTACGTGACCGATGAGTTGCGGGGCATGCGGGACCTTCGGCAGCGGCAAGGGAAGGAGCTGTCGTTCAACAACCTGCTCGACATCGACGCTGGTGCGTGGGCGGTGGCTTGCTGGGCCAATCGGCCCGCCTGCTGCATCATCAAGCACACGACGCCCTGCGGCGTGGCGGTCGCGGGAACCGCTGCCGAGGCGTTCGAGCGGGCCCGCGCCACCGATCCGCAGTCGGCATTCGGCTCCGTGGTTGCATTCAACACGGTGGTGGACGAGCAGACCGCTCAGGCCATGAGTGATCTGTTCGTCGAAGTAGTGGTGGCCCCGTCATTCCACCAGGAAGCGCTGGCCGTCTTCGCAGCCAAGAAGGCGTTGCGCGTAATCGAGCTGCCGGTGAGTCGCGGTGTCGGCTCGCTCGACTTCAAGCGAGTGCGCGGAGGGTTCCTGGTGCAGGACCGGTTCGTGTTCGAGCCCGCCGATCAGAGCTGGACCGTGCCGACGCAGCGGCGCCCCACCGAAGTCGAGTGGGTGGACCTGCATTTCGCCTGGGCGGCCGTAGCGGCCGTAAAATCGAATGCCATCCTGCTGGCGCGCGGCGAGGCCGCCATCGGGATCGGAGCCGGCCAGATGAGCCGCGTGGATGCGGCGTTCGTCGCTGTGCACAAGGCCAAGCAGCAGGGTCATGACCCCCGCGGCTCGGTGCTCGCCTCCGACGCGTTCTTCCCCTTCCCCGACGGGATCGACGAAGCCGGAAAGGCGGGAGTGACGGCGATCGTTCAACCGGGCGGGTCGGTCCGCGACGCGGAGGTCGTCGCCGCCGCGGACAAGCACGAGATCGCAATGGTCTTCACCGGTAAGCGCCAATTCCGACACTAACTGCGTGAACAGTGAACCGTGAACGGTGAACGGGCCCCGCCCGCCACCCCGTTCACCGTTTACCGTTTACCGTTCACCGCCATGACCGAACCACTGGAAGCGACCAAAGAGCGCCCTCCCTACCTCGCGGCCGCCATCACCGCGCTGGTGATCTTCGGGATCTACCTCGCGACGCTGGCGCCAACCACGGCGTTCTGGGACACCTCGGAATACATGGCCGCCGCGCGAGTGCTGGGCATCCCCCATCCCCCGGGGAATCCGCTCTTCACCCTGCTCGCCCATACGTTCGGGCTTCTCCCGCTCGGCGCCTCCTACGCCGTCCGCATCAACCTGTTCGCCGCGGTCAGCAGCGCGCTCGCATCGGGTCTCTGGTTCCTGGTTGCCGACCGGTGGCTGCAACCCACCGTGACGGTACGCTGGGCCCGCTGGGCCGCGGCGTTCGCCGGAGTCTTGGTGGGCGCCACGTCGTGGACGGTGTGGAACCAGTCCACCGTGAACGAGAAGGTGTACACCGTCTCCCTCATGTCGATGGCGCTCTGCATGTGGTTGGTGGTGCACTGGGGAGACGACGAAGCGGGCGCGCACCGCGACCGTTGGCTGGTCCTGATCGCCTATGTGATGGCCCTTAGCTCGACCAATCACCTCATGGCGCTGCTCGCGATCCCCGCGCTCGCGGTCTACGTGTTCTTCACCGATTGGCGAGTGCTGACTCGTCCATGGGTGATCGTCGCCGTGGTCGTTGCGATCGCCGTGGGAATCTCCCTCAACTATCTGTACCTCCCCGTGCGCGCCGCCCAGCTCCCGGCGATCAACGAGGGTGAGCCCATCTGCCGGGGGCTTCTCCAAGCCATCGCGTCGGCCGTGGACGCGAAGCAATGTCAAGCATTGAGCGACGTGTTGAATCGCGTCCAGTACGGGAAACCGTCGGTCATGGAGCGCCAGGCGGACTTCACCGCCCAGCTCGGCAACTTCTGGCAGTATTTCAATTGGCAGTTCGCCCGCGACTGGGGGCGGTGGGCCGGCGTCGCTACGGCGCTCTTCACGGGACTCGGACTGGTGGGCCTCTACACGCTGTGGAAGAACGACCGCCGCGCCGGGTGGGCTGCGATTCTCCTCCTGAGCACGCTCACGGTGGCGCTCGTGTTCTACATGAACTTCAAGTACGGGTATTCCCAGTATCCGGATAGGCCGGAGCTCGCCCGCGAGGTTCGCGAGCGCGACTACTTCTTCCTCGGCTCGTTCTCCGCGTATGGCGTGTTCGTCGCGCTGGGGCTGGGGGCGGTGCTCCAGTCGCTTGCGGAGATCGCCGGGCGGGATGGGCGGCAGCGCTGGCTGGTAGGAGTGCCGGTCCTTGCCGTCGCTCTCATTCCACCGGTGGCCAATCGGCTCACTGCCAGCCGGGCGAACGAGACGCTGGCACGCGACTTCGCGGTCGACCTCCTGGAATCGGTAGAGCCGTACGGCATCCTGATCACCGCAGGCGACAACGACACCTTCCCGCTCTGGTACGCGCAGGAGGTCGAGGGAGTGCGGCGGGATGTGACCCTGGCGAACCTCTCGCTCATGAACACGCGCTGGCACCTGCGCCAGCTGCGTCGCCGCGTCACGCCGACCCTTGACCCCACTCACGCAGCCGCATTGTGGCGAGCGGCACCCGGCGGCGACAGCTGGCCCAAGCCTCCCGATCCAGTCCTCGGGCTGAGCCTGAACGAGCTCGACAGCCTTCCGGAGGCCATGCGGGTGCCGGAGAAGGGTGGGATTCAGATCGACAGCGTCACCGTCGCGTTCGGGCAGGACTACCTGCTGCTGCAGGACCTCGCCACCATCTTCCTG
>DATJGL010000231.1:0-4671 GCA_035495075.1 Gemmatimonadales bacterium
CGTCGAGCTGGTTACCGTCACGATCAGATCAGCACCTCGAACCGCGTCCTCCGCCGACCGGGCCGCCTGGACGCCATGCAGCGCGGCGAACGCACCCGCATTGCGAGGACTGAAAACGCGGACCTCGCGAATCCTTCGCACGAGGCGAAGCGCCTCCAGGTGGCTTGCCGCCTGCACGCCCGAGCCCAGGATCGCGAGCACGCCGGCATCGGGGCGAGCGAGCAAGTCGGTGGCGACGGCCGAGGCGGCTGCCGTTCGCATCTCGGTAATCAAACGTCCGTCCATCAACGCGATCGGCTCGCCGGTCTCGGGCCGGAAGAGCGCGATAATAGCGTGATGAGTCGGCATGCCCGCATTGGCTGGGTAGAACGTCACCAGCTTTGCTCCCAGCGCGCTCGAGGCGTACGCCGGCATCAAGCCAAAGAACCCGGCGTGTTCCGTGGTCGGCACAACGACTCGCACGGGCTGGGTCACTCGGCCGCTCGAGAGGTCGGCCAGGCCTTGGCGGACGATCGGGATGAGCTCCTCCATGCGGAGCAACTCGCGTACTCGCGGTTCGTCCAAATAGGTCAGGGTCACGGAGCCTCCATCTCGGCCCGAGGAGAGTAGCACGGCCCAGTTGAAAGTCCCGGGCCTCCGCTGGACGGCGGCATCGGCGAGCGGCATGTTGGGTGCGACTCCAGCCGGCCGAGTGTGATGCCTCCAGCAAAACCGTCCGACGCGTTGCGCCAAATGATCGGCGGGTGCCTCGTCACCCAGCTCATCTACGTGGTGGCCAAGATCGGCATCGCCGATCGGCTTGCCGGAGGACCCCGCACGGCGGATCAGCTGGCGGCAGCGACCGACGTGCACCCGCAGGGACTTTATCGCGTGCTGCGCGCTCTGGCGAGCCTCGGCGTCTTCACCGAGGATGCGCAGGGGCGGTTTTCTCTGACTGAGGTGGCGGGGCCGCTCCGCAGCGACGCTCCCGATTCATTACATGCCTTTGCCCTCCTGTGGGGGGAGGTCTTATGGCCGACGTGCGGCGCTCTGCTCCACAGCGTGCGAACCGGCCAGCCGGCGTTCGACCATCTCCACGGCATGGGGGTCTTCGAGTATCTGCATCAGCATCCGCAGTCGGCTGAGATTTTTGACCGCGCAATGACCAACCTGACCCGCAGGCTCGCGCCGGCGGTTGTCGCCGCGTACGACTTCGGCTCGTTCGGGACGCTGGTGGATGTCGGCGGAGGGCAGGGCACGCTGCTCTCTGCCGCGCTCCGAGCGCATCCCAAGCTGAAGGGGGTGCTGTACGACCGGGCCGAGGTCTTGGCGTCCGCCCGGAGGACGCTGGCCGGCGAAGGCGTGCTCGAGCGCTGTGAGCTGGTGCGGGGCGACTTTTTCGCTTCGGTTCCTGAGGGGGGAGACGCCTATCTGCTCAAGGACATTCTCCACGACTGGGAGGACGCGCGAGCAGTCGCGATCCTGAAGAACTGCGCCCGGGCCATGAAGCCGGATTCAAGGCTCCTGGTAGTCGAACGGTCGTTGCCGGAACAGAACGTACCAGGGCCGGCCAAGCTGGTGGACATCACCATGCTCGCGGTGACCGGAGGGCGCGAGCGAAGCGAGGAGGAATACGCCGAACTCTTCCGAAAGGCCGGCCTTCGACTGACCCGGGCCGTGGCGACAGCCTCGGAGATGCAGCTCTTCGAAGGCGCAGCGGCCTGAATGCGGCCAACCTACGTCCTTTCCCGCTGGCTCTTTCTCCGGTTGCTTGGCGTCGTCTATCTGGTGGCGTTTGCGTCGCTCCTGGTTCAGCTGCGGGGTCTCGTCGGTGAGCATGGCCTCATGCCGGTCAACGAATTTCTCGCCCGGGCGCAGGACACCTACGGCGACGGTGCGTGGCGCCTCCTGCCGACGCTGCTGTGGCTGGATTCCACCGACCGCGGGTTGCTGATCGTCTCCGCCGGTGGAATGGCGCTGGCTGGGCTCCTCATCCTCGACATCGTCCCGCTCATCGTTCTGCCGGCGCTCTGGCTCCTGTACCTGTCGCTGGCCGTGGGAGGCCAGGATTTCCTCTCCTTCCAATGGGATGGCCTGCTGCTCGAGACCGGACTGCTGGCGGCGCTTTGGGCCCCCGCCGGTTGGTTTCCGAGCTTGCGCCTGGAAGAGCGGCAGCCGTCACCGGTCGTGCAGTGGCTGCTCTGGCTCCTGCTGTTCAAGCTCATGTTTCTCTCTGGCGCCACCAAGCTGTTGAGCGGTGACCCGACGTGGCGCAACCTCACGGCGCTCGACGTCTACTTCGAGACCCAGCCTCTTCCGCCCTGGACCGCCTGGTTCGTACACCAGCTCTCGACACCGGTGCATGCCGTCGCGACGGCGCTCGTGTTCGTCGTCGAGATGGGGCTGCCGCTCGTGGTTTTCGTGCCCGCTCGATTCCGGTGGGTGCGGCTGGCCGGAGCCGCGCTGATAATCGGCTTTCAGCTTACCATCGCGGCTACCGGCAACTACGGCTTCTTCAACCTCCTGACGATCGTGCTCTGTGTTCCGCTGGTGGACGACCGGTTGCTTCGCCCCGTAGTCCGACTGCGCCTTACGGCGCCCAAGCCCGAATCGCCGTTCCGCCGCACGGTCGTGGGCGTGGCTGCAGCGGTGGTCCTCGGCCTGTCTGCGCTGAGTTTCGTTCGCGAGCTCGTCTATACCTTGCCCGGGGCCGGCCCGGGGGCGATGCCGCTCTGGAGCGAGCAGCTGCTAGGCGCGTTTGCACCGTTCCGATCGGTGAACGGTTACGGCTTGTTCCGGGTGATGACCACTGAACGGCCCGAAATCGTCGTCGAGGGAAGCGCCGACGGCACGGTTTGGAAGCCCTACGAGTTTCGCTGGAAGCCGGGCGACCCCGAGAGGAGGCCGCGTTTCGTCGCCCCCTACCAGCCGCGGCTCGACTGGCAGATGTGGTTTGCCGCCCTCGACCCAATCGGGAACCGTGCGCTGCTTGAAGGGTTGGTACAACGGCTACTCGATGGCAGTCCGGATGTGCTGGGTCTATTGGGGTCGAACCCGTTCCCGGATCGGCCGCCTAAGTTCCTGAGACTCATGTACTTTCGCTATTTCTTCAGCTCGCCGGAGTCCCGGGCCGCCACCGGCGCCTGGTGGTCGCGTGAGCCGAGGGGGAGTCTGACCAAGCCCGTGTCACTTCCCCAGCGCTGAGCGTCCCCCGGGGCACCGTTTGGGGCTTGGATTGGCTCCGGACGGGGCTTGCGGGTGACCTGGAACCGGGTGTCTGGGTCATTTGTTGACCCATATTCGGGGGGGTGGGTTCCGTTCCGCCGTCCGTGATGTAGTTTTTCCCGCCCCAGCGACGGTCGCTGGGTGCTGCGCATCAAGACAGAAACTCGGTGTTCCGCTGGTGAACGGTGGGGGATCGGGCAGCCAGATGGAGACGCAAGCCGTTGCTGTGTCGGATC
The DNA here is from genome assembly GCA_035495075.1 of Gemmatimonadales bacterium. Taxonomy (GTDB): domain Bacteria; phylum Gemmatimonadota; class Gemmatimonadetes; order Gemmatimonadales; family GWC2-71-9; genus DASQPE01. Next base: position 3,441 of record DATJGL010000231.1, read on the forward strand.
TTAGGTGACCCGACCTGGGAGCGGCGCTCATGAACGACAGGGGAGCACACGTGGCAGCAGTCAAGAACTCCAAGCGTACGGTTCGCCGTCAGCCCAAGCCCGCAGCCCTGCCGCGGGCGCTGGACGACGGGCGTGAGAGCCTGGATCTCTACCTCGACGAGATCAGCCGGATTCCGCTGCTCACCGTGGACGAGGAGAAGGCCCTCGCACGCAAGGCGTTCCGGGGCGATGTGGGAGCCCAGGAAAGGCTTGCCCGGCACAACGTGCGGTTCGTGGTCTCGGTTGCCAAGCAGTATCAGAACCGCGGCGTGCCCCTGATGGATCTCATCGGGGAAGGCAACGTCGGTCTCATGACGGCCGCGCGAAAGTTCGATCCCGATCGTGGCGTCAAGTTCATCTCGTACGCCGTGTGGTGGATTCGTCAGGCGATCCAGGCCGCGCTCGCTCGGCACGGTCGTCCGGTGCGGGTTCCTCTTAACCGGACTGCTGACCTCAATCGGCTCGCGCGGGCAACGACCTATCTCGCCGAGCGGTTGGGTCGCATTCCGACCACCGAAGAGCTGGTCGAGGCCACCGGCCTCACCCCCGAGTCGGTCCGTTCGCTGGGCGCCCTTCACATCGAGGCGCTCCGGCTGGATCAGCCCATGCGGGCCGACGACGACCGCTCCCGTATGGAGCGGGTCGCGCTTGCTTCGGACGAAGGAACCGACGCGGCTACGCTGGCCAAGAGCCGGACCAGCGATCTCGAAACCGCGCTCGCCTCGCTCCCTCCGCGGGACGCGAAGGTGATCCGGCTCTATTTCGGGCTCGACGATGGTCGCGCCCGGACGCTGGAGGAAATCGGCCGGATGATGGGCGTGACGCGGGAGCGGATCCGCCAGCTGCGGGACCGAGCGCTCAAGCAACTCCGCGAGCAGCACGGAGACCGGTTGAAGGACCTAGCCGCATAGCAGCGTGAACAGTGAACAGTGAACGGGGGCTCCGCTGAACAGCGAGCCCCCGTTGCTTTGCACTTCGCCCCGTCTCCCTTTCTCCCGTTCCCCGCCTTTCTCACGTCCGGATGAACTCTCCCACCTTCCGGTTCGCCCGCAGCGCCTGCACCGCTGCTTGATCCGGTCGCTCGGGGCGGTCGCGGTCGGATGCGACCAGACAGAGAAATCCGAGGCTGTCACCCGGCGCGGCTCTGAACTGATGCCAGGTGAGCGACGGAACCCGAACCAGATCGTGCGGC
>DATJGL010000232.1:0-3092 GCA_035495075.1 Gemmatimonadales bacterium
CGTGATGGTGGACCGGGTAGCGCGAACGCTCCCTCGCTGGGAAGCGGCGTTCGTGCTCGCCACCGATTCGGTTGGTGGAGCCAGAATCGTCGCCGGAAGCCGCGGCATGGCTTCCCGCGACGTACGGCTCGACATCGAGCGCTATCCCGAGCTGGCCGAGGCCCTGCGAACCGGGCGGCCGGTCGTGGTTCCCGATGTGCAGAGCGACCCGTTGTTCGAGGCCGCGCGTCGTCGCTGGGGCTACGAGGGAACCGGTCTCCCGGTCCGTGCGGTCGGGGCCATGCCGATGATGATCGCCGATCGGTTGAGCGGGGTGCTCCTGCTTCGGACGCAGGACGCCAACGTCCGGCTCACCGTCACCGAAGAGATGTTCGCGATGCAGGTGGCCCGCGCCGCGGCTCGGTTGGTGGACGCGGATGCCCGTGCTCCGGTGACATCGAACGGCGCGGTTGCGACCGACGCGCTCACCGGACTTCCCACTACCGATGTCCTCGACCGGAAGATCCTGGCGGAGGCCGAGCGAGCGAAGCGCTACTCGCTCACGTTCAGCCTCGTCCTGTTGGATGTGGACCAGCAGACGGCGCTCAATGAACGGCTGGGGCGGCCCAGCGGCGACCGCCTGCTGGGCGAGCTAGGACGGATGATTCAGGCGGAGGTGCGGGCTTCGGATTTTGTCGCCCGCTATGGCGGCGACGAGTTCGCGCTTCTGCTAGCCGAGACGGGCGCCTATGGCGCGAGAGAGCTGGTCCATCGGCTGCGAAGCCGGCTCAACGTCGAGTCGTTCGCTGGACTGCCGCCCGGAGAGAGGCCGCGGGTCGCGGCGGGCATCGTTGCGTTCCCACACCCGGCGATTGAGGAGACGGGCGATCTGGTAGTGCTGCTCGAAGCGGCACTCCGGCGCGGTAAGGCTCAAGCCGAGGAGCGGATCGGCGTGGCGGAGTAGAGCGAGTCCCATATGGATACGAATCGTCCCTTTAGGAAGCTTTTGGAAGCCCAGCCCACCGCTCCCAGGGCCGCGGACCAGTTCGCATTGATTCTGGTTGTGGTCCTCTATATGGGGCTGCGGCTCTGGAATATCACGAGCTACAGTCTCTGGGGTAGCGAAAGCTACGGCCTGGCTATCGCCCGCGAGAGCTGGCACTCCATGCTGCACTCTGCCGTGGAGGACGTTGCCCATCCGCCGTTGTTCTATTGCCTTCTCAAGCTATGGATCACGATGGGAGGGGAAGGACTCCTGTGGATCAAGTTGCTGCCGGTGCTCTTTGCCATCGCGACCATCGTTCCGTTCATCCTGCTCTGCCGGGAACTGCGCCTCTCGCGGGGGGCAACCAGCCTCGCGCTCCTACTGGCAGCCTGCGATGGCTTCCTTGTCCACTATGCCCAGGAAGTCAGGGGCTACTCGCAGCTGCTCTTCCTCGCGGTCACATCGGCGTGGCTGTTCGTTCGGCTTTTCAACGCAGATGACCAGGTGCCCCGAAAGGCAGCGGCTCTGTCTGCCGTGAATTTGCTCATGGTCTACACCCATTATCACGGCTGGTGCGTGGTCGGCGCCGAAGGCCTCTTTCTGCTGATCTGGGGCCGTCATCGTCTCGCCGCATTCGCTGTCTCGGTTGCAGGCGTCGTCATCGCGTTCGCCCCATGGGCATTCCTAGTGACTCGGGTAGCACTCGGCCGAACCAAGATCGGAAGCGAATGGGTTCCACGGCCGGGTCTGGCCGACCTGAAGCTTGTCTCCGAAAACCTGAATGGCCGCCCTTTCCCAAACGTGCCGGGCGGGGCATTGGCGGGCCTCTTATTGTTTGGGATGCCGGTCCTCCTCTGGGCATGGCAGAGTCTGGCCAGAAGCCGCACCGGCCAACGGGACAGCATCGTCTTGTGGTGGCTCACATTTCTGAGCCCGTTGCCGATCGTTGCCCTCTACCTCACGAGCCAGGTATCTCGGCAATCGCTCTTTCTCGATCGGTATCTGATCTTTGCGACGTTGGCGTATTACGCCCTCGTCGCCGCTGCCGTTCACCGCTTGCAGCCCGTTCGGTTCCGCACCGCTTACATCTGCGTTCTGGCGGCCTGGAGTCTCATCGCGGGTTTTGGCGATCTCCGCAGCAATCGCATGGCATGGGAAGGAGCGCAAATGGGGAGCAGAGTGGACTGGCGCTCCCTGACGCAGCGCCTGGTCGAGGCGGAGCCTGCGTCTGCCGGCGAGGTGCCTCTCTACGTGCTCTCGATCCCGTCCAAAGGGTTGGCGGCTGGCGGATGGGCTATCTCGGCTTCCATGGGCTTCTTCCTGGACGAGTTTGCTCACCAGCCCTGGAGGCCACGAGTCGGCCCCCGGGGTACCATGTGGTCTGGCCGGCGAGGGCATTTCCTCACCGTGTCTGCAAGCAACGTGTCCGAGATCCTCCGGACTTCACCGAGCGAGCACTTCTGGGTGGGGTATATCCGGTGTGGTCACTGCGATCCGGTGCCAGGGCACGAGCCGAGGCAGCAGCTCATTGAGAACGGGCTACAGGTCGGTTCGGCCATCGAGCAGGTCGAAAACGACAATCGGGTCGTCCTGTTGCCGGTGTGGGCGTCACATTGACGTTACCTCGGTTTCTCACGGACGTGACTCTGGCTTTTGACGAAAGTCGCGCTCTGGCCATTTTAGCCCCGGCCTATAAGTTGGCCATTCGAGGTATCGCCACAACTGCAGCACTCCACCACGTAACTCACTCGGGTCGCACCTGATGCCGGTTTTAAGAAAGCCCGTCACGCCAACCCCCAGCCTTCGTGAGGCGCTGAGTGCGTGGCCCCCGCTTGTAGCTCCTGAGCGGAGCGTGTTGGCGCCCTACCAGGGCGTTCGAACGCTCGTTACCGGCGCATCGGGCTTCATCGGACGTTGGATCGCCAGGCTTCTGTCGCGTGCGGGTTCGGACCTGATACTGGCTTCCCGGGACACTGCAGCATTACGCAGCGTAATCGACCAGCTCGAGATCAACGGCGAGGCTTTCGCCGTCGATCTGGCAGACAAAGCCGCTGTCGACGCTTTGATCCGCCGGGTTCGTCCGGCGGTGACGTTTCATCTCGCTGGCTACGGGGTAGACCGCAACGAG
>DATJGL010000233.1:0-16874 GCA_035495075.1 Gemmatimonadales bacterium
GGCCGCCCCCCATGCGAGCCCCTCCGCCCCGAGCGGCGTGGTTACGACGGCTTTGCCAAGGGCGAGTGCCTGGAGCACCTTGACCCGCATGCCGCCGCCTTCACGAAGCGGCGCGAGGACGACCGCGGCGCGCTCGATGAATGTCTCGACCCTCGGCACCCGGCCCGTCACCGTGACGGCCGGCCCGGCGAGGGCTCGTACAGATGGGGGTGGGTCAACCCCGACGATCGTCAGATGGGCGTCCGGGCAAAGCCTGCGGAGGGTAGGAAAGATCTCGCTGCCAAGCCAGACTGCGGCATCGACATTGGGAGCGTGATAAAAGCCTCCCGTGAAAACGACTTCACCTTGGGTTTCCGGGAAGGCCCCGGCGGTTGGCGGTACCGTCACTCCGAACGGATTGACCCGAACCCGATCAGCCACATATGGCGCCATGGCTTGCATCGCTTCCGCATCGCGTTGGGTGAAGACCTGGAGCCGGTCAAATCGGCCCCACACGCGACGCTGGTAACCGGGCCAACGCGACCGCTCGAGGGAGCCTGTCGTGGCCGGAACCCGCACCTCGTGCTCGGTGAACACGGTGGGGACACCCTCGGGGTATCGATATTCGCCCACGGCATTGTCCTCGATCTGAATTACGTCGAAGCGTTGCTTCCGAGCGAGCTCATCGATCAGCGTCTGCAGTCCTGGCTCCCGGAACTTGAGGGCTCGCAGGGGGTCCTGGCTGTTGAGCCATCCAAGGGCGAGCTGCAGTCGGCTGGTCCAGCGGCCCGGACCCAGCGCACGCGCCCGCCAGACGGGATGGGCTTCGACGCCGATGCTTGAGAGTGCCCCGAGTCCCGCCTGATCTCCGGCATCGGCTCCCGCAAGCGTTGCCAGCGTCACCTCGTGCCTGGCAGCCAGCCCTTGAAGCTGACCAAACATGACGAGCGCCCCGCCCGCCACGCTATCGGCGTGAGGGACCAGCGGCGTGACCATCAGAATCTTCACGTCCCGGCCGGCGGCGCGGTCAGTGGGTCACGCCGGGCACCGAGCAGGATGCGGCGCCAGGCCAATATCCTTTCGGCGAGCCGAGCCCGGCTCGGAGCATCGCCAGTGGCGTGGATGCGGATGCTGTCGTGCAACCACCGGGCCGCCGCCGCGGCCTTGATTATGGCTACGAGCCGTGCCCTGCGTGCCCGCGAGTAGTGGCGACTGTAGAAGTGGATTGCGCTCTCGGTGCGCTGGGCGATCATGTCCCCGCGGTATGGGATGCTGCCGCCCCCGACATGAACGACATCGGTGACCGGCGCGAAATGGATCTCCCAGCCGGCCTCCTTCAGTCGATAGCAAAGATCAACCTCTTCCGCATAGAGAAAGAACGACTCGTCGAAACCGGCGACCGCGTCGAACGCCGTACGACGGATAGCGAGTGCCGCGCCGAGTACCCAGGGAACTACCCTGGGCCGCGCATGGGCCGAGTTGACGAGGAGGTAGTGATCGCGCAGGGCCGGCACATGCGCGAGCCAGCGCGCAAGGGCAGTCTTCTCGAGAAACGACTGCGCCGTGCCGAGAAAAGGGTGGCACGAGGGTTGGAGGGAGCCGTCGGGATTTCTAAGCCGCGGTCCCACCAGAGCGGCCCGCTCGTGGGCGTCCAGGTATCCCGATAACGCCTCGAGCGCGCCCGCAGGAAGGATGGTGTCGCTATTGAGGAGCAGGACGTACGGTACTTTGCAGCGTTTGATGGCGCGGTTGGCGGCAGCTCCATACCCCCGGTTGGAGGGGGCGACATCCAGCTCGGCGCCCGGATAGCGCGATCGGATCAGCTCGATGCTGCCGTCGGTGGACCCGTTGTCGACCACCACCGTTTGGGCCGGCCCCTGTGCCAGCACCGACGCGAGACAGGCGTCGAGATGCTCGCGGGCATTAAAGCTCACAATCGCGACCGCCATCGGCGTCATTTGCAGGAGCGCTTCGGGCAAGGGAGATGGCTCGAAAGGTATCGACCACCGGGGGCGGCCGTACAGATCGTGAATTACTTTTCCCACGCCGGGCGTTCGCCCGTTCCCGGCCAATCGCCCGCCACTTCGAGGACGAGCGGTGAGAAAAGGCATCATCCTGGCCGGGGGAACCGGCACCCGCCTCTGGCCGTCGACGCGGGTCGTTAGCAAGCAGCTGCTCCCGATTTACGACAAGCCGATGATCTATTACCCGCTCAGCACTCTGTTGCTGGCGGGGCTGCGGGACATCCTGGTCATCGGCACGCCGGACGATCTTCCCCGGTTCAAGGATCTGTTAGGGGACGGGAGCAATCTGGGCATCTCGCTCAGTTACGCGGCTCAACAGCGCCCGGAGGGGCTGGCCCAGGCGTTTCTCATCGGCGCCGATTTCCTGAATGGATCCGCCGCCACCCTGGTTTTGGGCGACAATCTGTTCTTCGGCCATGGGATACCGGATCAGCTCCAGCGTGCCGGCTCGCGCAGCATGGGCGCGACGATCTTTGCGTATCATGTGCGAGACCCCGAGCGATACGGAGTCGTCGAGTTCGACGCGGCAAGGAAGGCGCTGAGCATCGAGGAGAAGCCCGCTCGTCCCCGGTCGCAGTATGCGGTGGTAGGACTCTACTTCTACGACAGCGAAGTGGTCTCTCTGGCCCGGACGCTCAAGCCGTCTGCTCGAGGCGAGTTGGAGATCACGGACCTGAACCGTGCGTACCTTCAGGCTGGGCGGTTGACCGTGGAGTTGCTCGGTCGTGGCGTGGCGTGGCTCGACACCGGCACCCACGACGCTCTGCTCCAGGCGTCGCACTTCGTCAGCGTCGTCGAGGAGCGCCAGGGCTTGAAGATCGGCGCACCGGAGGAAGCCGCCTATCGCATGGGCTTCATCGACTCGGCGCAGTTGATGCGACTGGCCGAGCCGCTCGGAAAGAGCAGCTACGGACAGTATCTGCTTCAGATCGCTCGCGAGGACCGCGCCTGTGAAGGTTGAGCCTACCGAGCTGCCGGGAGTGCTGCTGCTCACGCCACGGGTGTTTCGCGACGAGCGGGGGTTTTTCCTCGAGTCGTATAACGCTCGAGAGATCAGTGCCGCCGGCCTCCCCACTGATTTTGTCCAGGATAATCACAGCCGGTCGGCTGCCGGGGTTGTTCGCGGGTTTCACTACCAGCTCATACACCCTCAAGGAAAGCTGGTCCGGGTTGCGCGAGGTGCAGTGTTCGGGGTTGTGCTGGACATCCGGGTAGGGTCCCCTACGTTCGGGCGTCACTCAGCGTACCAGCTGGATGACGACCGGCACCAGATGGTCTGGATTCCTCCCGGCTTCGCTCACGGATTCTGCACGCTGGTGGACGGGACCGACGTGGTCTACAAGTGCACCGACTTCTACGCGCCGGACGACGACCGCGGCGTCTTGTGGAACGACCCCGACCTTGGCGTTCCCTGGCCGGTGGTCACCCCGACGGTCTCGGCGAAAGACGCGACCTATCTACCGCTCCGCGCACCGCGCTCCGACCTGCCTCGCTACCAGCCGTGACTCGCATGCTCGTGACCGGGGCCGGGGGCATGGTGGCCCGCGAGGTGCTGGCCGCGGCCGGCACGCTCGGCTGGGAGGTGACGGCGCGCAATCATGCGGAGCTGGATATTACGGACGCTAAGTCAGTCCGCACCTGCCTGATCGGAACCACGCCGGATCTGGTGCTAAACGCGGCTGCCATGGCGCAGGTGGATGTTGCCGAGAGCGAGCCCGACGTCGCGCGACGAGTGAACGCTGAAGGACCGGGGTGGCTGGCCGACGCTTGCTCGTCGGCAGGCATACCGTTGATTCACCTCTCGACCGATTACGTGTTCGACGGCAAGGCTCGGCGTCCGTACCGGCCCGAGGACCCGCCCAAGCCGTTGGGCGTGTACGGCCGCACCAAGTGGGAGGGCGAGGAAGCCGTACGCCGACGCCTGGAGCGACATCTCATCGTGCGCACGTCGTGGGTATACTCTCCCCACGGCAACGGTTTCTTCAACGCAATCGTGCGGCTGGCTCATGAGCAGGAAACAATACGCGCGGTGGCCGATCAGTGCGGATCGCCGACCCTGGCCGCCGACCTTGCCCGCGCACTGCTGACAGCGGCCGCCTCCGCGATGACTCGATCGGACCTCTGGGGTACCTATCATTTCTGTAACCAGGGCGAGACGACCCGGTATGAGTTCGCGGCTGCGATCGTTGCCGGCTTGGCCGGCCGACCCGGTGTCGTGTGCCGCAGCGTGGTCCCGATTCCCACATCCGAGCATCCCCGGCCGGCCCCGAGGCCGGCGTATTCGGTTCTCGACACGAGTACCTGGACGACGGCTTTTGGCCAAATCCCGCGCCGCTGGCAGGATGGCCTTTCGGATGCGCTATGCCAACTGAGCTGAGCCCGGCCGCTCACCGACCCCGTCGCGTCCTGGTCACCGGTGGCGCCGGCTTCATCGGGAGCAACTTCGTGCGCCACCTGCTCGCGACCGACGACGGGATTCGGATTGTCACGCTCGACGCGCTCACCTATGCCGGCCGCCCGGCGAACCTCGGCGCCGCCATGGCCGATTCGCGGCACACGTTCGTCGAAGGCGACATATGCGACGCGGCGCTGGTTCGCAGGATCATGGCAGAGCACACCGTGGACACGGTGGTCCACTTTGCAGCTGAGTCACACGTGGACCGATCGATCACCGGCCCGGCGCCATTCATCACGACCAACGTGGTGGGCACGTTCGTGCTGCTCGAGGCCGCGCGGGATGCCTGGATCGAAGGTCGGCGAACCGACGTCCGATTCCATCATGTTTCCACCGACGAAGTCTTCGGGAGCCTGACAGAAACGGATCCGCCATTCGACGACGACACCCCTTACGCGCCAAACTCACCCTATTCCGCGAGCAAGGCAGGCTCGGACCATCTCGCGCGAGCGTACCATCACACGTACGGGTTGCCGGTCACCGGCACCAACTGCTCGAATAACTTCGGCCCCTATCAGCACGCCGAGAAGTTCATTCCGACGGTGATTCGATCGTGCATACGCGGTCAGCCGATCCCGGTGTATGGAACCGGAATGAACGTGCGGGACTGGCTGTACGTGGACGATCACTGCCGTGCCGTGGATCAGGTCGTCCGCTGCGGACGCCTCGGTCGGATTTACCTGGTGGGAGCCCGCAACGAGCGACCGAACCTCGATGTCGCTCGGCTCATTTGCCGGCTGGTGGCCGAGGCGCTGGGCCAGCCGGTCGAGCGATGTCTCGGGCTGATCGAGATGGTGACGGATCGGCCGGGGCACGACTTCCGGTATGCGATCGACCCCAGTCGTCTGGAACGTGAGATTGGCTGGGGGCCGCGGGAGAGCTTCGAGACCAGCCTCAGGAAGACAGTCGATTGGTATCTGGCCAACCGGTGGTGCCTGGAGCCCGACACCTGACCAGCCCGGGTCAGGTCCTGCCTGCCCGGCCAACATTCCCCAGTTCGCCCTACCTCTCGCTACTTACTATGCGTTACTAGCGCTGCACCGGCTACTAAGCGCTACGCCGGCGCGTGCCTCACGACCACCCAATCACCTGGTTGTGGCGGGAAGTCGAAGGGCCGATCCAGATGCACGGTATCGTGGGCGAAGTCGATCTCGACCACCTTCCGAGACTCTCCGTGCACTTCGACCGTGTCTCCCGGAAGCACGCCCGCCCAATGACGGTGGGCGACTTTGGGCTCGGCTGGAAACGCGAGGTAGGCGCCCAGGGCGATGAGCGCAAAACAGATGTAAAGCCCGGTCCAGATGAGGATTTCTTCCATGTCGCAATCCTCCCGTCCGCGAAGGTGGCGACGGCAGGGGGAACCCCCCCATTCAAACATGGACCGCGTTACTGCGGGCCCGCAAGAAGGGGATGCCCCGGCGGGCACCGCGGGCTTAGCGCCCGCGGCGTCCCTTGAAAACCGGCCGGCGAGGCTCTTGTGAACGGGAAGGGGCCGGGGCCGGCGTTGGCGGCGCGAACGGCCGCTTCGAAGTGTCTTCCTCTGGGGCTTCGTCCCCCAGGCGTCGCCGCACGATCTCGGCGAGGTTCGCCGGTGTGTCCCGCCGAGGTGGTGGTGGCGGAGCGGCAGGAGCCGGGGCCGGTTTCGGAGGCGCACTCGCGGGCGAGACAGCGGACAGCGGCGCAGTGGGGGCGTTGGGCTGTGCGAGCAGTGCGAGCGCCTCCCGGGTGGTGTCCTGAATCTTCAGCAAGCAGGCCGCCGCAGCCTCTCGTGACCGGCGCTCGATCCGCGCCGCTTCGATCGCGAGCGCACCCCGAAGCGCGTCGCGCACTACATCCTCAGAGACGGTGACGCCTTTCTCACGCAGCCGGTCCCGGGCGGCTTTCACCGCCTCGGGGCTCGGCTCCAGGGCCGGGGGTGCATTGGGGCGGGTCGTCATCACGTATCCTCCTCTAATGCCGTAAACTATATCCACCCCCCGCGGCTACGCAGCGGTCGCCGGCCACAACCTTGCTGCAGAGAGGCCGATGCAGGCCCAAGGCTTCCTGAGAGACCTGGCGCTCGTCCTGTGCGTCGCGGCGATCACATCAGTCGTCTTCCAACGACTGCGGCTGCCCGCTGCCCCCGGTTACATCGTCGCCGGACTGCTGATCGGCCCGCACGTCCCGTTCCCGCTCGTGGCAAACCTCGAAACCGTGCAGACCCTGGCCGAGCTCGGGGTGGTCCTCCTCATGTTTTCGATTGGGCTCGAGTTCAGCCTTCGCCGGCTGGCGCGCATCGGGCCGCGGGTGGGGCTGGTCGTTCTGCTCGAGGTCGGGCTGCTGCTCGCAGCAGGGTCTCTGGTTGGCCGGCTGTTCGGCCTGGGTCCGGAGGCAAGCGTGCTGGCGGGCGGAATCGTCGCCATTTCGAGCACGATGATCGTGGCGAGCGTATTCGTGGACGCGCGGGTCGAGGGTCCGCTTCGGGAGCTGGTCCTCTCCATCACCGTGGTGGAGGATGTCGCCGCGATCCTACTAATCGCTGCTGCGACCGCCCTCGCATCCGGTGGCTCGTTGACGGCGGGCGACCTCGTGCGCGCCGGCGGCCGTCTCCTCGCCTTTCTAGCGGGTGCCCTCGCGCTTGGCCTGCTGGTGGTACCGTCCGCGATGCGAGCCGTGGCCAGGCTGCGTCGTCCGGAAACGACGCTGGTAGCCAGTGTCGGACTGTGCTTTGCGGCCGCGCTGTTGGCACGCCAGGCCGGCTACTCGGTCGCGTTGGGGGCGTTCCTAGCCGGCTCACTGGTGTATGAGTCGGGCGCCGGTCGTCTGGTCGAGCAGCTGGTACGGCCGCTCCGCGACATGTTTGCAGCGATCTTCTTTGTCGCGGTCGGGATGTTGCTGGATCCCAAAGTCGCTGCGGAGAACTGGTCGCTCATCGCGGCGCTGGTGGCGGTCCTGGTCTGCGGGAAGATTCTCGGTGTCTCGGTCGGGTCGTTTCTCACGGGCCATGGTACGCGGCTCAGCATTCGGGCCGGCATGAGCCTGGCACAAACCGGCGAGTTCGCATTCATCATCGTCGGCGTTGGAGCAGCGTTCGGCGGTCGTGCCCGCGCCCTTCCGCACGTCGCGGCCGCGGTCTCGGTGATCACGGCGTTCGCCTCACCCTGGCTGGTGCGCGCCTCCGAGCCCCTCGCGCTCTACGTGGATCGCCGGCTGCCGCGCCCGCTCCAGACCTTCGCCACGCTCTATGGCTCGTGGATCGAGCTGTTGCAAGTAACGCCCGACCAAAAAACTCCCTGGGCTCCCGTGCGACGAGCCGCAAGCTTCGTCCTCGGGGATGCCGTACTCCTGGCCGGAATCATCATCGGCGCCTCGATCAATTTCCCACGCCTTCTCGACGCGTTGCAGGAGCATGCGGGCACGTCCGACGTTCCCGCTCAATGGATCGTCATCGCGGTGGCGGCTGGGTGCGCGGCCCCGTTCGCCATCGGGATGGTCCGGTCCTCCCGCCGCCTGGGCGACGCCCTCGCCGATGTCGCATTGCCGAGCCGAGGGTCGGGAAAGATGGATCCGGCGGATGCGCCTCGGCGCGCGTTCATCGTGGCGCTCCAGATCGCGATCGTGATGATGGTGGGAGTGCCCCTCGTCGCGGTAACGCAGCCGTTCCTGCCGCAGTTTCAGGGTGCGTTGATCGTGCTGGCCGCGCTGGCGACCCTCGGCCTTCTCTTCTGGCGCACTGCGACCAACCTGCAAGGTCACATGCGGGCCGGCGCCGAGATCGTCGCGGAGGCGCTCGGTCCCAAGCATCGCGGCACCGAGGCAGCGACCCTGGAGCAGGTGCAGCACCTGCTCCCGGGGCTGGGAACGCTCGTCCCCGTGCGCGTAGCGCACGGCAGCGTCGCCGATGGAATCACTCTGGCGCAGCTCAATCTGCGCGGTCGGACCGGCGCGACCGCCGTCGCGCTCTCGCGTGGTGGCGAGGCCACGGTGCTGCCGACCGCCGAGACGCTGCTCCGCGAAGGCGACCTGCTGGCATTGTCGGGAAGCCACGAGGCCATTGCGGAGGCCCGGCAGCTGCTGATCGGCGCGGGTTAGCCGGCCTCGGCCGCCTTCCACAAGTACCAGCTCGCGACGCTCCGATAAGGGCGCCACCGCTCCGCGCGACGGACCATCGTGACACCCGCGGGGAGGCGCCGCATTCCAAATGCCTTGCGAAAGCCTTTCTGGATGCCAAGGTCCGTTACCGGCAGCACATCCGGGCGGCCCAGCCTGAAGATCAGCAACATTTCCACCGTCCAGCGGCCGACTCCACGCACGGCGGTCAGCCGCTCGATCAATTCCTCGTCGCTCATCCGACGGGCGGCGCGCAACGGGGGGACCGTCCCATCAATGACGCGTCGAGCGAGGTCCCGGAGCGCTGCCGCCTTGTTTCGCGAGAGACCGGCCGAGCGCAGCTTCGATTCCGAGAGGAGCAGCAGGTCTTCGGCCCGCGGATGTCGGCGCGGCGCGAACAGGCCGTGCACTCGGCCCAGAATGGTCTCGGCAGCGCGACCGGTCAGCTGCTGGTAGACGATGGCCTCGAGCAGCGCGGCAAACAGACTCTGGGTGCGAGTGGGACGCATCAGAAACGGGCCCGATCGCTGAATGAGAAGGGCAAGCGGCGGGTCGGCGCCGGTCAGGTGGCGAACGGCCTCGGCTGGGTCGAACAGGAGGCCGTGCGGGTAGCTGGTTCGGGTCGGTACTGTCATTGGTAGTAAGAGCGTGAACGGTGAACGGTAAACGGTAAACGGGGGCTCCGCTGGTTACCGAAGCGCCCGTTCACCGTTCACTGTTCACCGTTCACGCAGTTTCTTCCTATCTTCCGGTCCCATGACTCCCGACGAATTCCGCTCTTACGGGCACCAGCTGGTGGATTGGATGGCCGACTACCTGCGCGATGTCGGCCAGCGGCGGGTCGTGCCGCAGGTGACGCCGGGCGACATTCGGCGCTCGCTGCCCGCGTCGCCCCCCGCTACCGGGGAGGGATTCGACCGGATCTTCGCTGATTTCGAACGGCAGATCGTCCCGGGAATGACCCATTGGAACCACCCCGGCTGGTTCGCCTACTTCGCCGCCAATAACAGTCCGCCCTCCATTCTTGCCGAGATGCTGATCGCAACGCTCGGCGCCCAGTGCATGTCGTGGCAGACCTCGCCCGCCGCCACCGAGCTGGAGCAGGTGACCATGAGCTGGCTGGCGCAGATGCTGGCCCTGCCGACGGGCTTCACGGGTGTCATCCAGGATACCGCATCGACTGCCACGCTGGTGGCCCTGCTGTCGGCCCGCGAGCGGGCCTCCGGGTTCGCCGGAGAGCGCCTCGGCACCGGCGCCGGGAAAGGCCTCCGGGTCTACGCATCTGCGGAAGCCCACTCTTCCGTCGTCAAGGGAGTCAAGCTCGCCGGCTATGGTGCTGGGGCGCTGCGCTCGATCCCGGTGGACCAGCGTTACGCTCTGCAAACCGAGCTGCTCGATGCGGCGATCACCCGGGACGTCGCGGCGGGGCTGGTTCCGGCCTGCGTGGTGGCCACTGTGGGGACCACGTCGTCTACGGCGGTCGACCCACTCCCCGCTATCGCCGAGGTGTGCAGGCGCCACGGCGTATGGCTACATGTGGATGCTGCCTGGGCCGGCTCTGCCGCCATCCTTCCCGAAATGCGCTGGATCATGAATGGAGTGGAACAGGCTGACAGTCTGGTGTTCAACCCGCACAAGTGGCTCCTGGTCAACTTCCACTGCAGTGCGTACTTCGTCCGCGATGTCGAGAGCTTGCTGCGGACGTTTGCCATCACCCCGGAATACCTTCGCACGGCGCACGACAGCGACGTCGTGAACTTCCGTGACTGGGGCATCCAGCTCGGGCGGCGCTTCCAGGCGCTCAAGCTCTGGTTCGTGATTCGGAGCTACGGCGTCGATGGGCTCGGTGCCATGATCCGGAGGCACCTGGCACTGGGAGCGGAATTCGCCGGCTGGGTCGAGGCGCATCCCGACTTCGAGCTGCTGGCGCCGGCCCCGCTTGGCCTGGTCTGCTTCCGCTACCGTCCTCCCGCGCTTTCGGGCGACGATCCGCGGCTCACGCAGCTCAACCGCGACCTGCTCGCCCGGGTCAACGCGAGCGGCCGGGTCTTTCTCACCCATACCACGCTGGGCGGCCGGTACGCCATCCGGCTCGCCATCGGTCAGCGCTGTACCGAACGGCCACAAGTCGAAGAGGCATGGCGGCTGGTGCGGGACGCCGCTGCCGCAGTGTAGACACGCTGTCATCGCTCCAGCCGTAGCCAACCCGTTACTTCGTGTTGGATCTCGCGATGGTCCGCTATGGTTCCGACTCGAACTTGGCCGACGAGTAGGAGGCAGTTGCGCGCCAGCCGCCGACTCCGACAAACGGCAGGACTGCTCCGATCAGAATCAGGACCCCGCCGACCCACTGCCCGGCGGTGAGCGTCTCGCCCAACGCGATCCAGCTGGTAATCGCAGCGGCAAGCGCTTCGAGGGTGAAGATGATCGCGGTCAACGCGGGACTCACGACCCTCTGGGCGCCAAGCTGCAAATAGAAGGTCACCGTTGCGGTGACACTCAGGAACCCGATCGCCGCTACGGTTCCGGCGTTGAGCACGAGGTGAGGAGTTTCAATCAGTGGTGAAACCAGAGCCGAGAGGACGCCGGTTGCCGTAAGCTCGAGCGCGAGCAAGCGTTCGGGTCGAGCAGTCGGGGCGAAATGGCCGGCCGCCACGATCTGGAAGGCAAACAGCAGGGCGCACCCGAGCGTCAGGATGTCTCCCAAGTTGATACCTCCGCTCGAGCCGCCCGGCTGGGTGAGCAGGTACATGCCCACCCCTGTGACGATCACCGCCAATGCGACAGCGGCGGACGGGCTCCGGCGATACACCAGGAAATACGCGACCGGGACCAGCGGTGTGCTGAGCCCGGTGATGAACGCCGACCGGGTGGGGGTGGTGTGCGCGAGGCCCACGGTCTGAAAGACGAATCCGGCCCAGAAGAGCAGGCCGAGGACGAGGCCCCCGACCAACTCACGGCGGGTGATGCCTCGAAGCCACGGGAGCACGAAGACCGACGCGAGCAGGAAGCGGATCGAGAGGAAGAGCAGGGGCGAGACAAGGGCAAGGGTCTGCTTGATGAGCACGAAGCAGCAGCCCCAGACGACAGCGATGAAAACGAGCGCGGCGATGCCCTGCCGACGGGTCATCCGGCGAGTGCGGGAGCGGCGGGCAGGAGCAGAGGCCGGAGGTAGCGGCCGGTGTGTGAGGCCGCGACCGCGGCGACGTCTTCCGGAGTCCCCTGGGCCACCACTCGACCGCCGGCATCGCCTGCCTCGGGGCCCAGATCGATGATCCAGTCGGCCCGCTTCACCACGTCCGGGTGATGCTCGATCACGACCACGGTGTGCCCGGCGTCCACCAGCCGATCCAGGACCTGGATGAGGACGCGGACGTCGTCCAGATGTAGCCCCGTGGTGGGCTCGTCGAGCAAATAGAGCTTGCGTCCGTCGCGCTTGGCGGAGCTCGACAGCTCACGGGCGATCTTGAGCCGCTGCGCTTCACCGCCGGACAGCGTGGTGGCCGGTTGCCCGAGCCGGAGGTACCCGAGTCCCACTTGCTGCAGGTGCCACAGCCCCGCGCCGAGCTTGGCCTGGTGGCGGAAGCGGGCGGCTGCCTCGTCCACGGTCCATTGCAGCACATCCCGGATCGAATGGCCGTGGATTTTTACGTCCAGTACTTCGGGCTTGAATCGGCTGCCGCCGCACACCTCGCAGGGAACGAATACGTCCGCCAGGAACACCATTTCGACCTGAACGTGTCCGGCTCCCTCGCAGGCCTCGCAGCGGCCGCCGGGCAGATTGAACGAGAAGGTCGCGGCGCTGTAGCGGCGCTGCCGGGCGAGCGATTGCTGCGCGAACAGCTCGCGGATCTCGTCGAATGCCTTGATGTAGGTGACTGGGTTTGAGCGTGGCGAGCGACCGATGGGCGACTGATCCACCAGCAGCACGTCCTCCAGGTGCTCCCAGCCGGCAAGCCCGCGGACCGCGCCCACCTCTTCTCCCAGGTGCGACTTGGCCGAATGGCCGCCGTGCAGGCGGGACTCGAGGTTCCGATAAAGGACGTCGTACACCAGCGTGCTCTTGCCGGACCCGGACACGCCGGTCACCGCGGTCAAGGTCCCGAGCGGGATGTCCGCGTCGACACCTTTCAGGTTGTGCAGCTCGGCACCGCGAATGCGCAGCCATTGCGGGCCTGCATGGCGCCGCGCGCTGGGCACCGCGATTCGTTTGGCACCGGTCAGGTATTGCCCGGTCAATGATGCGCCGGCCGTTCCGACGGGGCCCGCATGAACCACCCGGCCGCCGCGCTCGCCCGACCCCGGACCCAGCTCCAGCATGAAATCGGCCTGCTGAATGGCCGCGAGGTCGTGCTCTACGACGACGACCGTGTTCCCGTTGTCGCGCAGCCGCCGAAGCAGGGCGAGAAGCCGGTCGGTGTCACGGGGATGCAGGCCGATCGACGGCTCGTCCAACACGTACAGCGCATCGACCAACTTGGAACCCAGCGCGTTGGCCAGGGCGATCCGCTGAGCCTCTCCGCCCGACAGAGTGCGGGTCTGACGGTCGAGCGTGAGATAGCCCAGTCCGACGTCGCGTAGAAAGCCGAGTCGACTGTCCAGTTGATCGATGATGAGCTGGCCGATCTCGCGCTCGAAGGGCGACAGGCTGAGGCCCCGGACCCAGGCGTGGATCGCGTCCACCGAGCGGGCGGCGACGGCGGCGATCGTATCGTCTCCGATACGGACGCCCAACGCGTCCGGGTTGAGGCGGGTCCCCTGGCAGGCCTCACAGGTGCGGGCCAGCTGATACTGCCGGAGGAAGACGCGGATGTACTGCTTGTAGCGCTTTTCTTCGAGACCCTTGAGGAAGGGAAAGATTCCGAGGTAGCGCCCTTTCCGGCCGTGCAACAGCTCTCGTTTTTGCGCGGCCTTGAGCTTGGACCATGGAGTGGCCGGATCGACGTCGAGCTGCTTGGCCCGCTCGAGCAGGATTCGGCGCCGGCCCTCATAGCGCGGCTTGGTCCAGGGATCGATGG
The DNA here is from genome assembly GCA_035495075.1 of Gemmatimonadales bacterium. Taxonomy (GTDB): domain Bacteria; phylum Gemmatimonadota; class Gemmatimonadetes; order Gemmatimonadales; family GWC2-71-9; genus DASQPE01. Next base: position 13,566 of record DATJGL010000233.1, read on the forward strand.
CTCCCTTGGCCAGGCTGCGGCGCGTATCGGGAACGATGAGCGATTCATCGTACTCCAGGGTCGCGCCGAATCCGTTGCACGCCGAGCAGGCACCGCGAGGGTTGTTGAAGGAGAACAGGGCCGGGGTAACAGTCGCCGCTGGGGTATCGCAGCTGCTGCACGCGGGAAATTCGGTGAACCGAAGACGATCACCCTCATGGAGCGCGATCGCGACGCCCTCGCCTTCGCTGAAGGCGGTAGCCACCGCTTCGGAGACGCGGCCGGCCTGGTCCGCCGCCGCGATCAGCCGGTCCACCACGATGAGCAACTCGGCGGCATCGGTCAGATCGAGCTTCGGAGGAAGCTCATCGAGATGGTGCGCCAGTCCGTCGGCCACCAGCCGCACGAAACCGAGTGCTCGCAGGTTGTCCACCACGGCCTGATGGGTGACGCGCGCGCTAACTGGGAGCGGGAACGCGATCTGGAGCCGGGCCTCCGCTGCGACCGTTGAGAGGATCTCGTCGGTTGCGGACTGAGGCGTTTCGCGCCGGACCGGTCCACCGCAGACCCGGCACCACGTCTTTCCCAGGCGGGCCCAGAGCAGGCGGAGATAGTCGTAGACCTCAGTAGCCGTGCCTACCGTGGATCGGCTGGAAACGGTCGGGTTGCGCTGCTCGATCGCCACGGCGGGCGCCAGGCCTTCCAGACGATCCACGGCCGGCTTGGGCATCCGGTCCAGAAACTGCTTGGCGTACGTCGACAGCGACTCGATGTACCTTCGCTGGCCCTCGGCGTAGAGCGTATCGAACGCGAGCGAGGACTTGCCGGAACCGGACGGGCCGGTGACCACGATCAACGCGCGACGCGGGAGGTCGACCGTGACGCCGCGGAGGTTGTGCTGGCGGGCGTTGACGATGCGGATGACGGAATCGGACATGTGATCGAAAAATAACGGGGCGGGGGCGAGCAGTAGTTGGTTGCGGTGACCGAGCTGACGGCCCGGAGGAGGCTGGCCAAGCCCCGCCAACCCCAGCTTCCTCCGGGCCGTCAGCTCGGTCACCCGCAAAACGCACCACCCGCGCGCCCGCTCCAGCCCCGACCCCGCCTATCTTTCCCGACCAATGGCCCGCCTGCTGACCCCCAAGCTCCTGCTCAGGGGCTTCGAGTTCTTCCTCATCGCCTCCCTGCTTGGGTACGGGCTCACTTTTCTATACGGCAAGGACATCTCCGCCTCGATCGCGAAGTTCGCTCAGCTGGATTGGCGATGGATCGTGGTGGGGATCGGGCTTGCCTCGATGGACTGGATCGGCGGTGGGCTCAGGTTGTGGGTGCTGGCGCGCCACGTCATCCCCCGCCCATCGCTCAAGGGCTGTCTGCTCGCCGGCGGGATGGGAGCCTGGGCCGCGTACGTGACCCCGCTCAACTCGGGCGCCGGCCCCATGACGATCTACACCCTGCGACGCTATGGCATTCCGTTGCCCGTCGCCCTCACCTCCACTCTGATGAGCTTCGTCGCTACCATTGCGTTCTTCGGCATCGCTGGTCCGCTCGCAATCTCGCTTGGCGCAGGTCGCTCATTGGGCACCAAAGGCAACGTGCTCGGCCTGTCGCTATACGATCTGTTTCTCGGCAGCCTGAGTGTGGTTGGGGCCATCGGCCTGGTCCTGATCGCGATCGTGGTGTTCCCCCGCTTTGCCGCGAAACTTATCCATCGGATGGCCGTGTTCGTCGGCCGCCGCAGCCGCCGGGTCGCCGAGCGCCTGGAGCACGTCACCAAAGGCATCGAGGAGGCCCACGCCAGCGTGGTCGCCTTCAACAGCCTGAGAGGCTGGATCGCGCTCGGCTGGGCCTGGATACTGTCCGGCCCATCCCACGCCAACAAGCTGCTCGCTGGCTACGTTGCGCTGCGGGCCCTCGGCATTCAGGTGAACTTCGTGGACGTGCTGCTGGTTCAGACTCTGGTGATGTTTCTCCTGTACTTCGCACCGACGCCCGGTGCCTCGGGCATTGCCGAGCTGTTGAGCGCGGCGGTAATGTCGGTCTACGTGCCCCGCGGGCTCACTCCGCTGTACACCCTGGTTTGGCGGTTCATTCTGAGTTACTGCACCCTCGGCGTGGGCTTCGTCGTGTTCTCCGGCTGGGTCAGAAAGGGCCTCAAAGCGGTCGACGAAACGGCTTTGCCGGAGGCCGCGGCGTGACAGCGCCTCTCGAGGGCGAGGAGCCGCTCAACCGCGGCTACGACGCGGGGCTCCTCCGACGCCTGCTGGTCTATCTCCGGCCATACAAAGCCCCCGTTCTTTCGGCGGTGGCGCTCCTCCTTGGTGGTGCGGCACTGACCCTGGTCGGACCGGTCCTGACTCAGCGGGCGCTCGACGTCGCCATCCCGGAGCGCGATGCCGCCCTGCTCGGCACACTGGCCGCGATCTACCTCGTGGCCCTGCTCCTCGAGTTCCTCTTCGAGTACGGCCAAACGCTGCTTACCACATATGTCGGCCAGCGGGTGATGTACGACCTGCGGCTCCAGATCTTCGGTCACCTGCAGCGACTCAGCATTCCCTACTTCGACCGGCACCCAGTAGGCCGGCTCATGACCCGGGTCACCTCCGACGTGGAGACGCTGAACGAGCTGTTCTCTTCCGGCGTGGTGACGGTCTTCGGGGACGTGTTCACGCTCGGCGCGATCATGATCATGATGCTCGCAACCGACTGGCGGCTGGCGCTGGTCGCGTTCGCGGTCATTCCGGCGGTATGGCTCACGGTGACCCTGTTCCGACGGAGCGTCCGGGATGCGTTCCGGGACATCCGGATTCGACTCGCGCGCCTGAACGCCTACCTCCAGGAACACTTGTCAGGTGTACGAATCGTCCAGCTGTTCGGCCGAGAGGGGGCCGCTTCCGCCGAGTTCCGCCGGATCAACGCGGATCATCTGGAGGCCCATCTTCGCTCGATCACGATTTACGCGATCTTCTTTCCGGTGGTGGAGGCCCTCAGCTCGATCGCGCTCGCCCTGCTGCTGTGGTACGGTGGGCTTCGAACGCTCGGCGGCACTCTGACCGTCGGCGTGCTCGCCGCATTCATCCAGCTGACGCGCCGCTTTTTCCAACCGCTTCAGGATCTGTCGGAAAAGTTCAATCTGCTGCAAAGCGCCATGGCCTCGTCCGAGCGGGTCTTCCGCCTGCTCGACGAGCCCGTCACGATCCCGGAATCGAGAAACCCGCGGCCCCTGTCGAAACCGAATCGTGGCGAGGTCGCGTTCGAGGGCGTGTGGTTCCGCTACGCTCCGGATGCTCCCTGGGTGCTCAAGAACGTCTCCTTTACGGCGCGCCCTGG
>DATJGL010000234.1:0-8750 GCA_035495075.1 Gemmatimonadales bacterium
CGTCGTGCCCACCGCCTGCGCCTGCTCGTGCGCCCGCCGCAGTTGACCCAGGATCTCGTACTCGCCCATGACCTGCGAGTCGAGCCCGGACGCCACCCGGAAGAGGTGATTCACTGCCGCCAGGCCGTCCCGCCGATAGACCGTGCCAGCGTCGAGCATGATACCCTGCTTGCGGGCCAGGCCGAGCAGGCTCGCGTGCTGGTCGTCGTCACCCCACCAGTAGAGCTCCAGGCGATTGCACGTCGCCAGCACCATCAACGACCGCTCCGCGCGACGTTCGCGCTCGAGCCAGGACGCGATCTCGCCTGCCGTCAATGGCAACTGCTCACGGACGGCGTCGGACGCCGTGTGGTGGCTGACACCGACGTTGGGAATGGGGAGTGGAGTGGACACGCTCGTACACTACTGCATGCGCGACAAAAAGGGCAATCCGGTATGCGCGGAGGGGCCTCCGTATTGCTACGGAGGCCCCCTCTTTTCCTGCGCATCGAGCCGGCTGCCGCTTAGCTGGCCTTGACCGGAATCTCCCGGGGGCGCGCCCGCTCGGCCCTCGGCAGAACGACGCTCAGAACGCCCGCCTCGACCTTGGCCTCGATCTTCTCCGGATCCACGGTGTTGGGAAGAGCGAAGGCGCGCTCGAATACGCCGTAGGTCCGCTCATACCGATGCAGCCGCTCGGTCTTCTCCTCCGCGGTCTGCTTCTTCTCTCCGCGAATCGTCAGAACGTTGTTCTCGATCGAGAGCTTCACATCCTGCGGGTTGACGCCGGGGATCTCGGCGACGATCCTGACCGCGTCTTTATCCTCGAACACGTCGGTAGCGGGGATCCAAGTCGAGGTAATGTTGCCGAAATCCGCCGACTGCGGCGGCCAGGTGCCAAACGCCTCATCGAGCAGGCTGTTCAGGCGTCGTAGGCTCTGCAGCGAGCCGACGCTCCGCCGAGAGGTGGTGAGGTACATCTTTCTATCCTCCAGAAGACAGGGGTTTGTGATAGTCTGGCGACCGGCTTCACCGATCGACGCCGGTGACATTTGCAGCGGACGTGCCGATTCAGAGCCACCCAATTCCGGCCAAAGTGGCGGGCTGCAAGCCTCTGAGCGTTGTTTGCGAGCGAAGGAGTCTGCAAAATTGGCCGAGGGGGACTGAGCCGCCTGGCCAGGACGGCGGGATGCTAGGAAGGGGGCCTTTCGAAGGATCTCAGCGGCTGACCCAGTTCCTCACTTCCGTCCGAACAGTCTTCCAAACACACCGGTGGGCCCCACAGCCGAGGCAAAGGCGGCGCCGAGCTCGTTCATTGATTTCTGGCGCTCGGCCGGCTCAACGGCGAGCGCGCGGACGATGACGTCTTCCAGTTTGGCGGGGAGATCGGGTCGGACCGCCCGCAGCCGTGTGGGCTCGCCTTTGAGCCGGGCGAGCATCATCTCCTGAGGCGTCTTCCCCGCAAAGGGCAACCGTCCGGTGAACATCTCGAAGGCGAGCACGCCGAGCGCGTAGACGTCGCTGCGGCCGTCGAGGGGTTTGCCCCGTATCTGCTCGGGACTCATGAACTCCGGCGTCCCCAGCACGATACCTGTTTGCGTCAGCTTCACTACCTCCGGCTCGGCCCGCCGTTCCTTTGCCAATCCAAAGTCCATCACTACCGCGCGGAGGCCAGCCGGAGCGGCTCGGTCGGGCACCAGCATCACGTTCTCGGGCTTGAGGTCCCGATGCACGATGTTGAGACCGTGCGCATGCTCGAGCCCCCGGCACATCTGGACCAAGAGTGGAATTGCATCGTCGATGTCCATCGCACCGCGACGAATCTCGTGGTCGCTGAGCGGCTCACCCGGGAGATACGGCATCACCAAATAGATCAGTGGATGCGGTGTTTCGCCGAAGCCGAGAATGGGACAGACGTTGGGGTGGGAGAGCCGCATGGCGATCGCAGCTTCGCGCCGTAGCCGCTCTACCGAGGCGGGGTCGCGACTCAGCTTGGGGGACAGCACTTTGAGCGCGACCTTTTGCCCGGACGCGATCTCCTGGCCGAGGTAGACGTATGACATGCCGCCCTCGCCCAGCCGGCGATCGACCAGGTAGTTCTCTCCGAGTGTCTGTCCCGTGAGGCTGCTGTAGAGCGGATCGGCCGGCTCGGCTGCCTTCTCGACAGCCCGTACCTTGGCGGTGTTGGCGCCGTCGTCCGGTGGCGGGGCGACCTCAACCAGCGGAGTCCCGTCGCGCGGACAGAAGCGCGCCGGGGCGGCGTAGTTCGTGTGGCAGCGAGGGCAGCGGCGGTTGCTCAATCGCTGAAGCGGTTTCGGCCGTCGGACTTGGCTCGATACAGGTGACTGTCGGCCAGCTTGAGCAGAGACTGGCCGTCAGTGACGCGGGCGTCGGGATAGGAAGCCATCCCCACGCTGATGGTGACTCGCACTGCGTGTCCCGCGTCCCCGAAGTCATACGTCGCGACCCGGCGCAGAATGCGCTCGGCGAAGTTTCGCGATTCGGCGACCGTGGTTTCGGGCAGGAGCACGACGAACTCTTCTCCCCCATAGCGGGCCAGAATATCCACCGAGCGCTGCTCCCGCTTGAGCAGGTTCGCGAGCTGCTTCAAGACCTTGTCGCCCACGAGGTGTCCGTGGGTGTCGTTGATGTGTTTGAAATTGTCGATGTCGATCATCATCGCCGTGAGCCGCGTCGCATAGCGGGCGGCACGATCCATTTCCTGCTCCAGCTTCTGCATCAACGCGCGCCGATTGTAGACGGCGGTCAGAGGATCAGTCTCGGCCAGGCGCCGCAGCTGCTCCTGCCCGAGCACGGCGTGCTCCAGATCGTAGGCCTTCTCCAGAGCGGCGACCGCCGACCGAATCACCTGGCCGGAGAACTCCAGGTCGTGATCAGTGAGCGGTCCGTCGTCCGACATTGTCCGAAGGAAGAACACGCCTGCAGGATGGTCCTTGAGCGAGAAGGCAATGCAGATCGCCGATCGGGTGGGCACCGCCCGGCCTTCCGCCTCCCAAGCGTCGCGCACCTCACGATAGAGCGGATCGGTGCACACGTCGCGGGCAAGCACGGTCTCGCCCGTCGTGAGGCAATGATGGATCTCCGGGTACCGCCGCAGATCGATCGGCAAGTTGTGCAGGGTGGGGTTCTCGTACGCCGCTACGACCGTGCCGGTGTGTTCCTCCGGGCCGGTGAGAATGATCGAGCAGCGCGAGATATTCAGCGCCTGGGCGACCCGACGAACCAGGATCTGGTAGATCTCGTCCGGCTTGAGAGACTCCGTGACCTCCGTCATGATGTCCATCATGGCCGAACGGCTCCGTGCCTCGAGGCGAGCCTGATTCAGCTGCCGCCCCACCCGAAGCTGTGCCTTCACCCGGGCGAGCAGCTCCTTCATTCGGAAGGGCTTCGGGATGAAGTCGCTGGCGCCGAGCCCCAGGGAGCGCACGGTGGCCTCCTCGGGCGGCATCGACGAGATCATGAGAACCGGAAGGTCCTTGAACCGATCGTCTCCTTTGAGACGGCCCAGCAGCTCGAGGCCATCCACCTTCGGCATCATGATGTCGAGCAGGATCAGGTCGAACGGCTCGGTCTCGAGCCGCTCCAGCAGATGCTCGCCGCCCGGCACTGTGGTGACGTCGTAACCGTTTTCCTTGAGGATCCACCACAAGGTGCGGGAGAGGGCGGGATCATCGTCGGCGACGAGAATCTTGGGAGCAGGGCTCATGCGCTTGCGTGCACCAGTCGGTCGAAGAGGGCCGGGTCGACGTTCCCGCCGGTCGCCACGGCCACCACGGATCCCTCGCCGCTAACGCGGCCGGCGAGCAGCGCAGCCGTGGTCACCGCGCCGGATGGTTCCACTACAACTTGGGCTTGCTGGTAAAGATGCCTGACTGCGAGCCTGATCTCCACCTCGGTCACCCGAACGGCCTCACGAACGACGGGACGGATGACCTGCCAGGTCAGGTTCCCGATGGCCTGGGTCAGCAGTCCGTCCGCGACACTCTCCGTTCGTTCGAGGGCGACCGGCTTTCCATGCGCCAGAGCTGCGGAGAGCTTGGCCGCCCCTTCGGGTTCCACGCCGATCAACCGCACCGAGGGCTTGAGAGCTGACACCGCGGCAGCGATTCCCGCGAGCAACCCTCCGCCGCCGGTTGGAACCAGAATGGTTTCGACATCCGGCGCATCTTCCAGAATCTCGAGCCCACAGGTGGCCTGTCCGGCGATCACGTCGGGGTGGTCAAAGGGCGGCACAAAGTTGAGTCCCTCGGCTGCCGCCATCGCTTGGGCTTGGACACCCTGCTCCGCCGACCGAGTCCGGCCGGCGAAGACCACCTCGCCGCCCACCTCCCGCACTGCCTCGACCTTCCTTCGGGCGGCAGACTCTGGCATTACCACGACGGCCCTGACCCCGAACGCTCTGGCGCTCCAGGCAAGCGCGAAGCCGTGATTTCCGCTGGAGGCGGTGACCAGCCCGGTTTGACGACGGTCACCCAACCGGGCTACGGCAGTGTACGCGCCGCGAAGCTTGAACGCACCGATCGGCTGCAGTTGCTCGCACTTGAGCCGCACCGTTCGGCCCGCGACCAGAACTTCCAGAAGAGGAGTTCGGACCACGACCCCCGCGAGCGTGCGGGCGGCCTCACGAATGTCCTCCAGCGACGGACCCAGGCGCCTCAGTCCTCGGCGCTCGGCGTCGCTTCTTCGCCGGCCGGCTCGTCGGTCCCGCTCTCCTCTTCCTTCACCACCCGGGCAACGTCGACCACGGCATCGCCCGACCCGAGGTTCATCACCTTGACGCCCTGGGTGTTCCGGCCGATGACCCGGATACCCTCGACCGGCACCCGGATAATGATCCCATGGCGGGTAATCATCATGAGCTCGTCGTCGGGCTGCACTTCCTTGAGCGCCACACAGGCGCCGGTCTTGTCGGTGACCTTGAACGTGATGATCCCCTTGCCGCCCCGCTTCTGGACCCGGTACTCGCTCAACTCGCTGCGTTTACCGAATCCGTGCTCGCTCACCACCAGCAGCGTCGCGTCGCGCCGGATGACCACCATACCGATCAGGGCATCGCTCTTCTCCAGCTCGATGCCCTTCACGCCGGTCGCGACCCGGCCCATGTCCCGGACGTCGCCCTGGTGGAACCGGATGCTCATCCCCTCGCGGGTGGCCAAGACCACGTCGCTGGTGGTGTCGCAGATCTGGGCGTCGATCAGCTCATCGCCCTCTTCCACGTTGATAGCGCGGATGCCGGTGTTGCGGACGTTGCTGTACTCCGAGAGCGCGGTCTTCTTGACGGTGCCCTGGCGGGTGGCGAAGAGAATGAATTGATCCGGTGAGAACTCCCGCACCGGAACCAGTGCGGCGATCTGCTCCCCGGGCTTGATCGAGATGCAGTTGACGATCGGCTTGCCCCGCGCCGCCCGGCCGGCCTGAGGGATCTCGTGCACCTTGAGCCAGTAGAGTTGCCCGTTGTTGGTGAAGACCAGCAGATAGTCGTGGGTGCTCGCGATGAACAGGTGCTCGACCCAGTCGTCTTCCTTCAGGTCCGCCCCGTTGAGCCCACGACCGCCGCGCCGTTGCCGCCGATAGGTGGAGATCGAGATCCGCTTGATATAGCCGGTGTGGGAGATGGTGATGACCATGTCCTCTTCGGCGATCAGGTCCTCGACCGTGAACTCGCCCTGGTCGGCCACGATCTCGGTCCGCCGGTCATCGCCGAACTTCTCTGCGATGTCCGCCATCTCGCTCTTGAGGATCGTCATCCGCCTAGGCTTGGACGCAAGAATGCTCTTGAGCTCCTTGATGGTGGCGCGGACTTCTTTGAGCTCGGCCTCGAGCTTTTCGATTTCGAGCCCGGTGAGCTTGGCGAGGCGCATGTTGAGGATCGCGTCGCTCTGCTTTTCGGAGAGACCGAACCGCTTGCGCAGCCTAGCGTCGGCGTCGGGCACGTCCTTCGATTTGCGGATGATGTCGACCACATCGTCGATGTTGTCGACCGCGATCTTCAGGCCTTCGAGAATGTGCTCGCGGGCTTCCGCCGCCTCGAGGTCGAACCGGGTACGGCGGACGATGATGTCGTGCCGATGCTCGACGAACCGCTCGAGCAGCTGCTTCAGGTTCATCACCTTCGGCGCGCCGTGATCCAGCGCCAGCATGATGACGCCGAAGGTGGACTGCATTGCGGTGTGCTTGTAGAGCTGATTCAGCACGACGTTGGGGTTGGCGTCGCGCTTGAGCTCCACCACGATCCGCATGCCCTCCTTGTCGGACTCGTCGTTGACCCCGCTGATCCCCTCCAGCTTCTTCTCGACCGCGAGCTCGGCGATCGACTTGACCAGATTCTCCTTGTTGACCTGATACGGAATCTCGGTCACGACAATCTGGTATCGTCCGCTCGACGCTTTCTCCTCGATCTGGGCCCGGGCCCGCATGACGACACGGCCGCGCCCGGTCTCATACGCTTCTTTGATGCCCTCGCGCCCGTAGATGTAGGCCCCGGTGGGAAAGTCCGGCCCCTTGATTGCCTTGCGAAGATCGGCGATGGACGCTTCCGGTTCGTCCACCAGGAGTTCCACCGCCTTCGCAACCTCACGGAGATTGTGAGGGGGGATGTTGGTTGCCATCCCGACAGCGATGCCGCTCGAGCCGTTGACGAGTAGGTTGGGGATCTTGGATGGGAGGACCGTCGGCTCCTGGAGCCGATCGTCGAAGTTGGGCTGAAAGTCGACTGTGTTCTTGTCGATGTCCTCCAGCATCGCGATGGCGACCGGAGTCAGGCGTGCCTCGGTGTACCGATAAGCCGCAGCGGGGTCTCCATCGACCGAGCCGAAGTTCCCCTGTCCATCGATCAATGGATTCCGAAGGGAGAACTCCTGCACCATGCGGACGAGCGCGTCATACACGCTGGCGTCGCCATGCGGGTGGTACTTGCCGAGAACGTCGCCCACCACGGTTGCCGACTTTTTGTAGGGCCGGCCCGGCACAAGGCCCAATTCGTTCATCGCGTACAGGATGCGGCGATGCACCGGCTTGAGCCCGTCGCGCACGTCGGGCAACGCGCGGGAGACGATGACGCTCATCGAGTAGTTGATGAACGACTGCTGCATCTCTTCCTCGATGAGTCGAGGCAGGATGCGCTCGCGAGAGTTGGGAGCGGTCATGAGTGGATCGGGGTGGCGAGAAGCGAGAGCAGCCCCAGGATGGCTGCGGTACGCTCCAAATATACCCCGGACCGGCGGGCGGCCGCAATCGCGGCCGCTGACTTCAAATGATTGTGGTGCTTGGTGTTAGGCTAGGATCACGCGAGGTTGTGGGCGGACCAGGAGAACCGTGGCGGCGCCCCGGCCCACGAGCCGCTCCGCCACCGCTTCGACAACCTTCCCGATGCACCGCCCCTGCTTGTCGCGCAGGCATTCAACCTTTCCGGTTTCGGCCGACGCGGGCGGCCGTGTTTGCTCCAACCGCATGAGTCCTCTCGCTGAGCGTTTACGGAACTGAGATGCCCTGAGCCGGGGATTGGTTGCGCCCCGCCGGTCCATACGCAACTCTCTTGCGAGCTTGGGTGTCAGACCACCGACGCCTGGGGACGCGTCGCAACCCTCGAGCGGAGACCGGTGGACGACGGACTTCTGATCGCCCGTGTACAGGCCGGTGACGCGACCGCCGCGCGCGAGTTGTACGACGCGCACGTCGACCGGGTCTACCGGATGGTGTATCGCATCGCCGGAGATCCCGACCAGGCAAAGGATTACACCCAGGAGGCGTTCATCCGGGTGTTTGAGCGGCTGGGCCATTTTAGAGGGGATTCCTCGCTTGGAACCTGGATCTGCGCGGTCGCGCTGTCGGTGGCCCTCAATGGCTTGCGCAAGGTACGGCGGCTTCGGACCCGTGAGGTGGGCCTGGACGGGGCCGTGGAGCTGGGGGCGACACCGCGGGAAGCGGAGCCGGACCTGAAGATCCGCCTGGCCCGGGCCATAGACGATCTCCCCGAGGGATACCGCTCCGTCTTTCTGATGCACGACGTGGAAGGCTACACCCACGAGGAGATCGGCCAGATGCTGGGAGTGCAGCCGGGGACGTCAAAAGCGCAACTGTCTCGTGCTCGAGCGAAGCTGAGGCAGAGCCTCGCCGATTTCGCCAAGGGATGACGACACCATGATGCTGGACGAAGACGACGAGCCCCTCGAACCCGAGCTCCGGGACGCGGCGAGCGCGTATCATCGGCCGCCGGAGCCACCGCGAGAGCAGATGTGGGCGGAGATCGCGGCGCGGCGCGCAGACTCCGGCACACCCCGGGTTGGCGCTCGCCCGCGCCGCTTTCTGGTTTGGGCGGCAGGGATCGCGGCTGTGCTTGCGATCGGGGTTGCCATCGGCCGCCTCACGATCCGAGCGCCGATCGTCCCACCGACGCTCCCCGCGTCCAACCCGATCGCGACCAACGCTCCCCGAGAAGACGCCACAGCATATCGCGTCGCAACGGCGGAGCACCTGGGCCAGGCAGAGGCTTTTCTCACGCTGTTCAAGGCGTCCGTTCGGCAGGGACGGCAGGAGCAGCTCGCCTCAGCCACGGCGCGGCAACTGCTCGCGACGAACCGGCTCCTGCTCGACTCGCCTGCCGCGGTGGACCCCAAACTCAAGCTCTTGTTGCAGGACCTGGAGCTGGTCCTGGTCCAGATCGCCCAGCTCGAGCCCGCGCATCGGAGCGAGGACGTTCGGTTGATCACCAACGGGCTGGAAAACGGCATGCTGGTGCGGCTGCGGGCGGC
>DATJGL010000235.1:0-16167 GCA_035495075.1 Gemmatimonadales bacterium
CGGGCACCTCTGCTCCGTCACCTTCCACGAGGCGGCCGCGCTCGGCATCGATGATCTGGAACATGGGCTCCTGGTCGCGAGCGACTTCGTCGCCGGGAAGAAGCCCGATCAGTGCCCCGACGACGACGCGGTGGAGTCGTCGCTGATGGCGCTCGACATGGCCGGTGCGCCATTGCAGGGGCTGATCCGCGATCTCGTCGCTCACAAAGTTGCCGTCACCTCGACCCTCACGGTCTTCGAAACCTTCGGGCCTCACCGTCCACCGCTGCCAGACCGGGTGCTCGACGTCATGACCGCGGACGCGAGAGTCGCCTATCTGCGGAGACGGGCCCGCATCGCGGATCGGGGAGACACGACGTGGACCGTGCTCCTCAGGAAAGAGATGGCGTTCGAGCGGGCCTTTGCCGCTGCGGGCGGGCTCCTGCTGGCCGGTACCGACCCGACCGGGTACGGCGGCGTGGTGGCCGGATTCTCCAATCAGCGTGAGGTCGAGCTGCTGGTGGAAGCCGGGTTTTCGCCGCTCGAAGCGATCCGGATCGCAACCCTGAACGGCGCCCAGTACCTCGGCCGGGACAAGAAGGTCGGATCGCTGGCGCCGGGGAAACAGGCGGATCTGATCGTGGTCCGCGGCGACCCGTCGCACGACGTCAAGGACATCGAGAACGTCGAGACGGTATTCAAGGACGGCGTTGGCTACGATCCGGAGAAGTTGATCGCGTCGGCTCGAGGAATGGTGGGCCTCAACTGAACCGGATCAGCGCGAAGCGCGAGCGGATCGCAGCTCCTTGGTGAGCCGCACTACCCTCGACCATTCACCCGGCGGCAGCTTGCTCCCCCAGGTCATCGCCACCCACGGATTCGCCGTGTAGTACGGGCCGCGGGGATTCGAAATCCCCGTGATGGGCAGGCAGTACCAACACTTCTTGAGGATGAGAATCGCGCGCTCGCCCAGGGTGAGGACCGGGGCCAGTCCCCAGTGCATGTTGGGTGACTCGGTCTCGGGATATTGCACCACGATCTCGTTGGCCCCGAGGTTTGGAAACGGTGGGCCGGGATTGAGCCAGGCCGGAAGCATTCCCAGATCCACCTTTTGGGCACGGCGCAAGTTGCCCTTCACGACCGAGTCCACAACGACTTTGACGCTGTACCAGGTTTCGCGCGCTCCCATCTGAAACTTGGGAGTGAAGAAGCCGGCTTCCGACACCCGGTCCACGGGCGTGCCGAGGACGACCAGATCGCCGTGCCGGATCACATCGATGAGCTGCTCATCGGGGACCTCGCCCACGGCGGGGGTGTCGGTTCGGTAGGGTGTAGCGGGCGCTCCGATCTTTTCGACCGTGCTGCAGGCGGCCAACATCAAGGACAAGACGGCTACCCGTTGCGGAGTCATGGGTCCAGCGCCGGGCGATTCCTGAAGCTGCTGACTCCCTCAACCTACCGGCGTGGACCGCTCCGCGCTGCGCGCTGGAGCACTACCGGCCGTTACGAGACGGAACCTCGGCGCCCTGTTACGTTTCCCCGCCACGATGACCTCCAGCACGCCCTCCGGCCCCGTCACCTCGGTTCTCCGGCGCCTGCGCGAAGACCGCCCGCTCGTTGCGGTGGAGCTTCGGCCGCCTCAGAGCGGGATGTCGTACGCCGACAGCGTAGACGCCTGGATCGACATGTACCACTCGATTCGCCGTCTCGCCCGCCAGGACACGCTGATCTTCCTGACCGATAACGCCGTGGGGCGCTCGGAGGAGGAGAACCTCGCTCATCTCACGGCCAACCTCGCCGGGGAGCTTCCCGCCGAGCGACTGGTGCCATTCATCACCTGCAAGCACTCGCTCGAGTACATCCAGCTCTACGCCGCTCGCGCGGCCTCGCACGGATTCGAGGCGTTGACGGTGGTCGGCGGCGATCAGTCGGGCGGAACGCCCCGCGTGGTGCCGCACGCCTACGAGCTACGGCATCTGATGCGTCGGTGGGCTCCCCACCTGACCCTCGGCGGGTGGGTCAATCCTCATCGGGAGCCCGAGCGTCAGGTGGACTTTCTGCTGGACCAGGGCTTCGACGCCGACTACTACGTCACCCAGATCGTCTCCCATCACAACATCGATCCGGTCAGGGACTTTCTGGCCGAAGGGCGACGGCGGGGGCTGCCGTATCCGGGCGTATTTGGGGTCTTCCTTTACCGGAGTGCGAACCCGCGGACGCTGACCCAGTTGGGGAACTTCTTTCCGGTGCCGGCTGAGGGAGTGACGCGGGACTTCGAGGCGGGGCTGTCGCCGGAGGAGATTTGCGCCCGAACCATCTGCGCCCTGCGCCAAATCGGCGTGGACAAGGTCTACGTGAGCAATCTCGGCTTCGACCGACCCGACACACGTTACAAACGGATCCTGGACCTGATCAGTTGAGCGGATCTGCCGGCGAGAGTACTTCGAGCACCTCGAGAGCCTGATCGACCCGGCCGAAAGGCGCGCTGACCTGGACGCCTTGCACCATGCCACGCACAGCCTCGAACATCTCCTGCGCAATCCGCACGCCTTCTGCTTGAGCAGCCTCGGTCCCTCGTGCCTGCGCCTGGCGCATCCGGTCTATCACTGAACTCGGCACGTGCAGCCCCGGTACCTCGTTGCCCAGAAACTCCGCGTTCCTGAGCGAGGTGAGCGGCCAGAGCGAGGCGATCACCGGCACGCGCCGGCCGGCCTTGTCGATGACCCGTGCGAGCGCTTCTGGATCGAATACCGGCTGAGTCAACGCGAACTCCGCTCCCGCCTCGACCTTCCAGGCAAAGCGCTCCAGCTCCCGATCCAGCTCGACGGCCCCTTGGTTGAGCGCCACGCCGATCACGAAGCGCGTCGGGTCGCCGATGGCGTTGCCGCCCGGATCGAGTCCCCGGTTGAGCTGCCGGACGATGTTGGTGAGTCCGATGCTGTCGATGTCGAAGACCGCGGTCGCATCCGGGTACGGCCCTGCCACCGGTGGATCGCCGGTGACGATGAGGATGTTGCGCAACCCGCCCGCGGCGGCGCCGAGCAGATCGCTCAGCATGCCGAGCATGTTCCGGTCGCGACAGGTGTAGTGGAAGACGGTTTCCATGCCGACTTCGCGCTCGATAATGAGCGCGGCCGGGAGCACTCCCATGCGCGACTGCGCCCGCGGGCTGTCGAGCACGTGCACTGCATCGATGCCCGCTTCCTTGAGCGTGCGACAATGCTCCAGCATCGGCCCTACATGCCAGCCCCGAGGCGGCACCAATTCGACGCTGACGACCAATTCTCCAGCAGCGAGCTTTCGACCCCAGCGTGATCGATCCGCCAGCGGCGCCGGATCGATGCCGGCGGGCCGCTCGACCTCCGTGCTCGGTCGGTTGACTGCAACCGGCCGCGGGTGGGCACTGGCGACCTGCTCCCGAATTCGTCGGATGTGCTCGGGCGTGGTGCCGCAACAGCCGCCGATGAGCCGAGCGCCAGCCTGAATCAGGCGGCGGGCATACTGCGCCATATACTCCGGGCTCGCGAGATAGATCCGGCGGTCGCCCACGGCGCGCGGTAGCCCCGCGTTGGGTTGGGCCGACAAGGGCTTAGTAGTCACCGCAGCCATCCGTTCAACTGCGTCGAGCATCGGGGCAGGGCCCACTGAGCAGTTGAGCCCGACGACGTCGGCGTTCCATTCGGTGAGCTGGGCGGCCAGGGCTTCCACCGCGGTTCCGTAGGCAGTACTGCCGTCTTCACCGACCGTCATCTGGGCAACGACCGGCAAGGTGGAGAGGCGCCGCACGGCGGTGAGCGCCGCATGCAGCTCCTCCAGATCGCTGAAGGTCTCCAGAATGAATCCGTGCACGCCGCCCTCGAGCAGTCCGGCCACCTGACGGCTGAAGTGCTCGACCGCCTCGCTCTTGGCAGTGGGGCCCCACGGCTCGATCCGGATCCCCAGCGGCCCGATCGCGCCGACCACGGCTGCGCGGCCGTGCGCCGCGCGCAGCGCGATCTCGACCGCTGCCCGGTTGATCTCATGGGTCCGATCCTCCAGACCATAGGCCGATAGCTTGACCGGGTTGGCGCCGAACGTATTCGTCTCGAGAATCTCGGCGCCGGCGCGGACATAGGCTTCGTGCACTTCCTGCACGACGCCAGGCTGGGTGACGTTTAGCTCGTCGTAGCAGACATTCACGAACACCCCGCGCCCATAGAGCATGGTGCCCATGGCGCCGTCGAAGACGTGGACTCGGCCGTCGGCGAGCAGATCATTCAGATCGCGCATCTATTTCCTTGAATCATCTTTCGTAATTAAGGTTTGGGGCGAGCCATCGCTCGACTGTGGGCACGTCCATGCCTTTGCGGCGAGCATAGTCCTCGACCTGATCCCGCTCGATTTTCCCGACACCGAAGTAGGTTGCCTCTGGCCTCCAGAAGTACCAGCCACTCACCGCTGCGGTAGGCAGCATCGCGAAGCTTTCCGTTAGCGTGATGCCGGCGTTCGCTTGGGCTTGCAGCAGGTCGAAGAGAGCCTGCTTCTCGGTATGATCGGGGCAGGCAGGGTAGCCCGGCGCCGGACGGATACCCTGATACCGCTCCTTGATCAGCGCGGTGTTGTCCAACGCCTCGTCCCGCGCATAACCCCACAGCTCGGTCCTCACCCGCTCGTGCAGTCGCTCGGCGAAGGCCTCGGCCAGACGATCGGCCAGAGCTTTCGCCAGGATCGCGCTGTAGTCGTCGTGCGATGCCTCGGCCTTCGCGACCAGCGCCTCCAGGCCATGCCCGGCCGTAACGGCAAACGCACCGACGTAGTCGCGCAGCCCGGTGTCCTTGGGCGCAACGAAGTCCGCCAGCGCCAGGTTGGGTCGGCCGTCCCGCTTGGCCATCTGCTGGCGAAGCGTGCGGATCACGCCGACCACCCGCTGTCGAGAATCGTCGTCGTAGAGCTCAATGTCGTCGCCCACCGCGTTGGCTGGGAAGAACCCGACGACCCCGCGGGCGGTGAGCGTCTGATCAGTGACCATGCTGCGCAGCATGCGCTCCGCGTCGGCAAACAAGTCGCGAGCCGCCTTACCGAGGTTGGGATCTTCCAGGATTGCAGGATAGTGGCCTGCCAGCTCCCAAGTCTGGAAGAACGGAGTCCAGTCGATCCGGTCTACCAGTTCCGTCAGCGGATAGCGGTCCAGCGCCTTGATGCCCAGAAAACACGGCTTGGGAGCCGGCGCAGCGCGCCAGTCGATCACGAGCCGGTTAGCCCTGGCCTCCGCGAGACTCGGCCGCCGCTCTCCCGCCGCCCGCTCGGCGCGGGCATCGCGGATGCCCTGGTACTCGTCTTTAATACCCTGCACGAAAGCGTCTCGACCGCCACTTTCGCTCAGCAGGCTGCTCGCCACCCCCACCGCACGCGAGGCATCGAGAACATGGATCGTAGGCGCGTGATACTGCGGCGCAATCTTCACTGCGGTGTGCACCCGTGAGGTGGTCGCGCCGCCGATCAGCAGCGGAACCTGGAAACCTTCGCTGTCCATCTCGCTGGCGACGAAGGCCATCTCTTCGAGAGAGGGCGTAATTAGGCCGGAGAGGCCCACCAGGTCCACCTTCTCCGTACGTGCCGTCTCCAGAATCTTCGCGCAGGGAACCATGACACCGAGATCGACCACGTCGTAGTTGTTACACTGGAGCACCACGCCGACGATGTTCTTGCCGATGTCGTGCACGTCACCCTTCACCGTGGCGAGGAGCACTTTGCCCTTGGGCCGCGCGCCGGTCTCCTTCTGTGCTTCGATGTAAGGCACCAGATGGGCGACGGCTTTCTTCATCACCCGGGCGCTCTTCACCACTTGGGGTAAGAACATCTTCCCTGAGCCGAACAGGTCGCCCACGACGTTCATACCGTCCATCAACGGCCCCTCGATCACCTGAATGGGTCGCTCGTACAGGTGTCGTGCTTCCTCGGTATCCTCGACCACGTAGTCGGCGATGCCTTCCACCAAGGCGTGGGTCAATCGCTCCTGTACCGGTGCTTTGCGCCACGCCAGGTCGGTTCTTTCGGTTGCCACTCGTCCCCGGACCGAGTCCGCTACCTCGAGAAGCCGCTCGGTGGAATCGGGCCGCCGGTTCAGGACCACATCCTCGACCCGTTCCAACAGCCCTGGCTCGATGTCGGTGTAAATCGGAAGCGCCCCTGCGTTCACGATCCCCATATCCATGCCCGCGTGGATCGCGTGGTAGAGGAACACCGCGTGAATCGCCTCCCGGACCGGATCGTTGCCCCGGAACGAGAACGAGACATTGCTCACCCCGCCGCTCACCAGTGCGTGTGGCAGGGTCGCCTTGATCTGCCGCGTCGCCTCGATGTAGCCGACGGCGTACCCGGCATGCTCCTCGATGCCGGTCGCAATGGCGAAGATGTTGGGGTCGAAGATCACGTCTTCGGGCGGAAAGCCGACCTGCTGCGTGAGGATGCGATAGGAGCGGGCACAGATCTCGACCTTCCGCTCGACCGTGTCCGCCTGACCCCGCTCGTCGAACGCCATCACGATCACGGCGGCGCCGTAGCGGCGAACCAGCCGCGCGTGATGGACGAATGCGTCCTCCCCCTCCTTGAGTGAGATGGAGTTGACGACGCCCTTACCCTGGACGCATTTGAGCCCCGCCTCGATGACCGACCATTTCGAAGAGTCGATCATGATCGGCACCCGGCTGATGCTAGGCTCCGACGCGACGAGGCGCAGGAAGGTCTGCATGGCAGCCGCCGAGTCCAGCATGGCTTCGTCCATGTTCACGTCGAGCATCTGGGCGCCGTTCTCGACCTGCTGTCGGGCGACCTCCAGGCCGGCTTCGTACTGGCCCTCGAGAACGAGCTTGGCGAAGCGACGCGACCCGGTCACGTTGGTTCGCTCGCCCACGTTCACGAAATTGGTCTGAGGGCCGATTACCAGCGGCTCGAGGCCGCTCAGCCGACAGCGGTGCGGCAACTCTGGAGGCCGGCGCGGCGGCAGTCCACGCACCGCCTCGGCGATGGCCCGAATGTGCGCCGGCGTGGTCCCGCAGCAACCGCCGACCAGGTTGACCAGCCGGTGCTCGGCGAATTCACGCAGCACCGCAGCCGTGACCTCCGCGGTTTCGTCGTAGCCACCGAATTCGTTGGGCAAGCCGGCGTTGGGGTACGCGCTCACGAACACCGGTGCGACCCTGGCGAGCTCCTGCACGTGAGGCCGAAGCGCCCTGCCGCCGAGCGCGCAGTTGAAGCCGACGACCAGAGGCTCGGCGTGCATCAGTGAATACCAGAACGCCTCGGGGATCTGACCCGAGAGGGTGCGCCCGCTCTGATCGGTGATGGTGCCCGAGATCATGAGTGGAACCCGGTCGCCGCGCTCGTCGAACACGGTCTGGATCCCGAAGACCGCTGCCTTGGCGTTGAGCGTGTCGAAGATGGTCTCGACCAGCAGCAGGTCCACCCCGCCGTCGAGCAACCCACGCGCAGCCTCGGCGTAGGTCGCGGCGAGCTCATCGAACGTCACGTTGCGGAAGCCGGGATCATGAACTCTGGCCGAGATCGAGGCGGTCCGGTTGGTTGGCCCCATCGCCCCCGCTACGTATCGGACGCGTCCAGGCTCCCGGCGCTCGAACTCATCGGCTGCCGCCCGCGCGAGGCGGGCACCCTGGAGGTTCAACTCGTAGACCAGATTCTCCATGCCGTAGTCGGCCATGCTGACCGCGGTGGAGTTGAAGGTGTTGGTCTCGATGATGTCCGCGCCGGCGTCGAGATACTCCCGATGAATGCCTGCGATGATCGCCGGTTGGGTGATCGAGAGCAGGTCGTTGTTGCCCTTGAGATCGCGGGACCAGTCGGCGAATCGCTCGCCGCGGTAATCCCGCTCGGCGAGCTTGTGGGCTTGGATCATCGTCCCCATCGCGCCATCCAGCACCAGGATCCGCTGCTCCAGCAGCGGACGGAGCCGGGCGAGCCGAGCGTCCCGCGCGCCGTGGTCGGCCGGTGGAACTGGGGATGAGGACGAAAGGGTCATCGGTGTGCTCGTAAACAAAAAACCCGGTGCCAAAACGGCCCCGGGGTAGGCGTTTTAGCGGATTGTTTAACGTGGCCGCAAGCTGCCCCAAATCGCCACGGACTACCTTTGTTGACTCCCTCAAACTAATCCAGTGTTCGGCGCCGGCAACCCCGGCTTGGCCTGAAGCCCGCCTACGCTACTCCAAACCCAGCTGCCGCGCCGCGTGTTCCAGGGTAACTCCGCTCACGACCACGGTCTTACTGCGAGACCATGCACCGCCCCTGATCGTCACCGACGAGGGGGCGACGCCGATGCGGTCGGCCAGGAGACGGACCAGGGCCTCGTTGGCCGCGCCATCCATCGGTGGCGCCGCGACGCGCACTTTGAGTTCGTCGCCCCGCACCCCCATCAGTTCGCTACGCGATGCGCGAGGTTGGACCCTGACCCGCAGGCGAACGCCGTCGGAGGCCGCGGCCAGAGGGCTCAGAGGAGGGCGCGAACGAGCGCCTGCTGGGCGATCCACAGAAGGAAGTAGGCGACCATCGGGCTGAGATCGAGCGGTCCCATGGGCGGCAACACTCGACGGAGCGGCTCGAGCAGCCAGTCGGTGAGCACGGCAAAGGGTCGGATCCACTTGCTGTAGGGGGAAACGCCCAACCAGGAGGCGATCACCCTCACCAGCAGCGCGATCATCAGAATCCTGAAAAGCCAGGACACGGCCTCGATCAACCAGATCCGGGGCGGCGCCTGGGTCAGGACACCGACCTCGTACACGGCGCCGATCAGCCAGCGGACCAGCGTGATGAGCAGCAGGCCGCCGACGATGGCGATGCCGAGCAGCCAGAGAGGTGCATCGTTTGGGCTGCCGCCCGCGCGGATGATTCGCCGCTCGAGCGGTAGCAATACCGGCTCGCTGATCCGCCGCACGAACCGGGGCCACGCGCCGAACGGCGTGAGACGCCGGCGGCGGATGGCCCATTGGGTGGTGGCGACTAGGACCGCATAAAGGAACACCACGACCACGACACCGCGCGCGATGGTGTCCAGCATCACCAGCATCACGGCGCGGGCACCTCGTACTTGGCGTCGGTGCCGGCCGGCGTCGTGCACAGCACCGTGAACGTTCCGCCGCTCAGGCTGGCCTCCTCGAGAACCTGGGCGTTGCCCTGGCAGGATGTGACCCTTCGTCCGGCCGGCTGACGGAAGGCCACGGTTACCACCGAGGAGTCATTGACGACGCGAATCCGCCGCACGACCAGTGGCGCCAGGCTCTCCACGCCCATCAGGCGCAGTTCGGTCGGGGGGTGACCCAGATGGGAGCCGCGGTAGTCTGCGGCCTTATCCACTAGACGAAAGACTTCGCGGCCAAGCAGCGCCGCGTCGCGACGTTCGGGGGGAAGGGTATCAAGCACCGACGTGTGGCGCGTCGGCTTTGGTGAGGAGCTGGAGCAGCCCGCGACCGCCGCCAGCACGAGCAGGATGGCACGCTTGGGAGACCGGTTCATTCCATCGCGAATTCGCGGTTGAACACGACCTCGAAGCTGAACGTCTTTGCGTGACTGCGGGTCTCCACGATCTCCGCCACCCGGCGCAGCCGATCGGGAATGCTCATGATCTTTTCCTGCGCCTTCCGGCCCAGCTCCGAGAGCCCGTCGATGCTCTCGATCTTCCAGTAGCGAATCTGCTCCTGCACGATCCGGAGGTAGTCGCGCGGGCCGTAGATGCCCGCGCGCCGGATCACGTCGGCGAGATCGCGAAACCCCGGCATCGTGTATCCGGGCATGTCGATGCTCGGCAGGATGAACGACGCCGAATGGAGGGCCTGATCCGGATCGCGCTTCAGGATCTCTTCGAATACGGTCCGATAGAAGGTGTAGTGGCGCGCCTCTTCCTTCGCGACGTTGCTCAGGATCTCACCCAGTATCGGCTCGTACTCTCCCACGATGCGCCCGGTCTCCCCATGCGAGTGCTGGGTCGCGCGCTCCTGGACGGTCGTGTAGGCGAAGACCCGGTAGGGATCACGGTCCCACTCGGGATGGAAGCCGGCCTTGAGGTATTCGAACTGCATTTCCTCGAGGCGCCGTTGGTGAAGGAGCCGGGCCTCGCGGGCGTAGTCGTGGAGAACCTGCCCATGCCGGTCCTCTTCGGCGGTCCAAAGGTTGTTCCAGATCCTCCAGAAGCTGTCATCGCCCAGATACACCGCGAGCAGCCGGTGGAAATGGGGCAGCCCCTCTTCCGTGAGAAGATTGAGCGCCAGCGCCGCCCGGGCCGGATCCGGGATTCCGGCGGCGCGCTCCCGCAATTGCTTGTAGTGCGTGTCCGGGCATTCGCCTTCTTTGGGGCCGATCAGATCGACGGGATACCACAGCTCCCGCTTCCGCTCGTGATTCTCCATGAGCTCGCGGACCTTGGCCTCAAGGTCCCGGAGCACTTCGAGCTTGGAAAAGAGTTCGCGGGCTGATTCGGTGAGTCCCATGAGTTTCTTTCTGGGGAAGAGAAACGGCCACGGGCCGAATAAACCCCGCAGCCTGATAGACAAAGACCAGCCGCCAAAACTACGCGGCTGGTCGGATTCCTGCCAATCGGAAGCCCTAGCTCACTCCTCGGCGCCCAACTCCTTCTCCATGAGCACCCAGGTGCGACCCCCGATGTAGCCTGGGCGCCGCAACACTACCCGCCATCCCATCGCGGCAAGTAGCCCCTGGGATTCGAGGTCATCTGTCCAAAACTCGGCCAGGTGTGCGCCAGCCTCTTCCGAGCGTTCCTCGAAAGCGGCAAGAAGCCGATGGGCGTGCCCCTGGTGCCGTTCGGTCTCAACTACTGCCACATCGAGCAGGTTGGCGACCCCGCCCCGGAGGGAAAAGCGGAGCCCTCCGATCCAATCACCGATCTCGTTGCTGAGCACGAGGTAACGGTCATTGATCGGATTGCCCCAACCGGCGGCCTCTTCGGTCTCCGCCACCAGCTCGGAGAACCAAACAGCAAAGTCGCCGTCCTGTTCCATTTCCCGGATCTTGAGTTCGCCCATGATGGCTGTGCTCCCCAAGCACCGACCAACTGTCAACGCAACAGCAGTGCCAACCCTTCCGCTTGCCGATCCAACCGACCCCTCCAAGTGGGTAAACGTATGCCAGACCCCGCAGGTTCAGTTATCGTACGATGGCAGAGGTGGATCGAGATCTATCGTTCTGGCTTGCAACGCTTGGGGCAGGACTGAGGTATGAGCGCGACGACGAATACAGGAAGACCCGTGACAGTCGCCTGCGCGGTTTGCGGGGTGTTGAACCGGGTGGACTTGGAGCGGCTTCAGGCGGGACCCAAGTGCGCTGCGTGTGGTCGGCCCATTCGGCTGGATCGACCCGTCAAAGTAAGGGAGGCCGATTTCGACCGCGTCATCGGTGGGGCGAGCGTTCCCGTCGTACTCGATTGTTACGCGGACTGGTGCGGTCCCTGTCGAGCCATGGCATCTACCTTGGATGAGTTTGCCCGGGCCCGAATGGGACAGGCGCTGGTTCTCAAGCTCGACACGGATGCCAATCGAGCGATTAGCCAACGACTCAACATTCGGGGCATCCCTACGCTGATCGCCTACCGGCAAGGCAAGGAGGTCCGCCGCCACGTGGGCATGGCAGACCTTCGCGTGCTCGACGGCCTGATTCAGTAGCGAGGGTTCTACCGCAGGCCGGTTGCGATCGCCAGCACCACGGCAAGGCCACCCACGACAAAAAGCGCTCCCCAAAGCGGAACCGCAAACCGCATCCAGCGCTCGTAAGGCACCCCCGCCGCTGCAAGGACTGCCATCAAAGCGCCATTGGTCGGCGTAAGGATCTCGCACAGTCCGGCGCCGTAGTGGTAGCTGAGCACGGTGACCTGCCGGGAGAGGCCGAGGAGGTCGGAGACCGGCACGAGAATGGGAATGGTCAGCACCGCCTGGCCGCTCACGCTCGGTACCGGCACGTGGAGGACCGTTTGTGCGGCCATCATTCCGATGGCTGACGCGGTCACCGGCAGGTTGGCGATCGGAGTGAACAGGCCGTGCACGACGGTGTCGAGAATCTGCCCCTGATCGAGGGCCACGTAGATCGCGCGTGCGAAGCCCACCAGCATCGCGGCGCCCGCCATCGAGCGGAAGCCGGTCACGAACGCCTCCGCCGTACCCGACCATCCCAGGCCTGCTACCAGCCCAGCCGCGAGCCCCATCGCGAAGAACACCGCCGAGAGCTGGTCGAACCCCCACCCGAGCCGGAGAATACCGAGAACGAGGAGGGCGAAGGCTGCAAGCACGAGGCTGAGCACGATGCCGGTTCGCGCCCCGGCGACATCTCCGCGCCGGATGGTGTCGGGCACCTGCTCGCCGGCGACCTGCGTCTTGCGGGCATAGCGGACCGTTCCCCAGGTCCAAAGCCCCAGGGCTACCCCCATAAAGACGGTCCGAAAGAGTCCGCCGGATAGCGGCGGCAGCTCTGCGAGCTTCTGCGCGATGCCGACCTGAAACGGGTCGATCGGACTGAACGCCGCCCCGACCGCCGCGCTGCCGAGGCTCATCGCCACCGCGGTGACCGGATCGAATCCGAGGCGTCGGGTGAGGAGGAGCAACACCGGCACGAACGCGATGATCTCCTCCTGCATGTTCTCCGTCAGACCACCGACCGCGAACGCCAGGCTCACGATCGGAATGACCAACGCCTCGCGGTGCTCCACCTGGCGCGCCAGCCAGCCCACCGCTTGACCGAGCGCCCCGGTCTGCTCGACCACCGCGAACGCGCCGCCGACCAGAAACACGAGAAAGACCACCGAGGCCGCGTCTACCAGACCCTTGGGCAGGGCGACGAGGGTCTGGAATGGGCCGAGTGGCTGGGCAGCCACTCGGTGAAACGTGCCGGGTACGACGACGCTGCGCCCGGTCGCCGGATCGTCGCGGCGGTCATAGCGTCCGGCCGGGAGTACATGACTGAGCAGTGCGGCGGCCAACAAGCAGCCGAGCAGAAGAATGATCGGATGCGGAATGCGAAGCCGCACCGTCACAAGGCGCGGCACTCGCGTTTCACGGGCGTCCGGTTGGTGCAGGCGATCGTCGCGTTCATACCGGCGGCGATCGGGCCGCAGGCGGTAGTGCGCGCTTGTTGCTCCGCTTCACGCTCGGTTGCCGCCGAAGCAGTGGCCTCGTTCCGACGACCCTCGTACTCGACCGTCACGGCACACTGGGCTCGCTGCGATGTGAGCGTGGAGTAGAGGAGAAAGGCGGTAAAGACGACGACGGCAATAAGGGTGAGGACGGTGCTGCGGCGCATGGGCCGGGAATATCCCACGCCAAGTCATTGGACGCCAGATCGATTGCGTTTCCGGCATCTTGCGGCAATGCCTGAGGCTACTGGCTCGAACGACCATGCTACCGTGTGAGGTGCCAATCGCTTAGCCGATTGTAACGCACTGGTATGTGATTTGCCCTTTCCGCCAAAGCTCCCGACCCGATTTCCGTTTCCGTAAGCAGCCTTTGCGCATGAAGCGTTGGAGGACGTTCCCCTCATGACGGTTTCAACGGCTCGTCCCGGCACTTTTTTGGTCGTGGACGACTCCGCGCTCCACCATCAGATGTACCGTCTGATCTTCTCGAAGGGTCCTCTGGCGGGCAGCACGGTCCATCATGCGATGAATGGTCGCGAGGGCTACGCGTTGCTCGCAGCGCATCCCGAACTCACCGTGGTTCTGCTGGATCTCAACATGCCTGAGATGAACGGGCTCGAGTTCCTCGCGAAGCGCAGCGCCGAGAACCTGCACCCCCACGTGCCGGTCGTGCTGGTGACGACTGAAAGCACTCCGGAAGACGAGGCCCGCGGCCGAGCGGCCGGGGCCTGGGATTACCTCCGCAAGCCGTTCCAGCCTTCGGACGTCGAGCGTCTTGTCGCGCGGCTCCAAGCCGATCGCGCACCCGCTGCCTGACCATGTCGCACGATCACGCTTTCGGCGAGCTGATCCGGGAATACATCGCCGAATGCCTCCCTTTGGCGGAGGCTGTGAACGACGCGTGCCTGGCACTCGAGCGGCGATGGGCCGCCGGTGATAGCGACGCCGCCGCGGTAACGGGCCTCAAAGGCACGCTCCACACCCTCAAGGGCAATTCGGCGATGATGGGCCTCCGCGCGATGCAGGTGGTGGCCCATGCACTGGAGGACCTCTCCGCCAGAGTCGCGAAGGACACCACTTCCAGAACCGAGGTCGAGGCCGGGCTCCTGGTCGAGGGCTCGGGGCTGCTCGTGGATCTCATTCGGGCCGCCGCGGAGCCGGAGGCCGGCGCTGGCCCGGCGGACGCCTTTGTCGAGCGGGTTCGCTCCCACCTCGATTCAACTGCTACGGGCACCCAGGCAGCATCCCTTCGGGTCGAGCGCCGTCGGGCCGACCGTCGCACCGAGGGCGGCGCCGAGGGTGGAACGGTGCGGGTCGACTTCCGCCGGCTGGACACTCTCCTCGAGATCTTCGGCGAAGCGATGATCGAGCAGTCTGCCCTGGCGGAGGTATATGGCCGGCTCGCTAGCCGCATCGGAGCCGGCGCCGAGCTGGCCGACTTGGATCGAGTGGTGGTGGCTCTCGGCGCGACGATGAAGCGACTCGAGAGCGCCCTCATGCAGACGCGGCTGCTCCCGATTTCGACCGTATTCGGCCGCTTTACCCGATCGGTGCGCGATCTGGCTCGCGACGAGCGAAAGAAGGTGCGGCTGGTCATCGAGGGCGGCGACACGCTGCTGGACAAGACCATTCTCGACCGTTTGGGAGAACCGCTGGTTCACCTGCTGTCGAACGCCGTGGTGCACGGGGTCGAGCCGGAGGCCGAGCGCCACCGCGCAGGCAAGCCTGCCGAGGGTACCGTGGGGCTTCGGGCCACTGCTCTGGCGGACCGGGTGTCGATCACCGTGTCGGACGATGGACGCGGGCTCGACGCCAACCGAATCCTCGCCAAGGCGCGGGAGCTCGGTCTGGAGGCGCCGTCGGCGGCGCCCGCCGACGTATACAGCCTGATCTTCGTTCCCGGCTTCTCGACCGCAGAGCGGGTCTCACACATCGCCGGACGCGGCGTGGGGCTCGATGCCGCGGCGGCGGCTATTCACGACTTGGGCGGCAGCATCGAGGTCGCGAGCCGGCCGGGACAGGGGACGGCATTTGCACTCAGCCTGCCCCTCACGCTGGCGATCGTTCGCTCACTGATCGTCGAGGTGGATCGCGAGCGATACGCTGTTCCTCTGAGCCACGTGGCCGAGACCGTGCGGCTCGAGCCGGGCACGCTCCACGAGATCAACCGCCAGGGCGTTCTGATGTGGCGAGGAAGCGCGATTCACGTGGCCGATGGCGGCCGGCTCCTGGGGACCGGCACCAGCCGCTCGGTGCCGCGGAACTACTTCGTGGTCCTGTTTGCGGGACCGCGCCGACGGGGGATTCTGGTGGACCGGCTGGTCGGGCACCAGGACGTGGTCGTGAAAGGCCTCGACCCGAGTCTTGGCCGTCCCGACATGGTGTCCGGCGCGACCATTCTAGGCGACGGACGGGTCGCCTGCATCCTGGACGCTGCCGGCATCGTCGCACAGCGGGAGGCGGCCTGATATGGGGCGTAACAGCACGAAGGTGACTGTGGTCGCGCCCGACCCTGCGCCCGGCCCCGCACCAGCGCCGGTTGGGGTGTTCGAGTTCGCCGATCAGCTGGCGGCCGGCGCGGTCGTGCAGGCCCCGACGCCGGTGACGACGCTCCACCTGATCACCTTCCGTCTCGACGGCGAGGAGTTCGGGCTTCCGGTCGAGACGGTCCGCGAGGTGATCCGGGTGGGCGATATCACCCGAGTTCCTCAGTCGCCCCCCCACATCCGGGGCGTCACCAACCTGCGCGGCCGAATTCTTCCCGTGGTCGAGATCCGCAGTCGGCTCGGGCTGGCTCCACTGGTGCCGCGCTCGACCGCCCGGATCATTGTGGCCGAAGTCCGAGGACGGGTGCTCGGCCTCTTGGTGGACTCCGTCGCTCAGGTCCAGAAGGTGCCGGCGGACCGGGTCGTCGCCACCCCCGACGAAGTGAAGTCGGGCCACGCCGATTACCTCACCGGCGTCGTTCAGCTCTACGATCGGTTGCTAATTCTGCTCGACCTCCCCCGTGCGCTGGAAGCGACGCGGGATTCCCACTCTTGAGCGCGCCATGACCCAGACGATCCTGC